>NZ_JAMYUO010000014.1:0-146058 GCF_040323125.1 Mesorhizobium sp. M0062
AATCTTCACGTATGCGATCGTCGATGGCTCGCAGGCGCTTGTCTACGACACGCATATTTCGCTGCCTCACGCGCGCTTCATCAGGCAGACGCTCGAAGACATGGGCGCAACATCGATCCGAGTCGTGCTCAGCCACTGGCATGACGATCATATTGCCGGCAATGAGGTGTTTCAGGATTGCGAGATTATCGCCAACACGCTCACCGCCTCGGCGCTCGCGAACAACCGGGCTGAGATCGAAAGCGGTGTTCCACCGATCAAGCCTCTCGTGCTGCCGAACAGGACCTTCGCAGGCAGTCTTGACCTCGCCGTTGGATCGATCGCCGTCGAACTGCGTCAGGTCGAAATCCACAGCCATGACGGCACGGTGCTGTTCATGCCCGAAACCGGCCTGCTCCTGGCGGGCGACACGCTGGAGGATCCGATCACCTATGTCAGCGAGGCGGATCGGCTGGCGCAACATCTGGTCGATCTCGAACGCATGGCCGGCTGGTCGATAGACCGCATCTTGCCCAATCACGGCTCGCTCGAAGCGATTGAGCGAGGCGGCTACGACAAAGGCCTCATCGCCGCGACGCAAGCCTACGTTCAAAAACTGCTTCGCTGCCGGCGTGAGCCTGATCTTGCGAAGCAGGATCTGAAAACCTGCGGCGCCGACATATTCGCCACGGGCGCGGTCGAGTACTTCGCGCTGTACGAGCCCGTCCACCGGCAAAACGTCGAGGCCGTTCTCGCAACCGGCACCGATCGCTAAGCAAGGAAAGGCCGCGCCAAAAGCTCGAGGCCAAGCAAGATCAGGAAAATAAGAAACCAGCGCCGGAAGGTCGCCGGGCTGATCCGCTGCCGGAGCAACTGTCCGAGCCACATGCCGAGCAAGGCCGGCGCAACCGCCAGCGACGACATGGCGACATGCCCGACCTGGAACGCGCCGTGCGAGGCAAGGCCGGCAGCGAGCGCGATCGTCGACACGGTGAAGGACAGGCCGAGCGCCTGGATCAGATCGTCACGGCTCAAGCCCAGCGCCTGAATGTAAGGTACAGCGGGCACGACGAACACGCCGGTGCCGCCGGTGACGATGCCGGTAAGGAAACCGACGATGGGCGACGACCAGCGCTCGGCTGACGCGGGAACCGTCAACTGCCGCGCCAGCAGCGTATAGACGGCATAGACGATCAGCGCCGCCCCGAGGCCGGCCGTCGTCCATTTGACATTGTCGCTGGCCAGCAGCCATGAGCCGGCCAGCGTGCCGGCGACGATGCCGACCATCATCAGCCACAGCCGCCTGAGGATCCATCCGAAGCTCGGGCCGGCAAACAGCTGCCAGATATTGGTGACGAAGGACGGCACGATCAGCAGCGAAGCCGCGGCGACCGGCGGCATGATTGTGCCCAGCAGCCCCATCGCCAACGTCGGCAGTCCCATACCGGTAACGCCCTTGACGATGCCGGCCAGCAGGAAGGTCACCGCAATGGTTGCCGTTAGGGCCAGGGAAAAATCAGCCGAAAGATCAGACATCGCCCTTCATGGGAAGACGGCGCCCGCCGCAAAAGAGCCAGAACTCTTCGGTTGGGGTGACAGAGGCTGCGGCGAAAAAAAGCGGCGCCTCGCGGCGCCGCTTTCGTCTCGGGAGGAGACGCTTTCAACCTTGGGCGTTGTGACGCCGCCCTCTTGATCACGCGGCGTTCTTGGCCTCGATCTGCTTGGCGTTGGCCGAAGAGGCGGTAATCGCGATCTTGCGCGGCTTCAGCTCCTCGGGGATGTTGCGCTTAAGGTCGACGAAAAGCAGGCCGTTCTTCAGGGTGGCGCCGACGACCTCGACATGGTCGGCAAGCTGGAAGCGGCGCTCGAACGAACGCGAGGCAATGCCGCGGTAGAGCAGCTCGGAGCCTTCGCCATTGCCCTCTTCCTTGCGCTCACCCTTGACGGTCAGCACGTTGCGGTGGGCTTCGATCGAAATCTCTTCGTCCGAGAAGCCGGCAACCGCCATCGAGATGCCATAGGCGTCCTCGCCGGTGCGCTCGATGTTGTAGGGCGGATAGGTCTGCGCGCCATCGGGCTGGGCCAGCGAGTCGAGCATGGTGAACAGGCGGTCGAAGCCGACGGTCGAGCGATAGAGCGGGGAAAAATCAACGTGACGCATGAGGTGTTCTCCTGTTGAGCAACATGTTTGCGTGTGGCCGGTGCGAAACCCTGGAAAGGCGTTTCGGGTGGACCAGCAGCCCCGACATCGGCGGCTGCATCCGACATTTGGGGAGCGCAAAAGCGCATTTCAAGGATTTTTGAAGAGCGCCAATCGAGGCGTCGATGAACGGCAGATGAACCGCTGCTTCGGCGCCCGTTCAGCCGGCCGGCGCTAGAGTGCCCCCAGGATAAAGAACCAGGCGGCGCCGGATGAAAGCGCCGCGACGAGGCCGACCGGGTGTAACGTCCCTTCCTCCCGGATCGACAGAGGCCGGAAGCACGCCGCCGCAGGCTGCTTCCGGCCTTGCTTGTTGTTCGTCCGCCCCCTTGGCGTCCTCCCTTTGCTTTTCATCCATTGGCGTCTATCACCATGCCGACGCCCTGCCGGGTGAGACACCACGAAGACGCAAGCGCCTAATGACGGATCTCTTCCATCCCACGCCAGGCAATCCGCCGCCGCAAAATGTCGCCGGCGGCTTTTT
Organism: Mesorhizobium sp. M0062; assembly: GCF_040323125.1. Classification (NCBI taxonomy): domain Bacteria; kingdom Pseudomonadati; phylum Pseudomonadota; class Alphaproteobacteria; order Hyphomicrobiales; family Phyllobacteriaceae; genus Mesorhizobium; species Mesorhizobium sp. M0062. The sequence goes on from NZ_JAMYUO010000014.1 coordinate 2,664, forward strand.
CACCACGCGCGACGGCAAGAAGATCCGCTACGGCCTGTTTGCCGCGGTCACCCGGCCGCTGAAAGGCACCGTCGTGCTGCTGCCCGGCCGCAACGAGTGCATCGAGAAATATTTCGAAACCATCCGCAACCTGACCGACCGCGGCCTCGGCGTCGCCACGCTCGACTGGCGCGGCCAGGGCGATTCCGACCGGCTGATCGCCGACCCGCAACGCGGCTATGTCCGCTCCTTCTACGATTACACCGGCGACCTCGAACAGTTCTTCGAGGACATCGTGCTGCCCGACTGCCGCGGCCCGTATTACATCCTCGCCCATTCGATGGGCGCCGTGATCGCGCTGCTCGCGGCGCCGTCGATGGTCAACCGGGTGCGTCGAATGGTGCTGATTGCGCCTTTCCTGACGGTGCCCGACTCGCCCGTGTCGGCAAAAATGGCGCGCCGCGTCTGCTCGGTATTGTGCTTTCTCGGCTTCGGTCGGCTCTACGCCGCCTGGGGTCCGCGTCCCAGGGAAACCCTGCCCTTCGCCCTCAACAAGGTGACATCGGACCCCGGGCGCTATCAGCGCAACACGAAAATCTACGAGCACTATCCGCAACTGGCGCTCGGCGGGCCGACGATCCGCTGGCTGCAGGCGGCAATCAAGGCAGGCGAAGCCATCAGCGAGCCCGACTTCATGGCCAGGATCCAGGTGCCGCTGCTGATGATCGCCGCCGGCGCCGATCAGGTCGTCTCGACCAAGGCCGTGGAAGCCTGCGCCAGGCGTTTGCGCCTCGGCTCGCTGCTGATGATCGATGGCTCGAAACACGAGATCCTGCAGGAGGCCGATGTCTATCGCGAGCAGTTGCTCGCCGCCTTCGACGCCTTCATACCCGGCAACGACGACCCCACAGCCTGATGCCACCGGCGCTGCATGTTGCGGCGCCTTGAGCTTGCGCCTGCTGACAGCCTTCTGTCAGGAGCAGCGTCGGCAGCACACAAAGAGCTAAAGATTCTGACAGCCGGTGCCGCCCCGGAATGCTCATCTCTCCGTGTCGAACCGAACGCCAAGGAGATGACGTCATGACCGAGAAAACCTGCGCTGCCTGCGATTGCCAGCTGGACGCCAATCCGATCCGCGTCAAGGTCGGCGGCAAGACCGTCGAGGTCTGCTGTGAGGAATGCGCGATTGCGCTGAACGAAGCCGGCGCATCAGTGGCCGGCGCATCAGTGGCCGGCAACGGGGAAGCCTGAGCGATGCGCCCCGATCATGCAGCGGCGGCGCAATGCCTCGCACATCAGCCGACAACTCAAACCGCGACGTTCCGGCGGTCCTTGCGGACACAAGGCATCGCGGCGGCCAACTGGATCGGCCGTCAACTGGAAAGGCGCCGAAGCCGCCTTGCCTTGCTCGAAATGACCGACGAACAGCTCAAGGACATCGGCCTGTCGCGCAGCCAAGCTCACTGCGAATACATGCGCCGTTTGTGGGACTGAGCCATGGCCGTACGAAGGGCCCGACAGGTGAAGTCTCCTGACAGGTTTGGACAAGCCAATCGCCTAATGTGCCGGAGCAGCTTTCGGCGCAAGGGTAGAATGCAACGGCCATGTCTCAGCTCACCATGTCGCAGTTCACGGTACAGACGCTTCTGGACACCGGCACCGTCAGGGTGAGGGATGTCCTCTGCAGCGGCGAATGCCGGCACAAGAGCGAAGAAGAGTGCACCGCTGCCACGCATCTTGTGTTTCCCTATCGCGGCGTCTTCGTGCGCCATGTCGGCCGCAACGATGCGGTCGCCGAAGCCAACCAGTTGTTGTTCTTCAACAACGCCGAAGGCTACCGGATCAGCCATCCCGTCGAGGGTGGCGATTCCTGCCTCGATCTCGTTGTCGAGGAGGCGCAACTGCAGGAGCTGACGCCGAAGGAGCAGTTGCGCTCGGGCAGCGCCGTGGCGTTTCGTCGTCAGCGCCGCCGCATCGACCCGCGGGCTCAGGCGCTGGTGGCGGTGCTGCGCTACAGCCTGAGCCGCAACATTGCCGAAACGCTGGAGGCCGAAACCCTGGCGCTGACGCTGGTGCGGCGCTCCCTCGGCGAGAGCACCTCGCATGCCGCCGGCGCCAGCGCTGGCCGGCAGAAGCTGGTCGATCGCGCCAAGCTCGTCCTGTCCTCGGATCTTTCGCGGCGCTGGACGCTGGCCGAGATCGCCGCTGAAGTCGGGGTATCACCGGTTTATCTCACGCAGGTTTTCCAGCAGGTCGAGGCGATGCCGCTCTATCGCTACCATCTGCGCCTGCGGCTGGCGCGCGCGCTCGACCTGCTTGGCCGCTACGACAATCTGACCACGCTCGGCCTGGACCTCGGCTTCTCCAGCCACAGCCATTTCAGCTCCGCGTTCAGGCAGGTCTACGGGCGAACGCCGGCGGAATTCCAGCGCTCGATCAAGCCGCGCTGATCGGGTCGACTATCAGCCCCGCAGGGCTGCCATTGCAGCCGCATGAAGCTCCGGCGTTGCGGCGGCCAGGATGTCGCCGCCCTTTTCCGCCGGACCGCCCTCGAATGTGGTGACGACGCCGCCGGCCTTTTCGATGATCGGGATCAGCGCCACGATGTCGTAGGGTTTCAATCCGGGATCGGCGACGATGTCGACGCTGCCCGAGGCAATCATGGCAAAGGCGTAGCAATCGGCGCCGTAGCGGGCGAGCTGGATCTGTTCCTCGAACGCGTCGTAGCGGGTGCGCGCCTCGCCCTTGAAAAGCGCCGGCGTGGTGGTGAACAAGGTCGCCTCGTCAAGCTTCGTCCTCTTGCGGGTCGACAGCTTCCGCGGCCCACCGGGGCCTTCGTAGTGGGAGCCGGAAGCGTTGGCGTAGAACAGCTCGCCGGTGAACGGCTGCGCCATCATGCCGGCGACGGCGTCACCGTCGACCGTCAACCCGACCAGCGTTCCCCACACCGGCAGGCCTGAGATGAAGGCGCGGGTACCATCGATCGGATCGATCACCCAGACATGCCTTGAGGAGATGTTTTCGCTGCCATGTTCTTCGCCAAGGATACCGTGATCGGGATACTCAGCCGAGATCAGCGCCCGAATGGCGCGCTCGGCCTCGCGGTCGGCCTCGGTGACCGGGTCGAAACTGCCTTTTTCCTTGTTGGCCACGGCGCCCTGTGCGCGGAAACGCGGCAAGGTTTCAGCCGCCGCTGCTTGCGCGATCCGGCGCATGAAATCGATGCTGATGTCCACGTGATTCTCCCGCATTACAGAGTGCCAACCCGGTCTGCCGGCACTTTCCCGCCAAAACAAGCCGGTTTATCGATTTATCAGAGACATCAGCGTTGCTGAAATGTCACACATCGGGACCATCGAAACGCATTTTCACATCAGAGTGAATTAAAAAAGCGTGGGATCGATTGACATTTGTGCATCGCACAATAAATTTGTTCTCGGACAGGTTTTCCTGTCCATGCCCTCCTTGGGCGTTTCCTCCCTAGACTTCGACCGTGTCGTGCAAACGATGCGGTCTTTTTTTACGCTGCGGGATGGCCAGCGCGGGATTGCATGAACAGCCGCCGCTCCGGCGTCATTCGGCGGCCAGCGGCAGGTCGACGAAGTGGTGGTCGGGCATCGCCATCAGGTCGGCCGAAAAGCGCGCCATATCGTCGGCCAGCGCATCGAAGCCGGCCGATTTCTGGAACGTCCGCTCATTCATGTAGAGGCCGCGATTGACCTCGATCTGCAGCGCATGCAGATGGCGCGCCGGCCGGCCGTAATGCTCGGTGATGAAGCCGCCTGCATAGGGTTTGTTGTGCGCGACGGTGTAGCCCATGCCGATGAGCAGGCCGATCGCCGTCTCGGTCAGGGCCGCCGTGGCCGAGATGCCGAAACGGTCGCCGACGATGAAATCCGGCCGCAGGCCGCTGTCGCCCACCCTGATGCTCGCCGGCATCGAATGGCAGTCGATCAGCACGGCATAGCCGAACCTGGCATGGGTTCTGGTCAAAAGCCGCTTCAGCGTCTCGTGATAGGGTTTGTAGACCACCTCTATGCGCTGGACGGCCTCCGCCAGCGGCAGACGGCCGGAATAGATGTCGAGCCCCTCGCCCACCAGCTTGGGCACGGTGCCGAGCCCGCCGGCGACGCGCGCCGAGCGGATGTTGCAGAAGGACGGCACCGGCTCGGCGAACATGCGCGGGTCGAGTTCCCAGGGTTCGCGGTTGACGTCGAGATAGGCGCGCGGAAAATTCGCCGCCAGCATCGGCGCGCCCAGCGCCACCGCGCTGCCGAACAGCTCGTCGACATAGCAATCCTCGGAGCGGCGGATGGCGTTCCGGTCGAGCCGCGCCATGGCCAGGAAGCGGTCTGGATAATAGCGGCCGCTATGCGGTGAGTTGAAGACGAAGGGAACGCGCTGCTCGGCGCCCGATCGGATTTCGAAGGGTGGAACGACCGAAAAATCTTCGGCTGCCGTCGTCAATTTGAACGAACCCGGAAACAGCAATGCATCATGATGGGAAACTGCCACCTCATCGGCCGCATGTCCAGCATTTCGGCATGTCAGGAACCGCGTCAAATCAGGATTAATGCCGCCAACGTTCACTTGATGTTTACCGTCAGCTCCTCATATACAGGATGGTTAACGGGCTTGCCGGACGGCAGGCTTGGCTGGGGTGACTCGGACGGGACAAGATGGCACGCATTCTGCTGGCGGAAGACGACGACGACATGCGCCGGTTCCTGGTCAAGGCACTGGAGCGGGCCGGCTACCACGTCAGCGATTTCGACAATGGCGCCAGCGCCTACGAGCGGCTGCGCGAAGAACCTTTCTCCCTGCTGCTGACCGATATCGTCATGCCGGAGATGGACGGCATCGAACTCGCCCGCCGCGCCACCGAGATCGATCCCGACCTCAAGGTGATGTTCATCACCGGTTTCGCGGCCGTCGCGCTCAACCCCGATTCCAAGGCGCCGAAAGACGCCAAGGTGCTGTCCAAGCCCTTCCACCTGCGCGATCTCGTCAACGAGGTCGAAAAAATGCTGCAGGCCGCCTGAAGCGCGCACAGTGTGATCTCGCCGCTTCGTCGGCGGCGCGACAAAACGAGCCTTTCTTTCCCTTTTCCGGCTATTGACGCGCTGGACCAAAAATGGTGTATGCGCGGCTTCGGATGGGCGTGTAGCTCAGCGGGAGAGCACTGCATTGACATTGCAGGGGTCACAGGTTCAATCCCTGTCACGCCCACCATCCTTTCGATCACTTGGCCAAGCCCGTTTTTGGCGCACCCCTTCGACAACTTAGCCGGTAAGGCGGCCACCGCTTGTGGCAGCCGCCTCGTGTTTGTGGACATTCTAATGCATGGCGCTCAAAAGTGGCCCCGGTTTTGAGACAACGACATGCCTAAAAACAAAGACCTAAAGCGCGTCGCCTGAGTCCGTTCAAACGGGACGCGCTTTAGACGTGGTGCGGGCTTAGCGTCCTTGAAGGCGCAGGCTCGATGCCGTCCTCCATAAGAATATCCTTCTTGCGAGCGAACGCGACGAAGACGCCTCGTGCTGTCTCGGGTTCCACATCGCCAATCAGAGCGGCTTTGCAAGCGCGAATAGCAGCTCTCTGCTCCGGGCTGTTGCCACACCATTCGGATGCGAATTGATAGGCATCCGCGACCGTGTTGAGTTGGCGGGGAAAGCCCAATCCCACCCACACCCGGACCGGCTTTTCAAAAGGTTTCGATAGCATCATGACCTCCTTTCCTAATGCATGTCACCCAGAAGTGTGCCACGGGTCTGGGACAACGACATGCATCAAAACAAAGACTTAAAGCGTGTCGCATGAATCCGTTTCAGCGCGACGCGCTTAGGCAGTCACTCCTCCGCCTTCGCCACCTCTGCCCATCATCCACGGCATTGTCGTGGATACTTCTTCAAGGATTCTGGCTGCTTTCGCAAAACCGCTGAACGCTTCTCTGGCTGCGGAAAGCGGATAATCGCTATCGAAAGCTCGCTGGCAGGCCCGCAATGCGGTTTGGTGAATGGGGCCGCGCCTGTCCTTCGGCCATTCATAGAGGAACTCCAGAGCGTCCTCGAGACACGTGATTTCCTGAACAAGGTTGTCGCCGCTTTTCACGAAAACGGCGCTGTCAAACATCCGATCGTTCATATGATCCTCCAAATTGAACGAACCATTGAGTTTCATGGTTTGCGCGGTCCAGGCCAACTGCAGGCGCGCGACAGAGGCGCGCCAGTACGTCCTGCAGTGATCATCTTCGTTTCTCCGCAATCACAGCCTCCCGGCCGGAACCGGGAGGCGGACCCGCAGTTCAAAGTGTGACAGATCGACAGGATTACGCGGCTTTACGCGCGCGGTCCGTGTCTTGCGTGATCTGAGTGGCGGCCGTCGGCGTGTCGCCGACGCCGATGCTGATGCGGCGCGGTTTCAGCTCTTCGGGAATCTCACGGACGATGTCGATCGAGAGGAGGCCATTCTCCAGTTTGGCTGCCTTGATCTTCATGTGGTCGGCAAGCTTGAACGTCTGCCTGAAACTGCGATAGGCGATGCCCTGGTGCAGCAGCTGGCGTCCGCTCTGATCATCAGCTTTCTGGCCTACCACGACCAGTTCGGGTCCATGCTGGGTCAGCTCAACCTCATCCTGGCTGAAGCCTGCGATGGCCATCGAGATACGGTAATCGTTCTCGTCGACCTTCTCGATGTTATAGGGCGGCCAGTCTGGACGCGTGCCGCTGTCGAGCATGTCGAAAAGCCGGTCGAAACCGACGGTGGTCCGATAGAGGGTATCAAAGGTTCTCATAGCCACATCCTCCTTGAAGCAACATGGGTACAAGGGCGCCGCCCCAGCGGCGCCGCCATTTTTTGCCGAGCCTTATGGCCTTGGCGGAAATCGAATTAGGAGGCGCCCCAAATGAGTTCAAGAGCATCTCGAATTTTTTTTAGTAGCATCCTTCGCATCGACGGAAAGCGAAATCTGAGTTTCTACGGGACCTTCCCTTCGAACAGTCGAACAGCCCCTTGAAGTACAGATCCGGCGGGAAGTTTTCGCGCGATCTGCGCGACCGCATCGTCTACTGCCCCGCCGTCCCGTTTCGTATTCAAATGCCGGCCAGCAAGGAACCGGGTAGCGGCCTTCCGATCCGTAAATCCACCCTGTCGGGGCGAAACGTCCCGGCACGTGCCGGGACGTTTCTGGCTCGCGGATCACTGTGGCCGCGGATCGGGCCTGTCGGGCTTGTCATGAGGGGTGTTGTTGCCTTCACGGCACGGTGTGCCGATGCCGCAGCATTTGCCGTTGTAGGTGACACCGGGCTTGGTCTTCTCGCATTCCCTCGGCGGTGCCGTCTGACACCCTGCCAGCACCGAAACCGCGATGGCGGCGAGAAATGCGTTTCTTGAAGTGATAAACATTGACGTTCTCCTTGATGGACCGTGTTTGCTACACACCGCTTGGTCGCGGGCGGCAGCGAAATGGTTCAAGGAAAATTGGAATCAGGCCGCGCCGAGGCGGACATCACCCTTCTCAATATGGGTGAGAAACCACGCATATGTCTGTTCCAATCCATCGCGAAGCGCGTAGCGCGGGCGCCATCCCGTCGCAAACAGCCGCGAAACATCCATCAACTTGCGCGGCGTGCCATCTGGCTTGGTCGTATCGAAGGCGATATCAGCCTCGACGCCGGCGACCGATGCGACGGTCTGGGCAAGCTCGGCAATGGTGACATCCTCGCCCGAACCGACATTGACGTGGCTGTCGCCGGCATAATTCTTCAACAGCCAGACCAAGGCATCGGCGGCGTCGTCGACATGCAGGAATTCACGCCGTGGCGTGCCCGAGCCCCAGACCTCGAGGCTGTTGCCGCCGCTCAGCGCCAGTGCATGCGCCTTTCGCATCAGGGCCGGCACGACATGGCTGGACTGGAGATCGAAATTGTCGCCAGGACCGTAAAGGTTGGCCGGCATCGCCGAGATGTAGTCGACGCCATGCTGGCGCCGATAGGCCTGGCACAGTTTGAGCCCGGCGATCTTGGCGATCGCATACCATTCATTGGTGGGTTCGAGCGGACCGGTCAGCAGCGCGTCTTCCCTGATCGGCTGCGGCGCGAGCTTTGGATAGATGCAGGACGAGCCGAGAAACAAAAGCTTGCCGACCTCGCTGCGAAAGGCGCCGTCAATGACATTGCCCTGCATAACCAGGTTTTGCTGCAGGAAATCGACAGGGAACCGGTCATTGGCCAGGATACCGCCGACTTTGGCGGCCGCCATCACCACCGCATCCGGCCTGTGCTCGGCCATCCAGCGCCGCACCCCTGCCTGGTCGAGCAGGTCGAGCCTGTCGCGCGATACGGTGAGTATCTCGCAGTCCTCGCTCGCCAGCCGGCGCACGACGGCCGAACCGACCATGCCACGATGCCCGGCGACGAAGACACGCTTGCCCTTCAGTTCAAATGTCGCGTCCATCGGCCTGCCTCACGCAGAACGGCTGTTCTGCCGCGTGCCGCCGGCGGTGCGCGCCAGATCGGCCTGCACCATTTCCGCCACCAGATCCCTGAAGCCGGTCGTGTGCGACCACCCCAGCCTGGCTTTGGCCTTGGCGGAGTCGCCGAGCAGCAGGTCGACCTCGGTCGGCCGGAAATAGCGCGGATCGATGCGCACCAGGACAGTGCCCGAACCGGCATCGACACCGACTTCATCGACACCCTCGCCTTGCCAGCGGATGGTGCGCCCGGTCTCGGCAAAAGCCAGTTCGACGAATTCGCGCACCGAATGCGCCTCACCGGTCGCCAGCACGAAATCGTCGGCTTCGCTGTGCTGCAGAATGCGCCACATGCCCTCCACATAGTCGCGCGCATGGCCCCAGTCACGCCTGGCGTCGAGATTGCCGAGATAGAGCGTGGCCTGAAGGCCGTGATGGATCGAGGCGACGGCCCGCGTGATCTTGCGGGTGACGAAGGTTTCGCCGCGTGTCGGGCTTTCGTGGTTGAACAGGATTCCGTTGGCGGCGAACATGCCGTAAGCCTCGCGGTAGTTGACCGTGATCCAGTAGGCGTAAAGCTTGGCCGCGGCATAGGGCGAGCGCGGATGGAAGGGCGTCGCCTCGCTTTGCGGGACCTCGCGCGCCTTGCCGTAAAGCTCCGACGTCGATGCCTGATAGAAGCGCACCGACTTCTCCAGGCGCAGGATGCGGATCGCCTCGAGCAGCCTGAGTGTTCCCAGCGCATCGGCATTGCCGGTGTATTCCGGCGTCTCGAAACTCACCTGGACATGACTCTGGGCGCCGAGATTGTAGATCTCACCGGGCTGTGTCTCCTGCACCAGGCGAATAAGGTTGGTCGCGTCGGTCAGGTCGCCATAATGCAGGAAGAAACGCGCACCGCGCTCGTGCGGATCGACATAGATGTCGTCAACGCGCTCGGTGTTGAACGAGGACGAGCGGCGTTTGACGCCATGGACAATATAGCCCTTCTGCAGAAGCAATTCTGCGAGATAGGCCCCGTCCTGCCCGGTAACCCCGGTGATGAGCGCCACTTTTTCCGTCATTGCCGCTCCGTCCGCATCCAATCCCGGCAACCGAATACAGATTTGGCGCGAGAACGCAAATCCCCCATACGGGGGACAGGTTTCAGCCAGCGATTGTGTCGTTCTCAGGCACCTGCAACCGCGCAGAAATGCTTCATCCTGGCCAGCGCAAGCTCGGGATCGGCGAGCAACCCTGCCTGGTCGGCAAGGCGGAAGATGTCGGCATAGTGCAGGATGCCGCGCGCCGACTGCATGCCGCCGACCATGGCGAAATGGTCCTGATGGCCGTTGAGCCAGGCAATGAAGACGATGCCGGCCTTGTAATACTCCGTCGGCGCCTCGAAGATCTTGCGCGACAACGGCACTGTCGGCGCCATCAGCGCGTCAAAGCCGGCGCGGTCGCCGTCAGCCAGTTTCGCGAGCGCCGCACTGGCGACCGGCGCGATGGCGTCGAATATGCCGAGCAAGGCGTGCGAGTGCCGCTTCCCGTCGCCGGCAATCAGTTCGGGATAGTTGAAATCGTCGCCGGTGAACATGACGACGCCTTCCGGCAACCGGTTGCGCAAGGCAACTTCCTTGCCGGCATGGAGCAGGGAAATCTTTATCCCCTCGACCTTGCCGGCATGACGCTCGATGATGGCGACGACGGTGTCGAGCGCGGCCTCGAAATTGCCGCTGCCCCAATAACCTTTCAGTGCAGGATCGAACATGTCGCCCAGCCAGTGCAGGATGACCTTGCCGGATGCCTGGCTGAGGATGCGATCGTAGACCCTGATATAGTCGTCCGGACCCTTTGCGACCGCTGCCAGCGCCCGGCTGGCCATCATGATCGCCTTGCCGCCCTCGCCTTCAATGAAAGCGAACTGCTCCTCATAGGCGGCGATCACATCTTCGAGTGATCTCGAATTGGCCGGCGCCAGATGATCGGTGCCGGCGCCCGAGGCGAGGTCTGCGCCTTCGACGCTGCGCGCCTCGGCGATCGAGCGCCGGATCAATTCCTGCGCATTCGCCCAGTCGAAACCCATGCCGCGCTGCGAGGTGTCCATCGCCTCGGCGATGCGGAAGCCAAGCCGCCACAAATGATGCCGAAACGCCATCGTCTTGTCCCAGTCGACCGCAGGCTTCGACCAGGGGTCGGTCATCGCGAAAGGGTCGGCGACGACATGGGCCGCGGCATAGGCGATGCGCGGGAAAACTGCACCGATTACGGGCTCGACCGGACTGCCCGCGAGCTTGTAGCTGACGCGGCCGCCATTCTGCGTAGGCAGGGTGATATCCATGGCAACCTCCGTTTTCGGCACCCTATAAATGGAACGTTCCAATAAATCAAGGAACTTTATGATTCCGGCGATTGAACTGGGCCAAACGTTGAAGAAGGCTAAGAGTCCTTGCTAGGAACCACATTCATCACCTTTTCGATCTCCGCAAGAATCCCGATTGACTCTCGTTTGGCAGAGTGATTAGAACGTTCCAATAGATTTTCTCATTCAGGCGGAGGAAACCACCGACATGGCCAGCCGGGCCAAGGCAACGATCCTGGACATCGCCCGCGAGGCTGGTGTGTCCAAATCGACGGTGTCGCTTGTGCTGCAAGGCTCAGGGCTGATCCGGCCTGAAACCGCGGTCAAGGTTCGCAAGGCGATCGAGGATGTCGGATATGTCTACAACCGCGGCGCCGCCAATCTGCGCAAAGCCCATTCCAACGTCATCGGCATGGTCATCAACGATCTCACCAACCCCTTTTTCGCCGAGCTGGCGGTCGGCATGGAGCGCGTCTTCCAGTCGGCCGGCATCGTGCCCTTCATCGCCAACACGGCGGAGAACCCGGTGCGCCAGGAAGAAGTGCTGAAGTCGCTGATGGAACAGGGCGTCGCAGGCCTGATCGTGTCACCGGCACGCGGCACCACGCCGGGCGCCTTCCGTCGCCTCGAGATGGCGGGCGTGCCGGTCGTCTTCGCCATGCGCCGCCTGCCGGACAGCCGCATCCCGGTGATCGCTCCTGACAACCATCGCGGCGCGTATCTCGCCGCCGCCCATCTGATCGGCAAGGGCCATCGCCGGCTGGCCTTCTTCGGCGGCACCTCCGACCTGGTCGTCTATCAGGAGCGCCTGGGCGGTTTTCGTGAAGCTTGCGAAACATTGGGCATTGCCAGGCGCGACGTGCTTGTCGTCGAAGGCGAGACCAGCCGCAGGGGCGGCATCGCGTGCCTGGAAACCGCCCTTGCCATGGCCGAGCCGCCGACGGCGGCACTGTGCTTCAACGATGCCGTCGCCTTCGGCGTCATGCTGGCGCTGCGCAAGCGCGGGCTGGAGCCCGGCGCGGACTTTGCCGTCGTCGGCTTCGACGACGTGGTCGAGGCCGGGCATTATATGCCGGCGCTGACCAGCGTCTCGGTCGACACACCCGGCCTCGGTGAACGCGCCGCCCACGTCATGCTGAAGATGATCCAGTCGCGCACCACGCATGCCGAGGACCATATCGGCGCCGTCAATCTGGTCGTCAGGGACAGCTGCGGTCCCGGTCGCCGCGCCCAGAACACATCAGCAGGAATGGGAGACGCGGCATGAGCGTCAGATGGGGACTGATCGGCGCCAGCACGATCGCCAAACAGTTCATGATCAACGCCATCCGCGCACAAAAGGATGGCGAGATATCAGCGGTGATGAGCTCCAACCCGGAGCGCGCCAAGACCTATGCCGCAGAAAACAACATTCCTCTCGCCGTCTCGACGCTTGACGATTTGCTCGGCGCCGACATCGACGTCGTCTACATCTCGACCACCAATGAACTGCATCTCGAACAGGCGCTGGCCGCGATAAAGGCGGGAAAGCATGTTCTGTGCGAAAAGCCGCTGGCGCTGAACAGCACTGATGCGCGCACGATGGTCGCCGCCGCCAAGGAAGCCGGCGTGGTGCTTGGCACCAACCATCATCTGCGCAATGCCGGCGCCCACCACGCCATGCGCGACGCCATATCAGCCGGCCGCATCGGCAAGCCGATTGCCGCGCGTGTGTTCCATGCCGTCTATCTGCCGGAGAACCTGCAGGGCTGGCGCATCACCAGACCGGAAGCCGGCGGCGGCGTGGTGCTCGACATCACCGTGCACGATGCCGACACGCTGCGCTTCGTGCTCGGCGACGACCCGATCGAGATTTCGGCCTTCACCCAGTCGGCCGGCATGGCCGGCAGCGGGCTGGAAGACGGTGCCATGTGCATCTGGCGCTTCAGGTCCGGTTTGATTGCCCAGTCGCATGAAGGCTTCACAACCAAGTTCGCCGATACCGGCTTTGAGGTGCATGGTTCCGAAGGTTCGCTGATCGCAAAAAATGTGATGACGCAGAAGCCAGTCGGCTCGGTGCTGCTACGCACCGCCAAAGGCGAGGAAGAACTGAGCTTCGACCGAGAAGACCTCTACGCCAGGTCGCTGCGCCAGTTCCATGCCGCCATGCGTGGAGAAGGCCAGCCCTCCGCCACCGGCGAGGACGGCGTCTGGTCGCTGGCCTCAGCCGAAGCAGCGTTGCAGTCGGCAAAGTCCGGCAAGGCCGTCACTATCGATCCGAAAGGTGTTGTGTGAGCAAGCTCGTCTCCGCCGCTGAAGCAGCAAGCCTCATCACGGACGGCATGACCGTCTCCGTCTCGTCGTCGAGCGGCCTTGGCTGCCCTGACGCCGTCCTGGCTGCCATCGGCGAGCGCTTCGACGCCGAAGGCCATCCGAAAGACATCACCACGCTGCATCCGATCGCCGCCGGCGACATGTATGGCATCAAGGGCATCGACCATCTGGCCAAGCCCGGCTTGTTGAAGCGCACGCTCTGCGGCTCCTATCCCTCAGGCCCCTCCTCGTCCGAGCCGCCGCAGATATGGAAGATGATCGGCGACAATTCGGTCGCCGCCTACAACGTGCCCTCCGGCATCCTGTTCGACATGCACCGCGAGGCCGCCGCCAAGCGGCCGGGCGTGCTGACCAAGGTCGGCCTCGACACTTTTGCCGACCCGCGCCACCAGGGCTGCGCCATGAACGCGGCGGCAAGCGAGCCGATCGTCTCGGTGCAGCAGTTCGACGGCGAGGAATGGCTCTATTTCCGCTCGATCGTGCCCAACGTTTCGATCATCCGCGCCACCACCGCCGACGAGCGCGGCAACCTCACTTACGAGCATGAAGGCGCCTATTTGGGCGGCCTCGAACAGGCGCTCGCCGCCCGCAACAATGGCGGCATCGTCATTGCGCAGGTCAAGCGCGTCGTCGAGAACGGCACGCTGAAGCCGCATGACGTGCGCGTGCCCGGCGTCCTGGTCGACCACATCGTGGTGGCGCCGGACCAGTTGCAGACGACGTTGACGCCTTACGACCCGGCGATTTCGGGCGAGATCTTCCGGCCGTTGTCCAGCTTCCGCAACGCTGAGATGAACGTCCAGAAAGTAATCGCGCGCCGCGTCGCCATGGAATTGCGCGACGGCATGGCGGTCAATATCGGCTTCGGCATCTCGGCAAACGTGCCGCGTATCCTTCTCGAGGAAGGCCAGCACGGCAAAGTCACCTGGGTGATCGAGCAGGGCGCCGTCGGCGGCGTGCCGCTGCTCGACTTCAAGTTCGGCTGCGCTTCCAATGCCGAGGCGATCATGCCCTCGCCGCACCAGTTCATCTATTTCCAGGCCGGCGGCTTCGATGCCTCGCTGCTCTCCTTCTTGCAGATCGACCGCCATGGCTCCGTCAACGTGTCGAAACTCTCGGCCCGGCCACATGTCACCGCCGGGGCCGGCGGCTTTGTCGACATCACGGCACGGGCGAAAAAGATCGTCTTCTCCGGCTTCTTCAATGCCGGCGCAAAACTGTCGCTCGCCGATGGCGGCATCCGCATCGATGCAGAAGGCAAGGTCAAGAAGGTGGTCAACGAGGTCGAACACATCTCCTTCTCCGGCAAGCGCGCCGTCGCGCAAGGGCAGGACATCACCTACGTCACCGAGCGCTGCGTGATGAAGCTGACGCCGGACGGTCTGATGGTGACGGAACTGGCGCCCGGCATCGACCTCGAACGCGATGTGCTGGCGCAGTCAGAGATTCCGCTCGGCATCGCCAACGATCTCAAGGTCACGCCGGCGGCTCTCTATCAGGACCGGCCGATCGGCCTGTCGCTGAATGGTGGCGCTTCGCTCGGAGGCGCGCATGGCTGAGCGCCTCGTCACCTTCGAGCAGGACGGCGCCATCGGCATCGTCACGCTGCGCCGGCCGGAGAAGTTCAACGCGCTGGACATTCCGATGCTGCGCGCGCTCGAGACAGCGCTCGACGAAGCCGAAATGGCTGAAGGCGTGCGCGTCGTGCTGATCCGCGGCGAAGGCAAAGGCTTTTGCGCCGGCGGCGACGTCGAAGCCTGGGCACAAATGAGCGCTGCCGACTTTCAGGTGCAATGGGTGCGCTACGGCCACCGTGTCTTCGACCGACTGGCGCGGCTGCGGCAGCCGACCATCGCGGTGCTTTCCGGCCATGGGCTGGGTGGCGGGCTGGAGCTGGCGGTCGCCTGCGACTTCCGTGTCGCCGAAACGCAGGTGAAGCTCGGCTTTCCCGAGACATCGATCGGCGTCGTCCCCGGTTGGTCCGGCACGCAGCGCGCCGTGCGCCGCTTTGGGGCCCAGATCGTGCGCCGCATGGCACTCGGCGGCGAGCTCTTTGCCGCCTCCGACGCGCTTGCCCTCGGCGTCGTTGACCGCGTGGTCGAGACCGGCCAGGCGCTGGCAGAGGCCAGGACTTGGGCCGAAAAAATCGCCGGGCGCGGGCCGCTCGCAACCGAAGCCGCCAAGCTGATGATCGCAGTCGCCGAAGGCGAGGAAAGTGCGGCCGCCACCGAGGCGCTCGCGAGCGGCTTCGTTGCGCTGACCGGCGACGTCAAAGCCGGCGTGAGCGCCTTCAAGGCCAAGCAGAAGCCGGCCTTTTCAAGATCCTAGAGAAAGCATGATGAACGCACCGCTCAACATTTCCATGCCGGCCGAGGCGTCCAAGGCGCCGAAGGCTTACAAGCTCCTGATCGACGGCAAGCATGTCGATGCCCGTGACGGCCGCACGATTGCGCGCAACAGCCCCGGCCATGGCTTCACCGTTTCGCGCTATGCGCAGGCCGGCGAGGCCGAGGTGGAGGCGGCCATGCAGGCCGCGCACAAGGCATTCGAGACCGGCCCGTGGCCGCGCACGAAGGCGGCCGAGCGCGCCGCGATCTTGCTCAAGACGGCTGACCTGATCGAGGCCCAGCTCGAAGACATCGCCCGCCTCGATGCGCTGGAATCCGGCAAGCCGATCGCCCAGGCGCGCGGCGAGATCGGCGGCGCCGTCGACATCTGGCGCTATGCCGCCTCGCTCGCCCGCACGCTGCACGGCGAGAGTTACGCCAATCTCGGCGACGCCATGCTGGGCGTGGTGCTGCGCGAGCCGATCGGCGTCGTCTCGATCATCACCCCGTGGAATTTCCCGTTCCTGATCGTCAGCCAGAAACTGCCCTTCGCGCTCGCCGCCGGCTGCACCGCGGTGGTCAAGCCGAGCGAAATGACCTCGGCCTCGACCTTCGTGCTCGGCGACATCCTGATGCAGGCCGGCCTGCCCGCGGGCGTCGTCAACATCCTGGCCGGCCTCGGCGCCGATGTCGGGGGGCCGATGGTCAGCCATCCGCTGGTCGAGATGGTGTCGTTCACCGGCTCTACCCGCGTCGGCAAGATGACCATGGCTTCCGCCGCGCAGTCGCTGAAGAAAGTCTCGATGGAGCTCGGCGGCAAGAACGGCCAGATCGTCTTCCCCGATGCCGATCTCGAGGCGGCCGCTGACGCAGCAGTGTTCGGCGGCTTCTTCAACGCCGGCGAATGCTGCAATGCCGGCAGCCGGCTGATCGTGCATGAAGCCATCGCCGACGATTTCCTCTCCACTGTCAAGGCCCTGACCGCCAAGGTAACGGTCGGCGACCCACTCGACGACCGAACCAAGGTTGGCGCGATGATTTCCGCCGACCATCTGACCAAGGTGGCGGATTACGTCGTGGCGGCAGCAAAAGACGGCAGCAATGTCTATTGCGGTGGCGGCCAGCTGGCGTCCAATGCCGGCCAGTATCTCGATCCGACCATCATCCGCGGCGTTACCGAAGACATGGCTATTGCGCGCGAGGAAGTGTTCGGCCCGGTGCTCACCGTGCTGACTTTTGGATCGATTGAAAAGGCGTTGCACATCGCCAACAACACGCCCTATGGTCTGTCGGCAGGGGTGTGGAGCGCCAGCATCGACACTTGTATGTCGGTGGCGCGTGGTGTGCGTTCGGGGACCGTTTGGGTGAACACATTCATGGAAGGCTTTCCCGAGTTGCCATTCGGGGGCTACAAGCAGTCCGGCATCGGACGCGAACTCGGCAAACGCGCTGTCGAGGATTATACCGAGGAAAAGACAATCCAGTTTCATCGCGGCCAGCGCACCGGTTGGTGGGTCGGCTGAGTTTGGAAGAACCCGGTGGGCTTCCACCGGTCGTGTAATGCAACAAGGGAGGTAGAACATGTTGCGCAAACTGCTTATCGGAACGGCTCTGGCGACGGCCTTTGCTTTCTCGGCCCATGCCGAGGACGTCAAGGAAGTGCAGATGCTGCATTGGTGGACGTCGGGCGGCGAAGCGGCTGCTCTCAACGTCCTCAAGGGCGACCTTGCCAAGGAAGGCTATGCCTGGAAGGACGTGCCGGTGGCCGGTGGTGGCGGCGACGCCGCCATGACTGCGCTGAAGGCGATGGTCGCGGCCGGCAATTACCCGACCGCGTCGCAGATGCTCGGCTACACCGTGCTCGACTATGCGGCGGCCGGCGTCATGGGCGACCTGACCGAGACGGCGAAGAAGGAAGGCTGGGACAAGTCGGTTCCGGCAGCCCTGCAGAAGTTCTCCGTCTATGACGGCAAGTGGGTCGCTGCTCCAGTCAACGTCCACTCCGTCAACTGGCTGTGGATCAACAAGGCGGTGATGGACAAGATCGGCGGCACCGAGCCAAAGACCTTCGACGACTTCGTCGCCCTGCTCGACAAAGCCAAGGCGGCTGGCGTCATTCCGCTCGCCCTTGGCGGCCAGAACTGGCAGGAAGCCACCATGTTCGACTCGGTTGTGCTGTCGACCGGCGGACCTGAGTTCTACAAGAAGGCCTTCAACGACCTCGACGACGAGTCCCTCAAGTCGGACACGATGAAGAAGTCGTTCGATAACCTCGCCAAGCTCGTCACCTATGTCGACCCGAACTTCTCGGGCCGCGACTGGAACCTTGCCACCGCCATGGTCATCAAGGGCGATGCCCTGGTGCAGGTGATGGGTGACTGGGCCAAGGGCGAGTTCAACGCCGCCAAGAAAACGCCGGGCACCGACTTCCTGTGCTATCGCTTCCCGGGCACGGAAGGCTCGGTGGTCTACAACTCCGACATGTTCGGCATGTTCAACGTTCCGGACGACCGCAAGGCCGCCCAGGTCGCGTTGGCCACCGCCACCCTGTCGAAGAGCTTCCAGTCGGCCTTCAACGTCGTCAAGGGTTCGGTTCCCGCCCGTACCGACGTTCCGGACACCGACTTCGACGCGTGCGGCAAGAAGGGCATCGCCGACCTGAAGGCTGCCAACGAAGGCGGCACACTGTTCGGCTCGCTTGCCCAGGGCTATGGCGCGCCTCCGGCGGTCGCCAATGCCTACAAGGACGTCGTTTCGAAGTTCGTCCACGGTCAGATCAAGACCTCGGACGAAGCCGTGACCGAACTGGTCAAGGCAATCGACGACGCCAAGTAAGCGCTGGCCAGAAACACACCTTCCCCGCTTCGGCGGGGAAGGTGTCACCTAAGGATTGGCCAGCTGGCGCAATTCCAGGAAAAGTGTGAGCGGTTTTCCGGCCGGAATTGCGTAAAAGAAAGAGTTAGAGAGGTTCGCCGTTTCCGTGAAACGGTGAAAGCACTCTTGAACACCATGCCGACCAGAGACCCGTATGCACGGGGCCGCCTTGCCGCCTGACGGCAGAGCACGGACGACCCGAACGGGAGGAGCCTCATGAGCAGTGTAGCGACGACCCAGATCAAGCTGACACCCGAGCGGTCTCGCCCCTCCGTGCGCGCGCGACTGCAGGACGCGCTGCCGAAGATCGTGCTGGCGCCGAGCTTCGCCATCACCATCGTCTTCGTCTATGGCTTCATCCTGTGGACAGTCTATCTGTCCTTCACCAATTCCAAGACCTTCCCGTCCTATGTCATTACCGGACCACGCGCGTATCTACGGCTGTGGGGCTGGACGTTCGACTCCGACCCGCCATCGAGCTGGTACACGTCGATCGTCAATATGGGCATTTTTGGCTTTCTCTACATCGCCATCTGCCTGGCGCTCGGCCTGTTCCTGGCCATCCTGCTCGACCAGAAGATTCGCGGCGAAGGCGTGTTGCGGCCGATCTATCTCTACCCGATGGCGCTGTCCTTCATCGTCACCGGCGTCGCCTGGAAATGGTTCCTCGACCCCGGCCTCGGTCTTGAGCAGACCTTGCATCAGTGGGGCTGGACGAGCTTCCATTTCGACTGGATCAAGAACAAGGATTTCGTCATCTACACGGTGGTCATTGCCGGCGTCTGGCAGGCCTCCGGCTTCATCATGGCGATGTTCCTGGCCGGCCTGCGTGGCATTGACGGCGAGATCATGAAGGCGGCGCAGATCGACGGTGCCACCACCTTCCAGCTCTACCGCCGCATCGTCATTCCGCTGCTGCGGCCAATCTTCCTGTCGGCCTTCATCGTGCTCGCGCACCTTGCCATCAAGTCCTACGATCTCGTGGTGGCGCTGACCAGCGGCGGCCCCGGTGGCTCGGCCTGGCTGCCGTCCAACTTCATGTATGAGTACACCTTCAAGCGCAACGAAATGGCCGTCGGCTCGGCCAGTGCCGTGATCATGCTGATGACCATCGTCGCCATCATCGTGCCCTATCTCTATTCCGAACTGCGGGAGAAGCCGCGATGAGCGCTGTCGCCACCCCTGCCCGCCCCGCTGCTTCCCGGCAGGCCTCCGGCGGCATCAGCACCAAGACCCTCAACCGCATCGTCATCTACGGGCTTCTGGCGCTGTTTGCGCTGTTCTATCTGATGCCGCTGTTCGTCATGCTGGTGACCTCGTTCAAGACCATGGACGAGATCCAGAACGGCAACATGCTGGCGTTGCCCACGGCGCCGACCTTCGACCCGTGGCTGAAGGCCTGGGGCGAGACCTGCGTCGGCCTCACCTGCGCCGGCATCAAGGGCTATTTCTGGAACTCGATCAAGATGGTGGCTCCAGCCGTACTGATCTCGACCATGCTCGGCGCGCTCAACGGCTACGTCTTGACCAAATGGCGTTTTCGCGGCGCCACGCTGGTGTTCGGGCTGATGCTGTTTGCCTGCTTCATTCCGTTCCAGTCGGTGCTGCTGCCGATGGCGACCATCCTCGGCAGCCTGGGACGTTTCGGCGTGAAGCTGCAGAATGCGACGGGTACGAGTTTCGGTCTCGGCAATCCGACGGTCAACCTGGTCTTCGTCCATGTCGTCTACGGCATCGGCTTCACCACACTGTTTTTCCGCAACTATTACGAGGCATTCCCGAACGAGCTGATCAAGGCCGCACAGGTCGACGGCGCCTCCTTCTTCCAGATCTTCCGCCGCATCATGCTGCCGAACTCGATGCCGATCTTCGTCGTCACCGTCATCTACCAGTTCACCAACATCTGGAACGACTTCCTGTTCGCTTCGGCTTACGCCGGCACAGGCGACTCCATGCCGATGACGGTGGCGCTCAACAACGTCGTCAACACCTCGACCGGCGTCGTCGAATACAACGTCAACATGGCGGCCGCGATGATCGCGGCTCTGCCCACCCTGATCGTCTATGTCGTCGCCGGCCGCTATTTCGTGCGCGGGCTGATGGCTGGCGCGGTCAAGGGCTGATCAATTCGGAAGGAACGACCATGGCTTTTCTGGAAATTGATGGGCTGAAGAAGCGCTTCGGGAATGTCGAGATCCTGAAGGGCATCGATGTCGAGCTCGAAAAGGGCGGCTTCCTGGTGCTGGTCGGCCCGTCCGGCTGCGGCAAGTCCACCTTGCTCAACACGATTGCCGGCCTGGAGCAGATCACCGAGGGCGAAATCCGCGTCGACGGCCGCGCCATCAACGATCTGCACCCATCCAAGCGCGACATCGCCATGGTGTTCCAGAGCTATGCGCTCTATCCGAACATGACGGTGGCCGGAAACATCTCCTTCGGCATGGAGATGCGCGGCGTGCCGGCCGACGAACGCCAAAAGGCGATCGACAAGGTGGCCAAGGTCCTGCAGATCGGCCACCTCCTGCAGCGCAAGCCGAGCCAGCTTTCCGGCGGCCAGCGCCAGCGCGTCGCCATGGGCCGGGCGCTGGTGCGCGACCCCAAGCTGTTCCTGTTCGACGAGCCTTTGTCCAACCTCGACGCCAAATTGCGCGTTGACATGCGCATCGAGATCAAGCGCCTGCATGCCACCACCGGCACAACCATCGTCTACGTCACCCACGACCAGATCGAGGCGATGACGCTGGCTACCAAGATCGCCGTCATGCGCGACGGCGAGGTGCAGCAGTTCGGCACCCCGGCCGAGATCTACAACAACCCGACCAATTTGTTCGTCGCCGACTTCATGGGTTCGCCAGCGATGAACCTGATCCCGGCGACCATTGCCACGTCGGGCAATGCGCTGTCCGTCGTGTTGGAGCGCGAGGCGCGCGAGCCGATCACGCTGCCGATGGCCAACGCGCCGGCGGGTCTTTCGGCATTCCAGGGCAAGCCGATCATCTTCGGCGTGCGCCCGGAAGCGCTGACCGATCCGGAAGGTGCGGAACGCAACGCCTCCAACATTGCCACTGCCGACCTGCACATCGAAGTGGTCGAGCCGGCAGGGTCCGACACGTTCGCGGTGACCAACCTCGGCGGCAAGGGCGTGGTGGCGCGGTTGCGGGCCGACGCCAACATCCAGCCGGGCACCAGCACGCCGCTCGCCTTCAACCTGACCAAGGCCGTGTTCTTCGATCCGGCGACCGAACACCGCATCCGCTGATCGAGATGGTCAGCCCCGATATCGTCATCATCGGCTCCGGTATCGGCGGCGCTACGATCGCCTCCGGTCTGGCGGGCAGCGGTGCCTCGATCCTGATGCTGGAGCGCGGTGAGCCCTTGACGGCAACGCCGCATGCCCGCGACACGCGCTCCATCTTCGTCGACGGCCACTACCGTCCGAAGGAGATGTGGCGCGAGGCCGGCGGTGCGGCCTTCAACCCCGGCAATTACTACTATGTCGGCGGCAATTCGAAATTCTACGGCGCGGTGCTGATCCGCTACCGCAAAGAGGATTTCGCCGCCATGGAGCACTTCGGTGGCGTCTCGCCGGCATGGCCGTTTTCCTACGATGAATTCGAGCCTTGGTATTCGAAAGCCGAGCAGCTGTTTCGCGTCCGCGGCTCGCTCGGCGAGGACCCGACCGAACCGTTCCACTCGATCCCCTATGCTTTCAAGCCGGTGCCCGACGAAGCGCCGATTGCCCGCGCCCGCGCTGAGTTGAAAGCCCTCGGCCTGCATCCGGCCTCGCTGCCGCTCGGCGTCGACATCGACACCTGGCTGAAAGAGGGCAAGACCGGCTGGGACGCATTCCCCAATACCGCCCAGGGCAAGGTCGATGCGCAGACCGGACCGCTGACGGCTGCACTCAAGGACAGCAATATCCGACTCGAAACCGGCTGCCATGTCGAATATCTCGAAGCGTCGTCCGACGGCAAAAGCATCGCTGCCGTTCACTACCGTCAGAATGGCGAGCTGAAGAAAGTCGCGCCGAAGCTGGTCATCCTGTCCGCCGGCGCGGTCAATTCCGCCGTCATCCTGCTGCGCTCGCCGTCATCAGACGGCAAAGGCCTCGCCAACAGCTCCGACCAGGTCGGCCGCAATTTCATGAACCATAATTCGAGCGCCATGCTGGCGATCGATCCGCGCCGCAGGAACGACAGCGTCTACCAGAAGACGCTGATGCTGAATGACTACTATCTCTCCGACGGCAAAGGCGGCAAGCCGCTCGGCAACGTCCAGCTGCTCGGCAAGATCGACGGCAACATGTTGAAGGCCAACGTCAAACGCGTGCCGAAATTCGCGCTCGATTACATGGCCGGTCACGCCGTCGACTGGTATCTGATGTGCGAGGATCTACCCGATCCGGACAGCCGCATCATGGTCGACGGCAAGGACATCGTCATGCAATGGCGGCGCTCCAACATGCAGTCGCTGGACGGGCTGACCAAGGTGATGCGTGAGAACTTCCGCGCCTGCGGTTATCCCATCGTGCTGTCGCGTCCCTTCGACAAGCGCACGCCCTCGCACCAGTGCGGCACGGTGAAAATGGGCGATGACCCGGCGACGTCGCCGCTCGACCCGTATTGCCGTGCGTTCGATCACCAGAACCTGTTCGTCGTCGACGGGAGCTTCCTGCCGAACTCGGCTGCTGTGAATCCGGCGCTGTCGATTGCCGCCCAGGCGTTGCGCGTGGCCGAGCATATTCGCCGAACGGACCTCGCGGCATGATCCGCCCCGCAGCCATCGTCACCGGCGGCGCGCGCGGCATTGGACTGGCCTGCGCCGAGGCGCTGGCCGATGCAGGCTTCGACATTCTCGTCGCTGACCTGGCCAACGACCCCGCCAAACGGCTTGTTGAAAACATCATCGCGCGCCGCGCAAAGTTCGCTTACCACCGATGCGACATTGCCAGCCTTCCCGATCACGCATCACTTATCGACGCCGCCACACGCGCTTTCGGCCGAATCGATTGCCTCGTCAACAATGCCGGCGTCGGCGCCGTGGTGCGCGGCGATCTGCTGGAGCTGACGCCCGAAAACTTCGACCGTGCGCTCGGCATCAATCTGCGCGGCACCGTATTCCTTAGCCAGGCCGTCGCCAAGGCGATGCTGGCGGCTCCCAGCAATCATCCGCGCTCGATCATCACCATCACCTCGGTCAGCGCCGATATGGCCTCGCCGGAACGCGCCGACTACTGCATCTCGAAAGCCGGCCTTTCGATGTGGGTGAAGAACCTGGCGCTACGGCTTGCGCCGGAAAACATCGGCGTGTTCGAACTGCGGCCCGGCATCATTCGCACCGACATGACCGCGAGCGTATCAGCCAAATACGACGCGCTTATCGACAGCGGCCTGGTGCCGGCAAAACGCTGGGGCGAAGCATCGGACATCGGCGCCGTGGTGGCGACGCTTGCCGCCGGCAAGCTCGGCTTTTCCACAGGCTCGATTATCAATGTCGACGGCGCGCTCTCCGTGCCTCGACTGTAGGTGGATAGAGTTATGACCGACTACATCATCGTAGGTGCCGGCCCGGCCGGCTGCGTTCTGGCCAACCGGCTGAGCGAGGATCCAGCGAATTCCGTGCTGCTGCTCGAGGCCGGCAGCAAGGACTGGCACCCCTACATCCACATGCCGGCGGGCTTTGCCAAGATGACCAAGGGCATCGCTTCCTGGGGCTGGTCGACCGTGCCGCAGAGGCACATGCAGGACCGCGTCTTCTGGTATACGCAGGCGAAGGTGGTCGGCGGCGGCTCGTCCATCAATGCCCAGATATACACGCGCGGCAACGCTCGCGACTACGACGCATGGGAGAAGGAAGAGGGCCTCGCGGGCTGGGGCTATCGCGACGTGCTGCCCTATTTCAAGCGCGCCGAGAACAACCAGCGCTTCGCCAACGATTTTCACGGCGACCAGGGGCCGCTCGGCGTGTCGAACCCGATTTCGCCGCTGCCGATTTGCGAGGCCTATTTCCGCGCCGGCCAAGAGATGGGCATCCCCTTCAACCCGGATTTCAACGGCGCTAGCCAGGAAGGCGTCGGCTACTACCAGCTGACCCAGAAGGACGCCCGGCGCTCATCCGCTTCGGTCGCCTATTTGAAGCCCATCCGCGCCCGCAAGAACCTGACAGTCCGAACCGATGTGCTGGTCACCCGCATCGTGGTCGAGAAAGGCCGCGCCATCGGCGTCGAGATCGTCGACAAACCCGGCGGCGAGAAGACCATCATGCGCGCCGAGCGCGAAGTGATCGTCTCGTCCGGCGCCATCGGTTCGCCGAAGCTGTTGATGCAGTCGGGCATCGGCCCGGCTGATCACCTGAAATCGGTCGGCGTGACGCCGGTGCATGATCTGCCCGGTGTCGGCTCCAACATGCAGGACCATCTCGATTTGTTCGTCATCGCCGAATGCACCGGCGACCACACCTATGACAACTACGCCAAGCTGCACCGCACCGCGTGGGCCGGCTTGCAGTATCTGCTGCTGAAGAAAGGGCCGGTCGCCTCCAGCCTGTTCGAGACCGGCGGCTTCTGGTACGCCGATCCGACCGCCGCCTCGCCCGACATCCAGTTCCATCTGGGACTGGGCTCCGGCATCGAGGCCGGCGTCGAGAGGTTGAAGAACCCCGGCGTGACCTTGAACTCGGCCTTCCTGCGCCCGCGCTCGCGCGGCACGGTGCGGCTGAGCAGCGCCGACCCGGCCGACCACCCGCTGATCGATCCCAACTATTGGTCGGACCCTTATGACCGCGCCATGTCGATCAAGGGCCTCAGGCTTGCGCGCGAGATCATGCGGCAGAAGGCGCTTGCGCCTTACGTGTTGCGCGAGGTGCTGCCCGGACCATCGCTCGCCAGCGATGACGAGCTGATCGACTATGCCTGCCGCACCGCCAAGACCGACCATCACCCCGTGGGTACCTGCCGCATGGGCCATGACGATATGGCGGTGGTCACACCGGACCTGCGTCTGCGCGGCATCGAGTGCCTGCGCGTCTGCGATGCCTCGGTGATGCCGCGCGTGCCTTCCTCCAACACCAATGCGCCGACCATCATGGTCGGCGAAAAAGGCGCCGACATCATCCTCGGCCGCGAGCCGCTTCCGCCGGCGGTGTTCTCCGGCAATCGGGCCGCATAGCCACTTAGGAGAACGAACCAATGATCAGACACTGCGTCTTCGTACGCTTCCGCAGCGATGTGCCCGCCACCGAGCGCACGGCAATCCACGCCGATCTCGAAGCACTGCGCTCCGTTGTCGACGGCATGGACACGGTCCATTTCAGCACCAATGTCAGCCCGGAGCCGTTCGCGCGCGGCTTCAGCCATGCCTTCACCATCGACTTCCGCGATGCCGCCGCCCGCGACGCCTATCTCGTGCATGAAGCGCATCAGCGCGCCGGCGCCCGATTGGTCGCAGCGCTCGAAGGCGGCACCGACGGGCTGATGGTGTTCGATCTCGACATTACGAAAAAGTGACCGCGCTTCTTTCGAAAGCCGGCTGACGCCTGTTCTCTTTTGCGCCCCAAGGAACATATCGTTCCCCGGGGGCGTTTAGGAGGAACGTCGTGGCTCTCACCGCGCAGCAGAAGAAAACCGTCCTTGCCTCCTTCCTCGGCTGGACGCTCGACGCTTTCGATTTCTTCCTTCTGACGTTCCTGCTCACCGATATCGCAGCCGAATTCAACACCGACGTCCCGGCAGTCTCCAAGGCGTTGTTCCTGACGCTGGCGACACGCTTCATCGGCGCCTTCTTCTTCGGCAGGCTGGCCGACAAATATGGGCGCAAGCCCATTCTGATGCTCAACATCGTCAGCTATTCGGTGATCGGCGCGCTGGCTGCCTTCTCGCCCAATCTCGGCATTTTCCTCGCGCTGCGCGCTCTGTTCGGCATCGCCATGGGCGGCGAATGGGGGCTGGGCAGTTCGCTCGCCATGGAGTCCATTCCGCCCGGTGCCCGCGGCATGGTCTCGGGCATCCTGCAATGCGGCTATCCCACCGGCTACCTTCTGGCGGCCGTGGTTTACGGCGTGCTCTACCAGCAGACGATCGGTGGTTACACGATCGGCTGGCGCGCCATGTTCCTGCTCTCCTTCCTGCCGGCACTGATCGTGCTCTTCATCCGCTCGCATGTGCCGGAATCGCCGGCCTTCGTCGAGGCGCAGAAATCCGTCAGACCTGGCCTTCTTGAAACGCTGCAGAAGCACTGGGGCGTCGCCGTCTATGCGGTCGTGCTGATGATGTTCTTCAATTTCTTCAGCCACGGCACGCAGGACCTCTACCCGACCTTCCTCAAGAAGCAGCATGGCTTCGACCCGCACACGGTGAGCTGGATCACCATCGTCGCCAATATCGGCGCCATCGTCGGCGGGTTGGCGTTCGGCGCACTGTCGGAGAAGATCGGCCGCGTCAGCGCGATAACGCTCGCCTGCCTGATTGCCTTGCCCTCGATTCCGCTCTGGGCCTTCAGCTCGACACCGTTCATGCTGGCCATCGGCGCCTTCGTCATGCAGGTCGCGGTGCAGGGCGCCTGGGGCGTCATTCCGGTGCATCTTAACGAGCTGTCGCCCGGCGCCGTGCGGGCAACCTTGCCCGGCTTCATCTACCAGGCCGGCAATCTCGCGGCGTCCTATGGCGGTCCCTACCAGGCCGGCATCGCCGAGGCGTCTGGAGGCAGCTATGGCTACGCGCTGGCGCTGTTTGCCGGCGTGGTCGCCGTCTGCATCATCCTCGTCATCCGCTTCAGTCCGGAACGGCGCGGACAGGTGATGACGGTGCTCGGCTGAAGTATCAGGCTCTCAGCCCAGCCTGAGGGCCACGACACCGGCGACGATGCTGAGCGCGGCGGCGCCGCGCCAGCCTGTCATCTTCTCGCCGAGCGCGAAAACCGAGATCATCATGGCAAACAGGATCGACGTCTCGCGCAACGACGCCACCGAGGCGATCGGCGCCTTGGTCATCGCCCACATGACGATCCAGTAGGCCGCGCCGCTGAGCACGCCGGTGAACAGGCCTGCCTTCCAGTCACGCGCCAGCACGGGCAGCGCCTTGGGCCCGCGAAAGATGAGGCACAGCACCAGCGCCCACGTGGCATCGCAGATGAACAGCCATGCGGCATAGCTCGTTGCCGTTGCGGCCAGCCGCGCGCCGCTGCCGTCGGAGAGCGTATAGCTGGATATGAAGATCGAAGTGCCGAGCGCAAAGCCGACTGCGCGCACATTGATCCGCTCCAGATGCGCGCCGCCGCGAAACGACATCACCAGCGTGCCGGCCGACAGCAGCAGGATGCCGAGGATGGCGAAAGGCGCCGGCATCTCCTGCACCACGACAACGCCGCCGAGGGCGGTCAAAAGCGGCGCCGTGCCGCGCGCCAGCGGATAGGTCTGGGCGAAATCGCCGGCCTTGTAGGCGCCGATCAGGAAGGTCCGGTAGCCCATGTGAAAGAGCACCGAGGCGATGATAAAGGGCCATACCGCGGCCTTTGGAAACTCGACGAAGGGCAGCACGAACAGTGCGGCAAAACCCATGCCCAGCGTCATCAGCGTGATCGACAGGAAGCGATCGAGATGCACCTTGACCAGCGCGTTCCAGATCGCGTGCATGGCGGCGGCGGCAAGCACCGCGAAAAAGACGAAAAGCGTCATCGAGGGCTCACCGATCTCCCGAGCTCAAAGGCGTTTCGAGATCGATATCGATCCGGACCGGAAAATGGTCTGAAGCGATCTCGCCTATATCGGCACTGACCGAGCGCACACGGTCCGCGAACATACCGCCGACGAAGCAATGGTCGAGCCGGCGTTTTGCCACTTTCCCGTCGATCGTTTTCACATGGGTGTGGTAATCGGCAGCCGGCTCGCTAGCGACGGCAGCGGCATCAACAAAGCCGTCGAGATAGGCCGCCCCGCGATGATAGGGCGTGCTGCCGACGATGCGGCTGTATTCGGCGCTGCCAGGCTCCATGTTGAAATCGCCCATCCAGATCGCCGCCGTCGGGTTCTCCGGCTCGGCCTCGCCACTGGTCCAGTTGCGCGAAGGCTCATCGTCCGCGCCGCTCCACGGGCCGCCCTCGGACGGCGCGCGGCGATGCTCGGCCAAGAGATAGTCGATCTGCTCCAGACGCTCCTCCGCCGCGATATGGGCGAGATGCAGCGACACGACCCTTACCGGTCCGGCCGGCGTGCGGATCATGCATTCGAGCGCGGCGTTGCGCGTGTTGAGCGGCCGCAGCGTGCGGCGCATCGGCAGCGCGTGCAGCCGCGACCAGGCGATCGGCAATTTCGACAGAAGCATTGTGCCGAACTGGCGGCGGCGGTTGACGACCCGGCCGTCGCGCTGCTCACTGGCGTCCATGTCGAAGGCCGGGCCATAGACCCAGTAATAGCTAGGCAGCAGCTTGGACAGGACCTCCGGCTGGTCGTCCTCATTGGTGCGCTGCCAATGCCGCTCGACCTCCTGCAGCGCGATGATATCGGCGCCGTCGACCAGCTTGGTGCAGCGCGAAAGATCGTAACGGCCATCGCCGCCGAACCCGTACTGGATGTTGTAGCTGACCAGCTTCATTGCTTATCCGGCTCAATTTCGCTTTGGCAGTAGCGGTTCGGCAGACGGGTTGCAATGTACCGGCACGACGGCGGAACTGGGCCAGCGTCTATGATGTGGTCAGCGGCTGGAACCGGCCCGCCGGCGATGCCGCCAGTTCGGCCCAGTCGATCTCTTCCTCCAGCCGGTGGTAGGCTTCGTCGCCGATCGTGCCGTTGCTGCGCAACTCCTCGAGCGTGTCGCGCTGGCGGTTGATGGCATAGAGGCGCAGCCGGTCGTATTCGGTCGCGGCCTGAGCGTCCTCCGGGTTTTCCGCAATCAGGCGCTGCGCTTCATACTGTTCGCGCACGACGGCGGCGGCCGCAGATGTCTTGCGGCTCAGCACGTCCAGTGCTGCCTGCATGATGGCGACGCGCGCTTGCGCCACCTCATTGTCGACGGTTCTATCGGGGTCGAAGTTGATCCAGCGCAGCAGCGGCTTCAGCGTCATGCCTTGCAGCACCAGCGTGCCCAGCACCACCGCGAAGGCGGCAAGCACGATCGGGTCGCGGCCGGGAAAATCGGCCGGCAGCGCAATGGCCACCACCAGCGTCACCAACCCACGCATGCCGCACCAGCCGACAATGACGGCGCCGCCGAACGTCGGCAATTCCCGCCTTGCCTCTTGGCTGCCGAAGCGGGCAAGCCACCGGATGATCGCGACGTAACTCGCCACCCACACAAGGCGCGCGACGATAACGACGACCAGCACCGTTGCGGCGAAAAGGAATGCTTCGCCTTGCCCGTCGCCGGCCAGCCTGCCAACGATCGTGCGTGCCTGCAGGCCCATCAGCACGAAAGCCAGCACGTTGAGCACGAACACCGCCGACTCCCAGACCGAATAGGTGCTGACGCGGCGTCTCGCCGACGACTGGCGCGGCGCCCTGCGCGCAATGGTCATGGCATAGACGACGATGGTGATGATGGCGGAAAGGCCGAGCCTGTCGGCGATGATCCACACGGCGAAGGTTCCGGCAAACTGCACCACCGTGCTGCTCGCCGCATCCTCGATGCGGCCGAGCGCCAGCAGCGAGACGCGGCCAAACAGATAGCCCGCGATCACACTGCCGATCGTTGCCAGCAGGATCACCGGAACGGCGTTGCTGAGCATGATCGTGCCAAGCGCGGCCGAAACCGCCAGCCGGTAGATCAGCAGCGCCGTGGCATCGTTGAGCAGGCTCTCGCCCTGCAGGATGGCGGTGATGCGGTGCGGCACCTTGAACTGGCTGAGCACGGCGGATGCGGCCACCGCATCCGGTGGCGCGACGATGGCGCCAAGCGCGATTGCCGCCGCGATCGGCAGGCCGGCCATCTTCCAGCCGACCAAGGCAACCACCACGGTGGTGAAGACGACGGCGCCCAGCGCGAGCAACGCGAGCGACAGCCGGTAGCGCTTGAGGTCGCGCAGCGACGTGTCATAGGCGGCGTCGAGAAGCACCGGCGCGATGAACAGGGCAAGCGCCAGCTCCGGATCGATCTCGATTGTCGGCGCACCGGGTACGAAGGCAATCGCGACGCCGGCCAGAGCCAGCAGGGACGGATAGGGAATTTCCAGCCGCCGCGACAGCGCCGTCAGCGCGACGGCTGCCAGGAGTAGGATGAGGGTAAGTTCGAATAGCGCCATGGCCCATCGTAGCGGCGAAGCGGCATCATGGGCAGTGGCTGGATGGCAAGATGCTGTTGATTATCCAGCACTCGGGGTCCGGCAATGATACGGCCGTTCATCGCGCCAGCTCGAATCGACCGCCTCGGTCGCCCCAGGATGCTGCTTGCTAGTGCAGCACCAGCATATCGCTTGATGAGAACGATATGTCGGCCTTCTCGCCGACGGCGGGCGGCGGCGTTGCCGGGCTGTTGAAGGTGTCGAGCGACACCGTGTTGCCGCCGATGCCGACGCGAACGCGAATGACTGAGCCGAGGAAGTGCACTTCGGAGATTTCGCCCGACAGGCTTGAATCGCGCCCGGGTTGGCGTCCGAGCGAAATCGCCTCCGGTCGCAGCGCCAGCGACAGCGTGTCACCGGACTTCGAGCCGTTGAGCTTGCCCATTAGCGAGACTTCCTGCGTGTTGACGCGCACCTTGCCGGACGCGGCATCGGTGACAGTGCCTTCGAGCACGTTCAGCGTGCCGACGAAATTGGCGACGAACTTGGTCGCCGGCCGGTTGTAGATCTCGAACGGGGTGCCGACCTGCTCGGCCTTGCCGCCATACATCACCGCGATGCGGTCCGAGATCGACAGCGCCTCTTCCTGGTCATGTGTGACGAAGATGGTGGTGATGCCGAGCTTCTTCTGGATCGAGCGGATTTCCTCGCGCAACGACACACGTACTTTGGCATCGAGCGCCGACAGCGGCTCGTCGAGAAGAAGCAGCTTCGGCTTCGGCGCAATGGCACGGGCCAGCGCGATGCGCTGCTGCTGGCCGCCGGAGAGCTGGTAGGGATAGCGGTCGGCCATCTGCGGCAGCTTGATGATGTCGAGCATCTCGGCCACGCGTCTGTCGATGTCCGCCTTGGGCATGCCGGCGACCTTCAGGCCAAAGCCGATGTTTTGCGCCACCGTCAAGTTGGGGAACAGCGCATAGGCTTGGAACACCATGCCGACATTGCGCTGGTTGGGCTTTAGCCTCGTGATGTCCTTGCCTGCGACGACGATCTTGCCCGCCGACGGCTCTTCGAAACCGGCGACCATGCGCAGCACGGTGGTCTTGCCGCAACCCGATGGCCCAAGGAAGGAAACGAACTCGCCCGGCTCGACATCAAGATTGAAATCTTCGACCACGGTGGTGGCGCCGAAGGATTTTCGCACATGCTGGATGGAGAGGAATGGTTCGGCCATGGCTTTTTCTTTCGATCAGTACTTTGTCGATCAGTTCGGGCGGTTCGCCGATCTCGGCGCGAAACGGGACAGGATCTGGATCAGCGACATGCAGCCCCAGGTGATGGCGAAGGCGATGATGGCAAGCGCTGCGGGCTCATAGGCGCGGTTGGCGCCAACGTTTTGCAGATAGGGACCGAAGGCGGGCCGGTTGAGCAAGCTGGCCATGGTGAATTCGCCAATGACGATGGCGAAGGTAAGGAAGGCGCCCGAGAGCACGGCGATCAGCACATTGGGCAGGATCACACGACCAATGATCGTGCCCCAACCGGCGCCAAGGATCTGCGCCGCTTCGGTCAGCGTCCTGACGTCGATGGTGCGCAGTCCGGTATCGACCGCGCGATACATGTAGGGCAGCGCCAGCATTGCATAGCCGATGACCAGCAAGGCATTTGTGCCCATGTCGGTCGCCAGGAACGGCAGCGGCGAATTCGAACCGTACATCCTGATATAGCCGAAGACGATGACGATGGCGGGAATGACCAGCGGCAGCAGCGTGATGAACTCTACGATCGGCCGCAGTTGCGGCAGGCGCAGTCGAATCCAGTAGGCGGCGGGCACCACGATCAACACGCCCAGAATGATGGTGAAGATGGCGGCAAGCACTGAGTAGCCAAAGGTCGCCTGAAAACGAGGGTCGCCAAGCACGATCTGATAGGCGTCGAAGGAATAAGCGCCGCGCCGCATGCGCAAGGAAAATTCCACCGTCGCGATCAGCGGAATGAAGAAATAGGCCGCGCCCAGCCCGAAGACGACCCAGGCCCAGAATTTTCCGGACTTCATTTCAGCCACCTCTCCGAGCGCGTCCG
This sequence comes from Mesorhizobium sp. M0062, assembly GCF_040323125.1. Lineage (NCBI taxonomy): Bacteria > Pseudomonadati > Pseudomonadota > Alphaproteobacteria > Hyphomicrobiales > Phyllobacteriaceae > Mesorhizobium > Mesorhizobium sp. M0062. The sequence continues at coordinate 35,259 of NZ_JAMYUO010000014.1, forward strand.
GAACCAGATGTAGAAGACATTGGCCAGCCCGGTGATGACGATCATGCCGAAGGCGATCGCATAGCCGAGATGGGCATTGTGCAGCACGTCACCGCGTATCTGCGCATAGAGCAGGATCGGCACGATGTTGAGTGAAGAGCCGGTCAGCGCATAGGCGGTGGCGATGGCGCCGAAGGCATTGGCGAAGAGCAGGATGACCGTGCCGAGGAAACTCGGCCAGATCACCGGGATGACCACCATGCGCCAGTATTGCGTCTGGGTGGCGCCAAGCGTCGCCGCAGCCTCGCCCCACTCCTTCTTCAAGCCGTCGATCGCCGGCGTGATGATGACCACCATTAGGGGAATCTGGAAATAGACATAGGTCAGCGTCAGGCCCCAGAACGATAGGATGTTGAAGCCGTGCGCATAAATGTTGAGGCCGAACACGGTGTTGAGCAGCACCGTGGCGAGACCGAGGCGTCCGAGCGTGGCGATGAAGGCGAAGGCCAGCGGTACGCCGGCGAAATTGGAAGCCACGCCGGAGAATGTCAGCGTCGCCGAACGTATCCACTCCGGCAGGCCGCCGCGCACGATGGCGATGGCGATGCCGAGACCTGCGAAGGCGCCGATCAGCGACGAGGAAAGGCTGACCTTGAGCGAGATCCAGTAGGCGGCGACAATCGATGGCTGCGCCAGTGCTGCTATGTTTTCGAACGTGAATTCGCCGGCATCGTTCTGGAATGCACCCAGCATCAGATAGAGCGTGGGTAGGATCAGGAACATGATGGCGAAGATGAAGAATGGCGCAACGCCGAGCCATTGCGTCGGCAGTCGCATTGCACGCGCCTCGCCGGGGGGCGCGGTCTTCCCGGCAACTGCGTGATCGGAAAGCGAGATATCTGTCATGCGCCGGCTACCGTCTCCGAGGATCACCGGGCGGCCGCGAGGCCGCCCGGTTGGTTTCAAGCCTTACTTGACGTTGGCGCCGACGACGGCATCCCAGTTCTTGGTGACGGCTTCCTTTGCCTTGCCCTGCTCGTCCAGCGTCGGGAACACCGCGGCAGCGTAAGCCTCGGCCGGCGGCAGCTTGGCCATCACGTCCGCCGGGAGCTTGCCGTTCTTGGCAAGATCGTTGAAGCGGATCGGGTGGCAATAGCCCTTCAGCCAGCCGATCTGGCCTTCGTCGGAGTAGAGATACTCCAGCCAGAGCTTGGCAGCGTTCGGATGCGGTGCGAAAGCACTGATCGCCTGCACATAGACGCCGGCAACGACACCGGTCTTGGGCACGACGACGTCGACGGGCGGATTGCCCTTCAGCGTGTCGCGACCGGCAAGTGCATTGTAATCCCAGGTCACCAGGATCGGCGTCTGGCCTTGTGCCAGGGTCGCCGGTTTGCCGATGACCGGCACGAAATTGCCGGCGGCGTTAAGCTTCTTGAAGAAGTCGAGACCAGCAGTGCCAGCAGCTTCGCCGGCAGCCGCACCACCGGAAATGCCGGCCGCGTAGACGGCCTGGATGGCCTGGTTCGAGGCGCGCGGGTCGCCGGCAAGCGCCACGGTGTTGGCGAATTCCGGCTTCAGCAGGTCAGCCCAGTCAGCAGGCGCTTCCTTGACGAGGTCCTTGTTCACCAGGAAGGATAGCACGCCATAGTAGTCGCCGGTCCAGTAACCATCGGCATCCTTGGCGCTGTCGGGGATCGAGTCCCAGGTCGACACTTTGTAGGGCTGGATCAGGCCGTCAGCCTTGGCGGTCGGGCCGAAGGACAGGCCAACGTCGATGACGTCGGGCGCCTGCGGGCCCTTGTTGTCCTTGTTGGCCTTGATCGCCTCGACCTCGTCGCCGGAGCCGGCATCGGGGTTGAGTTCGTTGATGGTGATCTCAGGATACTTTGCCTTGAAGCCGTCGATGACGGCCCCGTAGCCGCACCAGTCATGCGGCAGCGCGATGGTCGTGAGCTGGCCTTCCTTCTTCGCAGCGGCAACCAGTTCATCCATGGACTGGGCCGACGAGATAGCAGAGGTCGCCATGAGGGCGACGGCCGAAAGGGAAAGCACTTTCCCTGTGAACTTGAACATGTGTTCTCTCCGTTGAACTGGCGTCCTGGACGCCTGCGATGCGGTATCGGTTTCATATGACAGCCAGATGAAAGCTTTTTGAAACTGGCCCCCGGCGGTACGAAAAGTTAACTCTTTTTAACCGGCTGTAGCAATTAGCCTCGACTTAATTTCCCGGCTAATGGTTTATTGCCTTGCTTTTTGCCCCCTTGCCCTTCCTTTCCCTTCGTTTTTAGATCACGTCCGGCGCAGAAACCGCCTCAGACAGTGCCGGCGATAGTGTTCTCGAGCAGCGTCAGCGCCGCCTTTTTGGTCAGCCTGACCGGGTTGCCGCCGGCGGTCGGATCGACCACCGCCATGTCGGCGATCAGCCCTTTGCGCTTCTTGTCCATGTCGAGCCCCTTGATCAGATCGGGCAGCGCATGCGGCACCTTCAATTCCTTGCGCAGCTTGATGATCGCTTTGGCAAAGCCGTCGAAGCCACCCTTGATGCCGCAATAGGCAGCGAGCCGGGCAATCCGCTCCTCGATGGAGTCGCGATTGAAGGCCAAGACATAGGGCATGAACACCGCATTCGTCATGCCGTGATGGGTGTCGTAGAGCGCGCCGATCGGATGCGACAGCGAGTGGATGGCGCCAAGACCCTTCTGGAAGGCGGCAGCACCCATGGCGGCCGCACTCATCATGTGGGCGCGCGCGACAAGGTCCTTGCCGTTGGCGTAGGCCTTGGGCAGGTTCTCGAACACCAGGCGCACACCTTCCACCGCAATGCCGTCGGCCATCGGGTGATAGCCCGGCGCGCAATAGGCTTCGAGGCAGTGCGCCAGCGCATCCATGCCGGTGCCGGCGGTGATGAAGCCGGGCATGCCGACCGACAGTTCCGGATCGGCAATGACGATTGCCGGCAAAAGCTTCGGATGGAAGATCACCTTCTTAGTGTGCGTCGCCTCATTGGTGATGACGCCGGCACGCCCGACTTCCGAGCCTGTGCCGGCAGTGGTCGGCACGGCTATGATCGGCGCGATGGCATCCGAATTGGCGCGCGTCCACCAGTCGCCGACATCCTCAAAGTCCCAGATCGGCCGCGTCTGGCCAGCCTGGAACGCGATCAGCTTGCCGAGATCGAGCGCTGAACCGCCGCCGAAGGCGATGACGCCGTCATGCTTGCCCTTCTTGAACACGGCGATGCCGGCGGTGAGGTTGGAATCGACCGGGTTCGGCTTCACCTCGGAGAACACGCCATAGGATACCTTGGCGTCGTCGAGGATTTTCAGCGTCGAAGCGACGACCGGCAGTTTCGCCAACCCCGGATCGGTGACGAAAAGCGGCCGCTTAATGCCGGTGGCCGCGAGCACCTCAGGCAGTTCCTTGATGCGCCCGGCACCGAAGCGGACGGTGGTCGGGTAGTTCCATTTGGAGATCAGCTTGGACATGTCTTGTCTTTCAAAAAATCAGATGGCTTCGCGCAGATGGAAGGATTTCGGCCGGGTCAGATTGTCGTAGCCGAGCGCCGAAAGGGCGACGCCTTTGCCGGTGTCCTTGACGCCGGTCCAGACCAGCGCCGGATCGAGGTAGTCGCAGCGGTTCATGAACACGGTGCCGGTCTCGACGCGGTCGCCGATCGCCACCGCATGCTCGATATCGTCGGTCCAGATCGAAGCGGTCAGCCCGTAGTGGCTGTCGTTCATCAGCGCGATCGCCTCCTCGTCGTTGCGCACCTTCATGATGCCGACGATCGGGCCAAAACTTTCCTCGCGCATGACGCTCATCTGGTGGTCGACGCCGGTCAGCACTTCCGGCGCCAGATAGGGCGAGCCGGCCTTGTCGTTAGCCACCTTCATATTGATGTGTGCGATTGCACCCTTGCGCAGCGCCTCGGCCTTCTGCTCGCGGATCAGGTCGGCAAAGCGCGCCTGCGCCATCGGCCCCATTGTCGTCGCCTGTTCCAGCGGATTGCCGACGACATAATTCTTCGTCTCGGCGATGAAACCTTCGACGAACTGGTCGTAGACCTTCTCATGCACATAGACGCGCTCGATGCCGCAGCAGCACTGGCCGGAATTGTAGAAGGCGCCGTCGACCAGATTGGCCACCGCATGGTCGAGCTTGGCGTCGGGCAGCACATAGGCCGGATCCTTGCCGCCGAGTTCGAGCCCGAGCGTCATGAAGGTGCCGGCCGCCGCCCTCTCGATGGCGCGGCCGCCGCCGACCGAACCGGTGAAATTGACATGGTCGATCTTGCCCGAGCCGAGCAGCTTCTCGGTCTGGGCATGGTTCAGCACGACATTCTGGAACACGCCCTTGGGCAGCCCAACCTTGTCGAACGCCTGCTGGAACCGTTCGCCGACCAGCAGCGTCTGCGCCGCATGTTTGAGGATAACAGTATTGCCGGCCGTCAGTGCCGGCACGATGGTGTTGACGGCGGTCAGATAGGGATAGTTCCACGGCGCGATCACCATGACGACGCCGAGCGGATCCTTCTTCACATAGCGTCGGAAGCCGTCCTTCGGGTTGGATGCCGGCACGGATTTCAGCGCGGCTTCAGCGATCTCGACCATGTAATTGGTGCGTTCCCTGACGCCGCCGAACTCGCCGCCATAGCGCACCGGTCGCCCCATCTGCCAGGCGATCTCCGGCACGATCTCGTCGGTCATCGCGACCAGCGCTTCGAGCATCGCCAGCATAAATTTGCCGCGCTCGACGATCGGCGTCAGCGCCCACTTCTCCTGCGCCGCCTTGGCGCGCTCGACCGCGGCATTGATCGCCTGGTCGGTCGCGATCGGCCGCTCGGCGTAAATCGAACCATCGATGGGCGATTTCAGTTTTACGGTTTCCAAAGGATACTCCAAGTTAGCAGGCTAGGGTGCGCAGATGGCCGTTGCGGCCATAGCGAAGGATGGGCTCGTCACGCGTCACCAGAACCATGTCCAACGCTCTCGCACTTGCCATCAGTATCCGATCCATGGGATCACCATGAGGCGGACCGGGCAGGTTGGATGACGCAATCAGAATGGCTGGTGAGATAGCGCTGAGCTTTGCCGACATTCGCTCGATGAATCGCTGCACGAAGTCGAGTGGCGCCAATGGCAGATTGAGCCGGCCCTTGGCTACGCCAATTCCGATCTCCCATGCCGACATCGGCGAAAGATACAGACGGCCGTCATAGGCCGCTTCCGAAATCTCCCGGCTTGCGTGCGGATCGATCAGACTATCGTTGGCGACAAAGATCATCGCACATGTATCCAGAAGCAGGTTTGGCCCTTCGCTCATTTACGCACCGCAAGTTTGCCGTCACGCGCGTCAGCCTCACCGCCCAGATAGCCCCGGTCCCATGGCTCGTCATCGAAAGGTTTGGTGATATCAAATCCGGCTTCGATTGTTATCAGGCCCTTCATGAAACCAAAACCGGGGTGGCGATCCGCGCGCGCCTCCTTTGGCGCGGCAGGCACGCTACCACTGGGCGGCGCCGAAATGGGCACTTTGCGAACGCGGCGAAATACCAGTTTCCCACTCCCTATATTGACGGATTCGGTCTCGAACCCAGCCTTAAGCCACTCCCTTGTCATGGGATTGTTGCTCGGATTGTTGCTCCACCATGCAGGGTATTGCTTCGATGCGGGCAGCGGCAGATTGAGCACTCTCTCGATTTCGGCGAATGACATCGGAACGCGATCGACATTTTGGGCAATGAGGAAGTCCTTGAGCGGCGCATATTTGGACATTGCAAACTCCTCAATGTAGCGCACTGCAATTTACAGGTACCATATGGTACTAACTTCACTACATTGTCAACATTAAAGCTGTATAAAGTTTTAATATCGCTCGAACCCCCTGTGCAGTTCCCAATCCGTAATCCGGCGGTCGTATTCGAACTGCTCCCACTTTGCGGTGTGGACATAATGTTCGAGCACGTCATCGCCGAGCGCCTGCTTCAGCATCTTCGACTTGGCCAGCGTCTCGGTGGCGTCGCGAAGCGTCTTCGGGATCTCTGGCAGGCGCGAGGCCTGGTAGGCATCGCCGACGAACGGCTTCTGCAGTTCGAGCTTCTCGTCGATGCCGGCAAGGCCGGCGGCGATCAGCGCGGCGAAAGCGAGATAGGGATTCAGGTCGGCGCCGCCGATGCGGCATTCCATGCGGATGCCCTTGGTGCCCTCACCGCACAGGCGGAAGCCAGCGGTGCGGTTGTCCTCGCTCCACATGATCTTGGTCGGTGCGAAGGTGCCGGCCTGGAAGCGCTTGTAGGAGTTGATGTAGGGCGCTAGGAACCAGGTAAACTCCCTGGCATATTTGAGCTGCCCAGCCGCCCATTGCTGGCCAAGCGTGGACAAAGTCCAGTCCGCCTTCTTGTCGAAGAACAATGGCGTCTTGCCGTCGGCGCTCCACAGCGAATTGTGGATGTGGCTGGAATTACCGGCGAGCCCGTAATTGTATTTCGACATGAAGGAAATCGACTTGCCTTCGGACTCGGCAATCTCCTTGGCGCCGTTCTTCAGGATGACGTGGCGGTCGGCCATGTCGAGCGCTTCGGCATAGCGCACATTGATCTCTTCCTGGCCTGGGCCCCATTCGCCCTTGGAATTCTCGATCGGAATGCCGGCCGCTTCCATCTCGTTGCGAAGCCGGCGCATGACGCCTTCTTCCTTGGTGGTGATGCCGATCTGGTAGTCGCCAATATAGGGCGAAGCGGTATCGAGGCCCTGCCAGTGCTTCTTGCGGGCGGAATCATAGGTCTCGTTGAACAGGTAGAATTCGAGCTCGGAGGCGAAGTAGCCGATATAGCCGCGTTCGGTGAGCCGCTTGACCTGCTTTTTCAGCATCGCGCGCGGCGAATGCGGAAGGTCGTCATGGGTGTGGTGGTCGAGCACGTCGCAGATCACCAGCGCGGTCTTTTCCAGCCACGGAATCCGCCGCAGCGTCGCAAGGTCCGGCTTCATGACGAAGTCGCCATAGCCCTTCGACCAGCTTGCCGCCTTGTAGCCCGGCACCGGCTCCATATCGATGTCGGCGGCGAGCAGATAGTTGCAGCCATGCGTCTCGTCATGAGCAGAATCCACAAAGTACTGCGCCAGGAAACGCTTTCCCGCGAGCCGCCCCTGCATGTCGACGATGCAGGCCAGCACCGTGTCGATCTCGCCATTGGAGACCGCTTTCTTCAACTGATCGAACGAGAAATTTCCGGCCATTCCTTTGGCACTCCAGCTAGCCGCTTGGGCTTGTCACTTTGAAAGCGAAAAAGCCGTGGCTATCGAACTCGCCACGGCTTTGATTGTTGCTCAGGCAGATTCGCCGACAGCCTTTTCAGCGGCTGCAATGATCGCCTTGCGCTTGGCGATTGCCGCCTCGCCGATTGGCGGACCCTGGAAACGCCGGTTTTCAATGGCGAACCAAAGAATTGCCAGGATGATGGCGAAGCCAACCGAATAGTACCACAGGCCCGGCACGAAGCTTGTGGCGGCAACCGGCGGATTGGCGGCAGCGTCGCCCGGTGTGCCGGGGATCGACACGACGAAGGCATGACCACCGATCGTGACCAGGACGGTTCCGATCATGACAATGACCGCGAAGACTTTTGACAAACCGCCCAGACGGAAGCTGCCAAAGGTGGTCCAGGTTTTTCCTTCGGCAAAGAAACCCGCAACAATCGGCATTGCATATGAAATGTAGAGATACATAGCGCAGCCGGTCGAGAGCGCGGCAAAGGCATTGAGTGGCGTCGTCACGGCGGTCAACACGACCGCCATGATGGCGGAGAACCAGATCGCCGCCACCGGCGTGCGATATGTCGGGCTGACCGAGCTCAGCAGGCCCGAGAATGGCAAGCCACCATCACGCGCAAACGCATAGATCATCCGTGATGTGGACGTCACGGCGGCTAGTGCGCAGAGGAAGTTGGAAATGATCACACCGATCAGCATCAACTTGCCGATAAACGACGTCATGATGGCTGCGATGAAGAGATTGTTGAAGGAACTCCAGCCGGAGGCGGCGGCGGCATTCAGATCCGGGATGGCCATGATCATGACAAGGATCAGCACAAAACCGAACACGCCGGACCAGAAGACTGAATGCAGCATGCCCTTGTGCACCGTGTCGCGCGCATTGACTGTTTCTTCCGCCGTGTGTGCGGACGCGTCAAAGCCGGTAATGGTGAACAGCGGATAGAGAAGGCCGATGATGATCGCCATCAATGGACCGGTTTGCGGGGAAACGCCACCACCAGAAGCCCCGGTGTTGTTTACGAAGGTGAACGCCTTGCCGATGTCCAGGCTTGGCGCCGCCATCAGAAACATGATGATAAGGATGACGGTGACCCCGAGGATCAGGTAGCCGGAGAAATCCGTCAGTATGGTCGTCAGCCTGATGCCGAAATGGTTCAGCAGGGCTTGCGCCGCGGTGATGACGGCGACCGATAGAATTTGCGTCCCCATCCCCCAGCCGGAGACGTCCCAGCCGAGTACCGAACCGAAGAACAGATCACGCGTGATGAGATAGAGAAACACATTCACGGCCGGGATGACGAACAGCAGTCCCAGCAGATTGACGTAGGCCGTTGCCCAACCCCAGAACCGGCCGCCCAGGATTGACGACCAGTGATACAGGCTGCCTGCCGTCGGGTAGGCTGACGCGATCTGGCCAAGACAGGCCGCAACGACAACCGCATACGCGCTGCCGATGATCCAGCCGATGGTCAGTGAGAATGGACCGCCCGTCGAAAGCGCGATCGGGAATGATCCAAACCCGCCGGACAGGATGCAGATGATCGAAAACGAGATCGCAAAGCTTTGGAATGCTCCCATGCGCCGCGATAGTTCCTGGGCGTAGCCCATGCTGTGAAGGACCTTCACGTCCTCCGATGTGTCCGTGTGTATCGGTGCTGCCATTTGAAGTCCCCTTTTTAACGTTCTTAGCTGGCCGATTGAACTGACTTTCCCATTGCGTGTCGCCAGGAACCCTTGGCCTCCTCGGGTTCCAGGTCAGAAAAAATGCCTGTGAGCAGATCCGCCCATTTCCGCTGCCCGGTCTCGCCGGAGATCTCGTCGTTGCGGATTTCGATCATTGCGCAGGCAAGGCCGCGCGAGCGTGCATGGCGCTCCAAAGTGAAATAGACGCGGTCGGCCGGCGAATAGGGCTCGTTGATGCCGACAGTGACGCCGGAGAGCCGCTGCAGCGCCGCTATCAGCGGCGATGCCAGCCGGCGGTCGTCATCATGGATGATGCCGATATGCCAGGGCCGGTTCTTGCCCTTGTAGACCGGCGTGAAGGAATGCACCGACACCAGCCGGGTGTCCTGCCCACGCGCCTGCCGGTCGTCGATGATCGATGCGATCGTGTCGTGGAACGGCCGCCACGACAAAGCGATGCGCTCGGCGCGCTCACTGTCCGACAGGCCGGCATTGCCCGGAATGGCCGTCGTCTCGCTGACCGGCGGCACCAGGTCCGGTGCGTCGAGCGGACGGTTGCAGTCGATGATCAGGCGCGAGATGCGGGTTTCGATGAGCGTCGCATCGAGGGCGGTCGCGATGCGGCGGGCCACCGGCAGCGCGCCGGGGTCCCAGGCGATGTGGCGGGAGAGGTCCTCGGCCGGCAGGCCAAGCGTGCCGAATGCCGACGGCAGGAAGTTGGAAGCGTGGTCGCAGGTCAGCACGAAAGGGCTGCACCCGCCGGGGTTCGTCACCCCTACGGTATCAGACGATGCAAGGCTGGCGGGCCGTGCTCTCTCCATAGTCTGCCGTCCCCTGGGGAGCGCTGTATCTTATGTTACGTATTTTGCCTCATTGCGTCCCTGTGGATGATTTCATACAGTTTGTCGGCTTTGTCAAACGCGATTTCGGGGAAGCGGTCTGGACGGGCTCAGGGGTGGGGAAAACGATGATTTCCAGCATTGCCGAACTGATTTCGGACCGCATCGGCACGATGCCGGCCGGCGAGCGCCGCGCCGCGCAAACGCTGATTGCCAATTATCCGCTGATCGGGCTGAAGACGGTCGCCGAGTTCTCGACCGCCGCCGGCGTATCGTCGCCGACAATCCTGCGCTTTGTCTCGAGGCTAGGGTTCCAGAACTATCCCGAATTCCAGTCGGCGCTGCAGGACGAACTGGCGGCGCAATTGCAGTCGCCGGCATCGCGCACGCTCAATCCGGCCTCGCCAGGCAGCAGTGCCGTGTCGCCAATGCTGGAGGCGACGCTGGACAATATGCGCGAGACTTTCAGGCATCTCTCCGACAGGCAGCTTGCCGACATCGCCGCAAGGCTCGCCGAACGGCGCGGCAAGACATTCCTGATCGGCGGCCGCTTCACCGATCCGTTGGCGCGCTACATGGCCGCCCACCTCGCCATCATCCAGCCCGATGTCTATCACCTTGCCGGCCAGGAGAGCATCTGGCGCGACCGGCTGATCGACATGGGCAAGCGCGACGTGCTGGTGATCTTCGACATCAGGCGCTATCAGGACAGTCTGGTCCGCTTTGCCCAGACCGCGCATCAGCGCGGCGTTCAGATCGTGCTGTTCACCGACCAGTGGCTATCGCCGATCGCCCGCTTCGCCCGCCACGTCATTGCCGGACGCACCGCCGTGCCTTCGGCGTGGGACTCTTCCGCCGCTCTGTTCGTTGTCGCCGAGACGCTGATCGGCGCCGTCACGAGGCAGCTCGAGGCCGACAGCGCCAGGCGCATCCGCGACCTGGAAAGCCTGCGCTGACACGTTCAATCCCCGCCGCAGGTGCGCAAAATTACGCAGATTTAATGTGCATGGAAGCGGCAGAATTGCCATAAAGCCATGATATTGCGGCGGCTTCGCACATACCGGGTGCGTCGCTGCGCGTTTTTTTGCTTGGTGAAACCGGTAGACGTTTTGCCAACCGGAGTGTCGATGGTCGCCTGGAAACAGATCGTTTTTGCGCTTGTGATCCTGGTCGCGGCTGTCCTCGCCTGGGCGAGATTCCTCCCGGGCGCGCCGGAGGTTCTGGCACGCTGGGGCATCGACTGGACCTATGCTTCGGCGCCCGCCACAACCGGTGCGGTCGACACGACAAAACAGGCAGGCGGCCGCAACGCTGCCGGCCGGCCGGCAAATGTCGTCGCCTTGCCTGCGGCCACCGCCACCATCAACGATCGCCTGCAGGCGATCGGCACCGGCCGCGCCAACGCCTCGGTGACGGTCAACCCGTACAGCTCCGGCCGGCTGGTTGAATTCCTCGTCCAGTCCGGCACCCGCGTCGACAAGGGGCAGATCATCGCTGTTCTCGATTCCGAGACCGAGGTGATCTCGCAGGATCGTGCCAAGCTCGCCTTGCAGGATGCCCATGACAAGCTCGAGCGGGTGAAATCATTGAGGGCCTCCAACGCCGCGACTCCGGTCGCCGTCGCCGATGCCCAAGTGGTGCTGGCCGGCGCCAAACTGGCGCTGCAGGATGCCGAACTCGCCTTGCAGCGTCGTTCGATCGTCGCCCCTATCGCCGGCACGGTCGGCATCCTGCCGATATCGGCCGGCAATTACGTCACCAGCCAGTCGGCGATCGCCACGCTTGACGACCGCTCCTCCATCCTGGTCGATTTCCTGGTGCCCGAGCGCTTCGCCGCCGCCGTCAAGGTCGGCGCGCAACTGTCGGCGACGCCGATCGCCAATCCGAGCAAGGCCTATACCGGCACCGTGTCGGCCATCGACAACCACATCGACGAAAAGAGCCGCACCCTGCTGGTCAAGGCTGCAATCGCCAATCCGGCGGATTCGCTGCGCGCCGGCATGTCATTCGGCATCACCATGCGCTTCCCCGGCGACACCTATCCGGCCGTCAGCCCGCTGGCGATCCTGTGGGGTTCCGACGGCGCCTATGTCTGGCAGGTCGAGGACGGCAAGGCCAGGCGCGTTCCCGTGCGCATCATCCAGCGCAACACCGAGACGGTGCTGATCGACGCCGAGATCGAGGATGGCGACATGGTTGTGACCGAGGGCACCCAGAGCGTCAGCGAAGGCGGCGCGGTCCGCATCGCCGGCCAGGATCAGCGCGCCGCGGACGCGGCCGAAGGCTCATGACCGCGCCTGTCAGCACCGCCAGCGAAACCGGCTTCACCGCTCTCTTCATCCGCAGGCCGGTCATGGCCTTCGTGCTGAACACGCTGATCGCAGTGGCCGGCCTTGCCGCTTTCTACGGCGTCGAAATCCGCGAACTGCCCGATGTCGACCGCGCCGTGGTCACCGTGTCGACGGCTTTCGAGGGTGCCGCCGCCGAAACCGTCGACCGTGAACTGACCGACACCATCGAGGGTGCGGTCGCGCGCGTATCCGGCGTCAAGTCGATCTCGTCGACCTCGTCCTTCGGCCAGAGCCGCGTCACCATCGAGTTCAACGACGGCGTCGATTTGAACGTCGCCGCCTCCGACGTGCGCGACGCGGTCGGCCGTGTCGCCAACATGATACCGGAGACCGCCGATCCGCCGCGCATCGTCAAGGCCGATGCCAATTCCGATGCCGTGATGCGACTGGCCGTCACCTCCGACACCATGTCGGTGCAGGACATGACGGTGATCGTCCAGGACCAGATCGAGGACGAACTGGCCGCCGTGCCCGGCGTCGCCGACGTTCAGGTCTATGGCGACCGCGACAAGATCTTCCGCATCGATGTCGACCAGAACAAGCTCGCCAGCCTCGGCTTCACTGTGGCCGATCTGAGGGCAGCGCTTGCCTCGGTCGCTTTCGATTCACCAGCCGGTTCGATCACCACCACCAACCAGGATCTCATCGTCCGCACCACGGCCGATGTGACGACGCCGGAAGAATTCGAAAACATCATCATCGGCGGCACGACGCGCATCCGCGACGTCGCCACCGTCACGCTCGGTCCCGACATCGGCCAGACCTCGTTGCGCTCCGACGGCAAGACCGGCATTGGCCTTGGCATCATCCGCCAGGCGGAATCGAACACGCTGGATATTTCCACCGGAGTGAAGGCAGCCGTCGCCAAGCTGCAGGAAAACCTGCCCAAGGGCATGTCGATCAAGATCACCAGCGACGACGCCGTCTTCGTCAACGGCGCCGTGCACGAGGTCGAGATCGCGCTCGGCCTGTCGATCTCCATGGTGCTGATCGTCATCTACATCTTCCTGCTCGACTGGCGCGCGACGCTGATCCCCGGTCTCTCAATGCCGGTCGCCATGATTGGCACCATCGCCGCCATCTATCTCGCCGGCTTCTCCATCAACATCCTGACGCTTCTGGCGCTGGTGCTGGCGACCGGCCTTGTCGTCGACGACGCCATAGTCGTTCTGGAAAACATCGTGCGACGGCGCAACGAAGGCATGGGGCCTCGTGCCGCCGCCGTGCTCGGCGCCCAGGAAGTGTTCTTCGCCGTCATCGCCACGACGCTGACGCTCGTTGCCGTTTTCGTGCCGATCTCCTTCCTGCCGGGACAGACCGGCGGCCTGTTTCGCGAATTCGGCTTCGTCCTCGCCATGTCGGTGCTGCTCTCCTGCGTGGTCGCGCTGACGCTGTGCCCGATGCTGGCCTCGCGCATGTTGACCGGCGCATCGCTCCACCATGAAGGCGGTCACGGCATTGGCGCGCGCATCGGCGGTGCGCTGAACGCGGCCTACAAACGCGCCCTGCATGCCTGCCTTGGCGCGCCGTGGATCGTGCTGCTGGTTGCGGTGCTGTTTGCGGGCGTCGCCTTCAGCCTGTTCGGCACCATCCGCCAGGAACTGACGCCGAGCGAGGACCGCGCCGTCGTGCTGTTGCGCATCAACGCGCCGCAAGGCGTCAGCCTCGATTACACCACGCAGCAGATGCAGAAGATCGAGCGACTGATCCAGCCGCTTCGCGATTCCGGCGAGATCGTCTCGACCTTCGAAAACGCCGGCCAGAACGGCGCCTACAATTCCGGCTTCATGGTGATGACGCTGGCGCCGTGGGACGAGCGCACGCGCAGCCAGCAGGAGATCATGGCGCAGATAAGCCAGCTGACCCGGCAGGTGCCATCCGTGCGCATCTTCCCGGTGCAGGCCAATAGCCTCGGCATTCGCGGCGCCGGCAACGGCCTGCAATTCGCGCTGGTCGGCAACGACCGCAAGGCGCTCGGCGACGCGGCGGTGAAGATCATCGCCCGGATGCAGGCCGATCCGCGCTTCCAGACGCCGCGGCTTTCCATCGACCCGACGCAGCCGCAGCTGGCGGTGGCGATCGACCGCGAGCGCGCCTCCGATCTCGGCATCGACATATCGGGTCTCGCCAACACCTTGCAGGCGATGCTCGACGGCAACGATGTCGTCGATGTCTACATCGCCGACCGCAGCTATGGCGTGAAGCTGGTCTCGACCACCAACCCGATCAATGATCCGACCGATCTGGAAAACATCTTCCTGAAGACCGCCGACGGCCGCTTCGTGCCAATGTCGACCATCGCCACGCTGACCGAGCGCGCCGTGCCGCCGTCGCTGACCCGCGAACAGCAGCAGCCTTCGGTGGCGATCACCTCGAACCTGAACGGCAATTTCGCACTGGGTGACGCGCTCGGCGTTGCCGAGCAGATCGCCGCCCCGCTGCTGCCGCCGGGCAGCCGCGTCCTGCCGCTGGCCGAAGCCGCGACGCTCGGCGAGACCAACAGCGCCATGATCACCATTTTCGGCTTCGCGCTGGTCATCATCCTCCTGGTGCTCGCCGCCCAGTTCGAAAGCTTCGTCAGCGCCGTCATCATCATGGCGACGGTCCCCCTCGGCCTTGCCTGCGCAATCTTTGCGCTGCTTTTGTCAGGCACCAGCCTCAATGCCTACAGCCAGATTGGCCTCGTGCTTCTGGTCGGCGTCATGGCCAAGAACGGCATCCTCATCGTCGAATTCGCCAACCAGCTGCGCGACCGCGGCCTCGGCGTGCGCGAGGCGATCGAGCAGGCCTCGATCATCCGCCTGCGGCCGGTGATGATGACGATGATCTGCACCATCCTCGGCGGGGTCCCGCTGGTGCTGGCCGCCGGCGCCGGTGCCGAAGCGCGCATCGCGCTCGGCTGGGTCATCGTCGGCGGGCTGGGTCTCGCCACCGTCTCGACGCTGTTCCTGACCCCGGTCGCCTACCTCCTGCTCGGCCGCTTCGTCACGCCGAAGGCGCATGAGGAAGCGAGGCTGAAGCGGGAGCTTGAGGAAGCGGCGTACGCCAATGTCGAGCCGGCGGAGTAGCTGGCTCCAGTGGCTGTAGATATAGGGAGGGGGCGGTCGTCAAGCACTGAAAACCGTTCGTGCGCCTCCACTATTTGCCAGTGAATTCTGGCAGTTGGATGTACGGGTTGGCCGGGTCGTACCGGTACCTCGGCTCACCTTTCCCCGGTGATATCGCACCCGCGATCAGTGCTCCTTTCGGCCCGAATTGATAGTCTATCCCGGCACAGAGGTGAGCGAGATCTTGGTAGTCAAAGCCGCGCAGCGCAACGCGGGTTTCAAACGCCGCTGCCTTGAGGGCGTCAGGCGAAAGCGCGCCGAGCGTGCTGTCGCGATATGCTTTGAGCTTGGCTTTATTGAGCTTGGACGACTGACACTCCGAGCCGACTTCTCGCGCCAGCACGATGTTTCTGACTGCGGTCGCAGCAGGATTGTCCAGGGCGGCCGAATACTTCTTGAGGAAGAAGTTTGTGCTGGGGTCATTGGTCATCGACTTGCGCCAGGAAGGCGGGAACTTGTCAGCAGCCTCGGCAGAAATCGAGCCTGTCATCCCCGTGAGGACGACTGCAACGAACCACAGTTGCTTCATGGGAGAACCTCGAACTCTTCTGATCTACGGCCTAATAAACACCTTCCCGTTCGGCTTGGCCAGCTCCGCCGGGGCCTTCGCCATCGCCTCATCCAGCGGTAGCACCGCCGTCACGTCGGTTGACCAGCGCCCATCCGAAAAGCGCTTCTGTGCTTCCATGATCGCCGGGCCGCGCTTGTCGCGGAACTGGCGCATCCATTCGACCAGCCAGAAGCCTTCAATGTGCTTGTGTTGGAAGATCATCTGGCCGGGCTCACGGATGACAGTGGTGTCCGGATCGAGCCGTCCATAGATGATCCAGCGCGAGCGCTTCGGCATGGCGTCGAAGATCGCCGAGGCCAGCGGCCCGGTCACGGCATCGAGGAAGATGCGCGGCTGCTCGGCCTTGACCACATCGCGTAGTGCTGCCTTGAAATCCGGCGCCTTCTCGTTGAGCACATGGGCAGCCCCGATCTCCTTCAACAGCGGAATCTGCTCGTCGCGGCGCACGGTGACGATCGGCCGGAACCCAGCCTCCTTGGCGAGACCCGCGATCAGCTTGCAAAGCTGGCTGGCGCCGGCGGTCATGATGAAGGCTTTTTCGCCCGTCTCCTTGACGATGTCGAACATGGCGAGCGCCGTGAGCGGGTTGACGATCATCGCCGCGCCATCCTCGTCGCGGACCGTGTCGAGCAGCGGAATGCAGCCGGCAGCTTCGGCAACTGCATAGTCCGCCCACGCGCCCCAATTGGTGACGCCTGTGGTGAAGGCGATGCGCTTGCCGATCAGGCTTTTCGCATAGGGCTCGTCGCCGCTGGCAACGACCGTGCCGACACCCTCGAAGCCGGCCGGCTGGCCCTTGGCGCGCGGCTGACCGTACTGGCCCTTGATGAACATGACGTCGGACGGGTTGATCGAGGCGAGGCTGACCTTGATCAGAACCTGGCTCGGTCCGGGCGTCGGCACGCCGATGCTGCCAAGCTTGAGATACGGCTCCATCGCCTCCAGCACGCTGCCGGAGGGCGTCCTGGTGTAGCCGTCGCCGGTCAGCAGCAGTGCTCTCATGTCTGAAGGTATCGGCATGGCGGGGCTCCTTAACGTTTGAGGATGAGCTTGCCGGATGCGCCACGGCCAAGCACGCGCGTCACCACGGCGGCGGCATCGGCCAGCGGATAAGTGCCTTCGATGGCCGGCCGAACCTTGCCGGCGAGATGCCAGCCGACCAGCTCCTTCAGATTGTCGGCATGGACGAGCTGGTCGAGCGGCGCGAAATCGCGGGCGATGAGGGTTTTCATCCACTCAGACCCTTTCCTGCGTGTATTTCCTGAGCTCCGTGCGCGCCACCTGCCGGCGGTGCACGGCGTCCGGCCCGTCGGCGAGGCGCAGGGTTCGCAGATGCGTCCATGAGCGTGCCAGCGGCGTGTCCTGGCTGATGCCTTGCGCGCCGAACATCTGCACTGCCTCGTCGGTGACCTTGAGCGCGACGCGCGGTGCGATGACCTTGATCTGGCTGATCCAGGGCGCGGCTGTGCGCGCATCGCCCTGGTCGATCATCCACGCCGCCTTGAGGCAGAGCAGCCGCGCCATCTCGATCTCCATGCGGCACTCGGCGATGATGTCGAAATTGGCGCCGAGCTTGGCCAATGGCTGGCCGAAGGCCTCGCGGCGCACCGAGCGCTGGCACAGCAGCTCCAGCGCCATTTCGGCCTGGCCGATGGCGCGCATGCAATGGTGGATGCGCCCGGGGCCAAGCCGCCCCTGGGCGATCTCGAACCCCCTGCCCTCGCCGAGGATCAGGTTTCCGGCCGGCACCCGCACATTGTCGAAGCGAAGATGCATGTGGCCATGCGGCGCGTCGTCGTCGCCATAAACCTGCATCGGCCGCAGCTTGGTCACGCCCTTGGTACCGGACGGCACCAGGATCATCGAATGGCGGCGGTGCTGCGGCTCGGCTTCGCCGCCGGTCCGAACCATGACAATGTAGATGGCGCAGCGCGGGTCCCCGGCCCCCGACGCCCACCATTTCTCGCCGTTGAGTACATAGTCGCCGCCTTGCTTTTCGCAGCGCATGGCGATGTTGGTGGCGTCGGAGGAAGCGACGTCCGGCTCGGTCATCAGATAGGCCGAGCGCATTTTCCCCTCGAGCAGCGGCGCCAGCCATGCCTGCTTGTGATCCTCCGAGCCATAGCGCTCCAGCACCTCCATATTGCCGGTGTCGGGCGCCGAGCAGTTGAAGGTCTCGGCGCCGAGATGCGCCTTGCCCATCTCCTCGGCGAGATAGGCATATTCAACGGTCGAGAGCCCGTAGCCGCGCTCGGACCCGGTCAGCCAGAAATTCCACAGGCCGCGCTCCTTGGCCGTCTTCTTCAACCCTTCGAGGATCTCGGTCTGCCGCGCGGTGTAGACCCAGCGGTCGCCGCCCTTGCCGACCTCGCTCAAAAACTTATGATCGAGCGGCATGATCTCATCGCGCACCATGGCGGCGACGCGGGCGTGGATCGGCTTCAGCCGCTCGGTCATGCCGAGATTCATGTCCGCCATCGGTCTCCAACCCTTTCACGCATCTGGGGCACTTTACCCGTGGCAAGGATGACCGTACTTCGGATAGCCTTGTCAACGCGAACTGTTGCCGGGCGGCAAGGAAGAGGCGGAGGATCGATGAGCTATCTCGACGAGTTGTTCTCAGTGGTCGGCAAGACCGCGCTCGTGACGGGAGCCGCGACCGGCATCGGCCGCATGGTGGCGACCGCTTTGGTCCAAGCCGGCGCCACCGTGATGATCGCTTCGCGCAAGGGCGTGGATTGCATCAAGGTCGCCGCTGAGTTGAACGGGCTCGGCGGCTCCGGCAGTGCCGAAGGCTTTGCCGGTGACGTCTCGAGCGAAGCAGGCATTGCCGCGCTGGTCGGCGAGGTCAAGGCGCGCACCGAGAAGCTGCACATTCTGGTCAACAATGCCGGCATATCCTGGGGTGCCTCCCTGGAGGATTTTCCCTATAGCGGCTGGGCCAAGGTGTTCGCCGTCAACGTCACCGCCGCCTTCCATCTGACGCGCGAATTGCTGCTGCTGCTGGAAGCCGCCGCGAGCGATGCCGATCCGGCCCGCGTCATCAATCTGGGCTCGGTGATGGGCACGCAGCCGCTGGCCGACGACGCCTATTCCTATGCCGCGTCCAAGGGCGCCGTTCACCACCTGACGCGCACGCTGGCGATCGAACTCGCGGCGCGGCGCATCACCGTCAACGCCTTCGCCCCCGGCCCCTTCCAGAGCCGGATGACCGCCTTTGCCACCGGCACCGAAGAAAAGGCCAGACATGTCGGCAGCCATGTCCCCATCGGCCGTATCGGCGTGGCGGATGACATCGGCGGCGCAACGCTCTATTTGTGCAGCCGTGCCGGTTCCTATGTCACCGGCGCCATCCTGCCGATCGACGGCGGGCAGTCGGTGCAGCATGGGCTGACATTGTTCAAGGAATGAGCCGCGGTCGGCGGCAAGGGGAGGACACCGCAGTGGAACCGATCAGTCTCGATGTGCTTCTGGCCAGCGTCGGCAAGGAAGTCGGCGTCTCGCCATGGCGCGAGGTCACACAGACCATGATCGACCAGTTCGCCGACGCCACCGACGACCACCAGTTCATCCATTGCGACCCCGAGCGCGCCAGGCTGGAGACGCCGTTCGGCGGCACCATCGCGCATGGCTTTCTGTCGCTGTCGCTGCTGTCGGCCATGACCTTCGAGACCATGCCGCCGCTGGAAAAGGGCAAGATGGGAGTCAATCACGGTTTCGATTCGCTGCGCTTCCTGGCGCCGGTGAAGACCGGCGCGCGCATCCGCACCCGCTTCGTGCTGGCCGACGTCAAGGTCAGGCCGTCGGGCTGGGTGCAGACGGCGCATGACGTGACCATCGAGATCGAAGGCTCGAAGAAGCCGGCGCTGACGGCGCGCTGGCTGACGCTGACGCTGATCGAGCGTGAGCCGGAGACCGCATGAGCGACGCCAATACGCTCGACCAGACAGCGCTAGCCCCTTACCTCGAGGCGCACATCCCTGGTTTTGCACGGCTTTCCGCAATCGAAAAATTCAAATCCGGCCAGTCGAACCCGACCTATCTGCTGACCGCGGCCAGCGGCCGCTATGTCCTGCGCGCCAAGCCGCCGGGCCAGTTGCTGAAATCGGCGCATCAGGTCGACCGCGAATTCACGGTCATGAAGGCGCTGGCCGGCACCGCCGTGCCGGTGCCGGCGATGCTGCATCTGTCGGCGGAGGCGACGCCGATCGGCCGCATGTTCTACGTCATGGATTTTCTCGACGGCCGCATCTTCTGGGATCCGGCAGTGCCGGAGGCCGCTGGCAACGATGAGCGCGCCGCCCTCTACGATGCTATGAACGCCACGCTGGCGGCCCTGCACGATGTCGATGTCGAGGCGGTCGGGCTCGGCGATTTCGGCAAACCCGGCAATTACTTCGAACGCCAGCTGGCACGCTGGACCAGCCAGTACCGCGCCTCGGAGACCGGCACGGTCGCCGACATGGACCTGCTGATCGCGTGGCTGGAGACGCATATGCCGGCCGATGACGGCCGAAAATCCCTCGTGCATGGCGACTACCGGCTGGACAACATGATCTTCGCAGCCAGCGAGCCGAAAGTGCTGGCGGTGCTCGACTGGGAACTGTCGACACTCGGCGATCCCTTCGCCGACATCGCCTATCAATGCATGCAATGGCGCCTGCCGCACGCCTCGGGCTTTCGCGGTCTTGGCGGCGTCGACCGCGCCGCCCTCGGCCTGCCCTTGGAGGAAGCCTATGTCGCGGCGTATTGCCGTCGGCGCGGGCTGGCCGGCATCGACAATTGGAGCTTCTTCCTCGCATTCTCCTTCTTCCGCTTGGCGGCCATCTGTCAGGGCGTCTACAAGCGGGCGCTGGACGGCAACGCCTCCAATCCCGAAAAGGCCAAGACCTATGGTCAAGCGGTGAAGCTGCTGTCGCACCTTGCCGCCAAGCTGATCGACCGAACCTGACTCTACAATGAGATATTGTGGTCGGCGCGATTTGATGACAGATCGGATCAGTTCCGTTCCCCGACCGGGGAGCAAGCCCATACGGAGGTGGTGGCAACCGGCCTGGAAACAGGACGCAAACCGATCACCGTCTGTAGAAAAAGCATGATGCCGAAAGTGTGAAGCGGTTTCGGACGACATCATGCTCTATCAATTTGTTTAGACCCGGATTCAGATTTCAGGTCAATTCGACCTGAAATCATCCTGCTCTAGCGCGCATCGCTGGAAATGAACTTCATGTGCCGGCTGACTTGCAGGGCGATGTAGACGACCAGCGAGCATCCGATCGGAAACACGATCTCAATGAGGCCGGTGGCGACAGCCTGCGGCAATGCCAGCGCGATGTCCTTGGCTGCGGCGGTCTCGATCGTCAGCGCCGTGATCCCGCCGCCGAACACCGCGCCGGCCAAGGCACCCGCCAGCATGAAATGCAGCGAGCGAGGTTCTTCCTTGGATGCCAGCGAAGCCAGCATCCAGCCCAGCAAGCCATACTCGATCGCCCGCAACATACCGAGCGTGGTGAGCGACAGGATCACGGGCTTTGCCGATACATCAAGCGCGCTCACCATCACCTTTTGCGTACCTTTGGCGATGCCCATGGCCAGCGGCCCCGAGATCATGGCGATAAGGCCGCCAAGCGAGGCTCGCACCTTGGTGATCGCCGTGCCGAGGCTGACACCGGCGCAGACGAAGAATGACCAGGTCACGCCTTGCGCCAAGTCTATCAGAACCTGGGTCGGGGCCGGGTGCGAACCTGCCGCAAATCCGGCAGTCAGAATAAGCGCTTCCATGGCGAAGCCGATTGCGATCGCCAGCCATGCGACTATCACGACTCGCCTGAGCGCCAGCCTTGCGCCATGAGAAAGTGGATGTGCGCCCGGCAGCCCGGACGAAAGCTCTATCGCAGCCATAGAGGCCCCCAAAACCGAAATTTCTTGCAGAGCCGCCAAATAGGCTTTGTTTGTAACAGTCCGATGTTGCCTGCGTGCGCCCAGGTTACACATGCTGTGACATAGATGCTGGCGAAATGGACCAGAACGGGCACGACTATTCGAGAGAAAGCTTGAGGTCGCTTTTTGATGTCCCTGAAGCGCCCTTGCCCGTTTCCGTACAGCGTATATATTTAGTCATGCACAACCAACCAAAGGCACCGGATCTTGCCACTGAGCGTCCAGAAACGCCGCGAGAAACAAAAGGCCGAACTGCGTTCCGAACTGCTCGACGCAGCCCACAAGCTCGTCAAGGAAGAGGGCTATGAAGGCCTGACCATCCGCAAGTTGGCCAAGCGGGTCGGCTATGCTCCGATGTCGGTCTATTCCTACTTCGCCGACAAGCAAGACATCCTGTTTGCGCTGGCCGAGGATGCCTTCGAAACACTTGCCCGCCGCATCGAGGAGCATCCTTCCGACGATCCGATCGAGGCCTTGCGTGCGGTGATGACCGAATATGCTGCCTTCGGGCTCGGCAATCCCAACGAATACCGCACCGTGTTCATGACCGAAAAGACCAAGCTGCCGGAAGGCAGAAGCTATGAGGACATGGAAGAGGCCAACCCGGCGATGAAAGCGCTGATATCCAGGGTCGAGGCCTGCGTTGCCGCAGGCAAGCTGCAGGGCGATCCGCGCGCCATCGCCACCATGCTTTGGGCAGTCGGCCACGGCACCATCTCGCTTTTGATCACGTTCCCGTTCTACCCCTTCGGCGATCCACAGGCTTTCGTGACGCGGATGTGCGATTTCACACTCGCCACGCTCAGCACTCAGAATGTGCCGCCGCTGACCGAGACCCCGGTCGACTGCTGAGCATCCCCGCCCCTCCAATCAACGTCCGGCCTGACAGCTTCGGCTGTGTCAGTGCGCCGCAATTTTCGGCATAAAAAAAATTTGTCGTACGCGTACGTTTTTCGACTTGAAAACCCATCTCGGTGGACGTATGTGTACGTTGTATCGTACATGTACGAAAAAGTTTAACCGATGGAGACTGACATGAACAAGACCCTTCTCGCCCTCGCCACCGTGCTGGCTCTCTCCGGCTCGGCTTTCGCCGCCAACAACACACACTCGACCAAGCAGGCCCCCGCCGCCACCTGCGTCGACACCACGACCAATGCCAAGCTCGATTGCGCCGTGACCGGCTCGGTCGAAAAGTCCGACGTCAAGGCCAAGAGCCCGCGTCTCGGCATCGAGATCAACCCATGGATCGTGCCGAGCACGTTCTAAGTTGATCGGGCTCGACCACAGCACAACGACTAATTTAAGGGCGGCAGGATAATCCCGGCCGCCCGTTTTTTCCTCAGCGCAAGCCGGCTTTTCCTGAGTTCAAACCTGGCGTAGCCGAACGGGTTATTTCTTGCGCGGTTTGCGACCCGGCACCGTCTTAGCCTTGCCGGGTCTTGCCGGCGCGCCTGGGATGGCGGTCGAGGTGATCGACACCGGATCGCTGGCCGGAAACGTGTCCTCGAGGCCTTCCTCGAGTTCCTCTTCGGCAGTCACCTCGTGATGCTGCTCATGTTCGAGTGAGCGCACGGCGGACGTCTTGCCAGCTGACTTCGGCGGCGCTTTCGACGGCATCGTATGTTCTCCCTGATGGGGGAAGCAGAACGGCTTGACCCGTCAAACGTTCCTACGCCGCCGCGTCGCTGGCTGCTTCCGACAGGAAAGTAAAGACATAGTCCGAGAAGGAACGCCAGCACTCGACCCGGAAAGCGTCGGCTGCCGTGCGCAACAGCAGGATTTCGCACTTGCCGAGAATGGTGCGCGACGCCGCGCCCACCGGAAAAGCCTCGAGCGACAAATCCTGCGGGCAGCCTGCATTGATCGCGGCGGCAGCCGCCGGGCCGGTGACGGCGAAGGCGACGTTGCGGTGCGAGATGCCGACCGCCGAATGCAATGCGGCAACCCCAGCACGATCGGCCAGCGGATCCTTGCCAGCCTCATCGATGACCAGCCACTCGTCAGGGCCAAGCCACAGCGCCGTGCGCCCTGTCTTCGACGCCGAAGTTTTCGGCTGCTTCGGCAAGGTCAGGCCGAGCGCCTTCGACAGCGCCGCGACGGAAGCCTCCGGCGCGCGCAGCGACATGCGCTCCGCCGGCGGCAGCACCTCGACCTTGACATCCGTTGCGGAAACGACGCGTCCAGCCAGGGCCGGGCGGCGCTCGACGGACGGCGCTGCAGCTGGGGCCGTCTTCTTTGCAGCAGCCTTAGCCATTGAGGCGCCCTCCCGTCTCGTCGAAGAACACCATGCCGGTAACCTCCACTTCGATCACGCCGTTCGGCATCGGCACATAGAGCGTGGCGCCCATCCGGTCGCGGCCGCCGGCAACCAGCGCCAGCGCGATCGAGCGACCGCAATTTTCCGACCAGTAGCTGGATGTGACGTGACCGATCATCTTCATCGGGATCGCCTGCTTCGGGTCAGCGACGATCTGCGCGCCCTCCTCAAGCACCACTTTCGGGTCCTTGGTCTTCAAGCCGACCAGCTGCTTGCGGCCCTTGGCGACAAGGTCGGGCCGCGTCAGGCCGCGGATGCCGACGAAATCGGTCTTCTTCTTGCCGACCGCCCAGTCGAGCCCGGCATCGTTCGGCGTCACCGTACCATCCGTGTCCTGGCCAACGATGATGTAGCCCTTTTCGGCGCGCAGCACGTGCATGGCCTCGGTGCCGTAGGCAGTAGCGCCATGCTTCTGGCCTTCGGCCCACAGCGCTTCCCAGACCGCCTGGCCGTGATCAGCCGGCACGTTGACTTCAAAACCGCGCTCGCCGGTGAACGACATGCGAAACAGCCTGGTCGGCACGCCGCAGATCTTGCCTTCGCGCACCGACATATGCGGCAGCGCCTCGTCCGACATGTCGATGCCTTCGACCAGCGGTGCAATGATGTCTCGCGACTTCGGCCCCTGCACGGCGATGACCGCCCATTGCTCGGTTATCGAGGTCAGCCAGACATTCAGATGCGAGAACTCGGTCTGGAGATAGTCCTCCATATGGTTCATGACGCGCGGCGCGCCACCCGTCGTGGTCGTCACATGAAAACGGTCCGGCGCCAGCCTGCCGACGACGCCGTCATCATAGATGAAACCATCCTCGCGCAGCATGATGCCATAGCGGCAGCGGCCGGGCTCAAGCTTCTCCCACGGATTGGTGTAGAGCAGTTCCATGAACCTGGCCGCATCCGGCCCGACCACTTCGATCTTGCCCAGCGTCGAGGCGTCGAACAGGCCGGCATTGCTGCGCACCACGACGCATTCGCGGTCGACCGCCTTGTGCATGTCCTCGCCGGGTTTGGGGAAATACCAGGCGCGCTTCCACTGCCCGACATCCTCGAACACCGCGCCTTGAGCTTCCGCCCAGGGATGGATCGCGGTCTTGCGTGTCGGGTCGAACAGCGGACCGCGCGAATGGCTGACGATCGCGCCGAAAGTAACAGGCGTATAGGGTGCGCGGAACGTGGTCAGCCCGACCTCGGGGATCGGCTTGCCAAGCGTCTCGGCGGCAATCGCCAGGCCGTGCATGTTGGAGGTCTTGCCCTGGTCGGTCGCCATGCCGTTGGTGGTGAAGCGCTTGACGTGCTCGATCGAGCGCATGCCTTCATGCACCGCCTGGCGGATGTCCTTGGCGGTGACGTCGTTCTGGAAATCGACGAAGGCCTTGACCGTCTTGT
This sequence comes from Mesorhizobium sp. M0062, assembly GCF_040323125.1. NCBI lineage: Bacteria > Pseudomonadati > Pseudomonadota > Alphaproteobacteria > Hyphomicrobiales > Phyllobacteriaceae > Mesorhizobium > Mesorhizobium sp. M0062. The sequence continues at coordinate 60,712 of NZ_JAMYUO010000014.1, forward strand.
CCGGCCCGGCGCCGGGCGCCGCGCCCAGCATGCCGCGCGACCAGCTTTCCGACGCGTCGACCTTCGGCTTTACGCCCTTGGCCACTTTGCCGCCCGCATCCTTCGCCGCCTTTGCGCCGGCCGCATAGGCCTCATCGATCGACGCCGAGAGCCCATCCGTACCGTTGCAGGCGCCGACCGAAACGCAGTCCTGCGCATAGATGCCCGGCACGAAGCGCTTGGTCTCGTCATTGAAGGCGACCTTGCCGCGCGACTGCGAGAACAGATGCACCGACGGCGTCCAGCCGGCCGACATCAGGATGGCGTCGACCGGAATGGTGCGCTCGCCGCCCCCATTCTTCGGCTGCACCGTCATCGAGGTCACGCGCAACTTGCCGCCGGCGCGGATCACCGCGCGGCCGAAATTGACCTCGATCCCGAGCGCCCTCGCCTCGTCGATCACAGGTCCGGTCGGATGGTCGCGCAGGTCGACGATCGCCGCCACGTTGACGCCGGCCTTCTTCAGGTCGATCGCGGCGGAGTAGGCCGAGTCATTTGCGGTGTAGACGCCGACATTTTTGCCGACCGCGACACCGTACTGGTTGAGATAAGTCCGCGCCGCCGAGGCCAGCATGATGCCGGGCCGGTCATTGTCGGCAAACACCATATGGCGTTCGATGGCGCCGGTCGCCAGCACCACGCGCTTGGCGCGTACCTGCCATAGGCGCTCGCGCGGCAAATCGTGGCCGGGGTTTTGCAGATGGTCGCTGACCCGCTCGACCAGGCCGACGAAGTTCTGCGCGTAGTAGCCGAACGCCGTCGTCCGCGACAAAACGCGGACATTGTCCAGGGCGGTGAGCTTGGCCACCGCGCCTTGCGCCCAGGCATAACCGTCCTGGCCGTCGATCTTCGCCCCGCTCTCGAAGCGCAGGCTGCCGCCGAAGCTGGCCTGTTCATCGGCGAGGATGACACGCGCGCCGGTTTCGGCAGCGGCAAGCGCTGCCGCGATGCCGGCCGCACCGCCGCCCAGCACCAGCACGTCGCAATGCGCATAGCGCGAGGAATAATGGTCGGGATCTGGCTTGTCGGGCGAAACGCCGAGACCCGCCGCGGCGCGGATCTTCGGCTCGTAGAGGCTCTTCCAGGCTGCCTTCGGCCACATGAAGGTCTTGTAGTAGAAGCCGGCCGAAAACAGCGGCGATGCAATGTCGTTGACCGCGCCGACATCGAAGGCCAGCGAAGGCCAGCGGTTCTGCGACTGCGCGACCAGCCCGTCATAGAGCTCCTGCACCGTGGCGCGGATGTTGGGCGCCTTGCGTGCCGCGTCGCGCTTGACCTCGACCAGCGCGTTGGGCTCTTCCGCTCCGGCCGACAGGAAGCCGCGCGGACGGTGATACTTGAACGAACGTCCCACCAGATGCACGCCATTGGCAAGCAGCGCCGAGGCCAGCGTGTCGCCTTCGATCCCGGTGTAGGCCTGGCCGTCGAAGCTGAAGCGCGCGGTCTTGGCCTGGCTGAGCCGGCCGGCGCTCGGAATGCGGAACGCGCCGCTCATTTGGAAGCCATTTCGTTGGAGTTTTTGGGCAGCTTGGACGGTTTCGGCTCGACGGCTTTGTAAGTCATGACGAACTTGTCGGTGACGGTGTCGCGCACCGCATTGAAGAAGCGTGCGCAGCCATGGATGTGGCGCCAGCGCTCATAGATGATGCCCTTGGGGTTCGAGCGGATGAAGAAGAACTTTTCGAAGTCGTCGTCGCTCTCGCCCGCCATGTTGGCCGAACGCGCAATATGCGCCTCGCCGGCGTTACGGAACTCGAGCTCCGGGCGCTCTTCCTCGCAATAGGGGCAGCGGATGAGAAGCATTATCGTTCGTTCCTACAATTCGCCGTGGCCGACATGCGCGCCGGCCGGTTGGTTGCAAAGCCTCTGGCCCATCGCCGCAAAAGGCGCGACGAGCCGAATGCGCTCCTCCACGCTTGCGGCGGGGCGAAACAGCTCGCGATACGCCATGTTGCCGATCGTGAGCTGAAACGGATCGGTCGTCACGATGACGCTGCGCGGCTCGAATGTGTCGTCCTCGCCGAGATCGGAGGGCCTGTTCTCCATGAAGATGACCACCTTCTGGCCACCACTCCACACGCATGCCAGAATGCCGGCGTCGATCGAAAACGGCCAATTGGCTTCGTTGCCGGCGCGGCTGATCGGCTGCGTCCGCACCTCGTCCGGTGACGGAAAATGGAACAGGTCCTGCTCCCCCGCCAGCACCAGCGGCACCGCTACAGCCAACTCCACCATCATCAGTGCGCCACCGCCGCCGCCGCTGCCTCGTCGATGAGGCGGCCGGTACGGAAGCGCTCGATGGTGAAGGGCGCGTTGATAGGATGCGGATCGTCCTTGGCAATCGTGTGGGCAAAGACATGGCCTGAGCCGGGCGTTGCCTTGAAGCCGCCCGTGCCCCAGCCGCAATTGACGTAGAGGCCTGATACCGGCGTCTTGGCCAGGATCGGCGAACGGTCGGGCGTCACGTCGACGATGCCGCCCCACGAGCGCAGCATCTTCATGCGGGTGAAGATCGGGAACATCTCGCAGATGGCGTCGAGCGTGTGCTGCAGGATATGCAGGCCGCCGGTCTGCGAATAGGAGACATACTGGTCGGTGCCGGCGCCGATCACCAGCTCGCCCTTGTCGGACTGCGAGATGTAGGCGTGCACCGTGTTCGACATCACCACGCAAGGCACCACCGGCTTGACCGGCTCCGACACCAGCGCCTGCAGCGGATAGCTTTCCAGCGGCATGCGCACGCCGGCCATGTTCATGATCACCGAGGAGTGGCCTGCAGCCACCACGCCGACCTTCTTGGCGCCGATGAAGCCGCGCGTCGTGTCGACGCCCATGACCGCGCCATTGGCCGCCCGCTTGACGCCGGTGACCTCGCAATTCTGGATGATGTGCACGCCGCGCGCCGAAGCGCCGCGCGCATAACCCCAGGCAACCGCGTCGTGACGCGCCGTGCCGCCTCGCCGCTGCAAGGCGGCGCCGACGACGGGATAGCGCGCCTGCCTGGAAATGTTGAGCGGCGGGCAGAATTCCTTCGCCTGCTCAGGCGTCAGCCATTCATTGTCGATGCCGTTGAGACGGTTGGCATGGACATGGCGCTTCAGCACCTGGATGTCGTGCACATTGTGCGCCAGCATCATGACGCCGCGCGCCGAATACATGACGTTGTAGTTGAGTTCCTGGGAGAGCCCATCCCACAGCTTCAGCGCATGGTCGTAAATGCCGGCGCTCTCGTCGTAAAGGTAGTTGGAGCGGATGATGGTGGTGTTGCGCCCGGTGTTGCCGCCGCCTAGCCAGCCCTTTTCCAGCACCGCGACATTGGTGATGCCGTGCACGGTGGCGAGATAGTAGGCGGTGGCCAGGCCATGACCGCCGGCGCCGACGATGATGACGTCATATTCCTTCTTCGGCTCCGGCGAGGACCATTGTTCCTCCCAGCCCTTGTGGCCGCGCATGGCCTCGCGGGCGATGGCGAATACCGAATATTTTTTCAACGTTCCAGCCTCGCAAATGGCGATGGGGTATTTTACGCAGCCCCGGCGCGCGAGGTGTATCACTAGCGAAACGGCGCTTCCACCCTTGCGCTGTTTGCGACGGCGCTTGCCGTTTTGCGCCGCGGTGGAAAAGACCTGCCCGGGCTGGCAGGCATGGCTGCGTTCGGACACACTGGCGATCGCGAGACTCTGGAGGACGGATATGGGCAACGCCTGGTGGAATCTAACCTTGCGTTTCCTGCTGGAACTTGCCGCCTTGCTTGGCCTCGGCTTTGCCGGCTGGAGCCTCTCCGGCGGATGGTGGCGCTGGCTCTTCGCCTTGGCCTTGCCGTTCATTGCAGCTGCGCTGTGGGGAACCTTCGCGGTGCGCGGCGATCCGAGCCGGTCCGGACGCGCGCCGGTTCCTGTACCAGGCGCAGTCAGGCTGGTGCTTGAACTGGCCATCCTGTTTGGCGGTGCAGCCGGATTCTATGCCGCCGGTCACACAACCACGGGCGTTGTCATCACGCTGCTCATCGCCATCAGCTACGCATTTTCGCTCGATCGCCTCGGCTGGCTGCTGAAGCAATAGTCCGGCGCGCGGCGCTTGTGCCGCTGCGAAGCCATTCAGCAAGTCGAGCACGTATCGGGTGGCTAGCACCGTCCCGAACTGCGATCAACATCCCGGGTGCCGGCACAGCCGGCGCGATGAAAGGATGCAAAAAATGTTCGCACTCACCAATAAAATAGCGATCGTCACCGGCGCCAGTTCCGGCATCGGCCGCGCCACCGCAAAACTCTTCGCCGAAGAAGGCGCCAGGGTCGTCATCGCCGCCCGCCGCCAGGCCGAACTCGATGCGCTGGTCGTCGAAATCGAGGACGCCGACGGCACGGCAGTCGCGCTTGCCGGCGATGTCCGCGACGAAGCCTATGCAAAAGCCCTCGTCGATCTCGCCGTCGAAAAATTCGGCGGGCTCGATATCGCCTTCAACAATGTCGGCTCCGTCGGAACGATGGGTCCGATTTCGGAACTGTCGCTGGACGGATGGCGCGAGACGCTCGACGCCAATCTGACCAGCGCCTTTCTCGGCGCGAAATACCAGGTGCCGGCGATGGTCGAACGCGGCGGCGGATCGCTGATCTTCACCTCGACCTTCGTCGGTCACACAGTCGGCATGCCGGGCATGACCAGCTATGCCGCCAGCAAGGCCGGACTGATCGGCCTGACGCAGGTGCTGGCCGCCGAATACGGCCCCAGGGGCGTGCGGGTCAACGCGCTGATGCCGGGTGGCACCGACACCCCGTCGGCAACATTCAAGACGCCGGAATCACGCGCTTTCGTGGAAAACCTGCATGCCTTGAAACGTGTCGCTGTGCCTGAAGAGATCGCCCGCGCTGCGCTCTTCCTGGCATCGGATGCGTCGAGCTTCACCACAGGATCGGCGCTGTTTGCCGATGGCGGCGTCTCGATCACCCGGACGTGAAGCATTTCGCGGGTCATCGCCCGCGCCGATCAGCCATAGAACCCGAAACCGGACTTGCTTTTTCCTCGCGATTTGGCGATTCGGTTTCGGGTGAGGAGGACGGACATGCTGCTGATCAGGACCTATGTCGCCCAGAGCGCAATCGAAGGCGTCGGCGTGTTCGCCGCCGAGCCGATCAGGAAGGGCGCCTCGATCTGGCGGCTCGATCCGGATTTCGACCGGCTGATCCCGACGGACAAATACGAGGCGGCGCCGCCGCACCTCAAGGAATTGCTCGACCGCTATGCCTATCCGAGCCCCGACCGTCCCGGCTTCATGGTCTATGAAGTCGATAATGGCCGCTTCATGAACCACGCCGAGCGGCCGAACACGGATTTTTCGCAATATGGCGGCGCCACCGCCACTCGAGATATATCAGCCGGCGAGGAAATTACCTGCGATTACGGCGAATTCTTCGAGGATTTCGCACGGCTCCATCTGGCCAGCGCCTAGTTGGCGCCCTATCTCGGGGCTGCCGTGGCAAATTGGCGGTTGTCCTTCATTTCCAGTGTGGACAGCGCGGCCTGATTCTGCTATCAGCCGCCACAATTCGTGGTGTAAAGCGCCGCGGAGGCATGTGGCTATGGTCACTTGCCTGTTGATATCAAACCCGAAAGACAGGATTGCCCGTGCAGGTACTCGTCCGCGACAATAACGTTGATCAGGCGCTTCGCGCTCTCAAAAAGAAGATGCAGCGCGAAGGCATTTTCCGCGAAATGAAGATGCGCGGCCATTACGAGAAGCCTTCCGAGAAGCGCGCCCGTGAAAAGGCCGAAGCCGTTCGCCGCGCCCGCAAGCTGGCCCGCAAGCGCGCCCAGCGCGAAGGCCTGCTGCCGATGACGCCGCGCCCGGTTGCTGCCGGCGCCGCCGGTGGTCCTGGTGGTGCTCCGCGTCCGCCGCGGTTCTGACGCCAATTTTTCGTCCTTTTCGAAGGATACTCTGAGGTGGCGCGATGCGGAATCGCCGCCACCTTTTTGTTTGGAGCGCCGCCATTCTGTTGGAGGCCGTTCCCTTGAACGCGCAAACGGCGTTCTAGATTTTGTTACGACAATCTGTGACCCGGCCCGGAGGGGGACCTGGACCGCGCGGCTGAAGTGAGGACAGGGCAGACATGAACGCAATCGGCGTAGAGCGCAAAACCACAATGCGCGGTTTGGCCCTGGCGGCAGCCCTGATGTCCGGCCTGGTGCTTGCCAGTTGCCAGAGCGTTCCGACCGGCGAATTCAACAACATCGACAAGGCGCAAGGCTCAACCGAGAACATCTCCTCGCTGTCGGCGGTGATCCAGCGCAATCCGCAGGATCCGGAAGGCTACAATGTGCGCGGCTCGGCCTATGGCCGTGGCGGCCAGTACCAGGCGGCGCTGAAGGATTTCGACACCGCCATCCAGCTCAACCCGAATTTCTACCAGGCCTATTCGAACCGGGCACTGATCCAGCGCTTCCTCGGCAACCAGGCGGCCGCCCTTGCCGACTACAACCGCTCGATCCAGATCAATGCAAATTATGACGCCGCCTATATCGGCCGCGGCAACCTCTATCGCAAGGCCGGCCAGACCCAGCAGGCCTTCAACGATTTCCAGAAGGCGATCCAGCTCGACACCACGGATGCCCGCGCCTATCACAATCGCGGCCTGATCTATCAGAGCCAAGGCCAGCACAAGTTTGCCATCGAGGATTTCTCGACCGCCATCTCGCTGGCGCCGGACGCCGCCGAACCCTACAACGGCCGCGGCCTCTCCTATCTCGCCATGAATGACGAGGACAACGCCTTCTCCGACTTCAACATGGCCATCAAGCTCGACGGCAAGAACGCCGAAGCCTGGTCCAACCAGGCGCTGATCTACGAGCGCCGCGGCGACAAGGTCAAGGCCTCGAAGGCCTACCGCGAAGCCGTCCATCTCGACCCGACCTACCAGCCGGCCAAGGACGGCCTGTCTCGCACATCGGGCGCCACGGCCGGCTGAGATGCGGCCGGCGCGCCGCCATCGGCGGCCTTTTATACAACGTTCCATTCCTGATGCAGTGCGCCGCGTGAGCGGTTTCTCCCAAGGGAAAGCGCAGAGCCCTTCCCCTAGGGATTGCGTATCCAGAAAACCCCACTATCACCCAATCTTAACCACCAGGGGCAAAGCGTTAACCCCTGCCTTGATCGCGCCAAGTTTTCAGCGGAACGCTCCGGGCCATTCAACCGTTGTTGAAGGCATTTTCGAAAGGACTGACCCATGATCAAGAAAATCATCTGTGCCGCGGCACTTGCCACGACGCTGCTTGCCGTTCCCGCCAGCGCCGGCAAGCTTCAGCTCGGCACGCTCGATTGCACCATCGACGGCGGCGTCGGTTACGTCATCACGTCGAACAAGGGCGTCGACTGCACGTTCCGCCCTTATCACCATGGGCCGTCCGAGAAATACACGGGGATGATCTCCAAGCTCGGCGTCGATCTCGGCCAGACGCATCAGGGCCAGCTGGTGTGGGCGGTTCTGGCCGCCACCCGCGGCCATGACGAGGGCGACCTTGCCGGCCATTATTACGGCGTCAACGCCGAGGCGAGCGTGGTGACCGGCGGCGGCGCCAATCTGCTGGTCGGCGGGCTGGACGGCGCCTTTGTGCTGGAGCCGCTCAGCGTCCAGGCGCAGACCGGCGTCAATGTAGCGGTCGCCGTGACCTCCCTGGAGCTGATCCACTCGTTCAAATAAGCATGGGCAAATAAGGATCGACTGATCCCTCTACGCGCGGCGCGGAACAGGTTACTGTTTCGCGCCGCATGCTTTTTGGGGGATCCGCCGTGCTGAAACCAGCCATCGCCGCCGCTATCACCATCATCTGTACCGCCCAGGCCCAAGCGCAAGGCCAGGGTATCGAACTCGGTGTGCTCGATTGCGCCATCGGCGGCGGCACCGGCTTCATCTTCGGCTCCAGCAAGGATCTGAGCTGCACCTTCACGCCGGCCGACAAGAGCTTTTCGCCGGAAGCCTATTTCGGCGCCGTCAACAAATACGGGCTCGACATCGGCACCACCAAGCAGACCGTCATGCAATGGCTGGTGCTGACGCCGCTGAGGAACATCTATGCGCCCGGCGCGTTGGCCGGCGACTATATCGGCGCCAGCGCCGAAGTGACCGCGGCGGTCGGCGCCGGCGCCAATCTCCTGGTCGGCGGCTCCTCGCAGGCCTTCACCCTGCAGCCGCTCAGCCTGCAGACGCAGACCGGTATCAACATTGCGATCGGCGTCAGCCAGTTTCAGCTGCGCAGCATTGAGAACTGACCGGCGCATCAAGCGGAGAGGCTTCCGGCCAATCTCGACCGTTTGCACTTCGATAAAAAGCCACTTGAGCTCAACTGCGCTTGAGGTTTTACAACTCGCCTGACTGAAACAGCGCGCATGGCCCCGCCGGAAAGCCCGACTGGCTTCTGGCGCCATGCGCCGGCATCGAGATATGCAAAGGCAGGGTAAAAGAATGACTGGAATCACCAGCAACAAGGTCGACTGGCGGGCATTGTGGGCAAGCGGCGACCTCGCGCGCTTCTGCTTCATCAGCCTCGGCATCCTGCTGCACGCCACCAACGAGACGATGGTGGCGACGGTCATGCCGGCCATGGTCGGGGACCTCGCCGGTGTGCAGTTCGTCGGCTGGTCGCTGGCCGTCTACGAGCTCGGCGCCATTGTCGCCGGCGCAGCGGCCGGGCGGCTGGTCAGCTATGTCGCTCTACGCTCCAACGTCACGGTCGCCGCCCTGCTCTATGCCGTGGGCGCACTGATCTGCGCCACCGCGCCGTCCATGCCGGTGTTTCTTGGCGGCCGTCTGGTCGAGGGTCTCGGCGGCGGTGCGCTGGTGTCGCTGGCCTTCGTCTCGGTCGAGCGGCTGTTTAACCGCAGCATCTGGCCACAGCTGTTCGGCATAATGTCGGCGATCTGGGGCGTCGCCGCATTCAGCGGCCCGATGCTCGGCGCGATCATGGTCGAGCTCCTGTCCTGGCGCTGGGCCTTCGGCGTCTTCGTGCTGGGTGGCATTGCCATGGCATCGGCAAGCTTCATCGTCCTGAACACGCCGGAAGCGGCGAAGCCGCAGGCCGCCGCCGGCACATCGCCGCCCTTCCCCTATGCAGCACTTGGCTGCCTCGCCATCGCCGTCGTGCTGATCGCCACCGCAGGCGTCGACGTCGCCTTGCTGCGCTCGTCGCTGCTGCTGGCCCTCGGCCTCGCCGGCCTGGCGCTGTTCGTTTTCGTCGACGCCATGAAGCCGCAATCGCGACTGTTCCCGTCGGGCCTGTTCTCATGGCGCTCGCCGGTCGGCAGCGGCATGACCATGGTTGCCGCCTTCTCGGTGGCGACAGTCTCTTTTTCCATCTACGGGCCGCTTCTGCTTACCACGCTGCACGGCATCCCGATCCTGACCACAGGCTACATCATCGCCGCCGAATCGATCGCCTGGTCGATCCTGTCGATCGCCGTCGCCAATGCGCCGCTGCAGCGCGAACGGCAGATCCTCGTCATCGGCGCGCTGATGATTGCAGCCGGCCTCGCGGGTTTCGCCTATGCCATCCCCGCCGGCTCGATCCCGCTGATCCTGCTCTGCGCTTTGTTGCAAGGCGGTGGCTTCGGCGTGTCATGGCCCTTCCTGACCCGCATCATCGTCGCCTCGGCCCGCGACGGCGAGCAGACGATCGCCTCGGCCGCCGTGCCGACCATGCAGCGCATCGGCTACGCCGTGGGCGCCGCCATGGCCGGCATCATCGCCAATGCCAGCGGCTTTTCGGACGGACTGAACCGCGAGGCAGCAGCGCACGTCGCCGGCTGGCTGTACCTGGCCTTCGTGCCACTCGGCATTGTCGGTTGCCTGGCGGCGTTGAAGATGGCTTTGGCGGCACGCCGGCCGCAACTGGCGCCAGGCTGAGGGCACGGCCGATCGAGAATTTGGCGACAGCATTCCGCCGGCGCTGTCGGCGTCAAATGCCCTCGGCCACAAGGCTGCTTGCAAGACCATGGCCTGCCCGATTGCGGAACCGGCGGCCGCTCAGGCTTGCAAACGCTCGGCGATGAGCGCGGCGAGCCGCGCCGCCACCTCGCCCTTGCCCATCTCAGGCCATTCCTCGACACCGTCCTTCGAGACGATGCGCACCTTATTGCGGTCGCCGCCCATGACGCCGGTGGGGCCGACGCCGCTTTCATGCGAGACATCGTTGGCGACAATGAAATCGGCGCCCTTCTTCTTCAGCTTGGCCTCGGCATTCGCAATCAGGTCCTGCGTCTCGGCGGCGAAGCCGACAACCAGCCCCGGCCGTTGCCCGTGATGACCGACACTGGCGAGAATGTCGGGGTTTTCGACCATTTGCAGCGCCGGTGGGCCCTGGCCCGCCACCTTCTTGATCTTCTCGCCGGCCGTGCCAGCGGTGCGCCAGTCGGCGACGGCAGCTACGAAGACCGCGGCGTCCGCCGGCAACAACTGTTCGACGGCCGCCTTCATCTCGGCCGCGGTCTCGACATGTGTCGTCACAACGCCGGCCGGATCGGCAATGCTGACCGGACCGGAGATCAGGCGTACATCCGCGCCCAGTCTTGCCAGCGCTGCCGCAATCGCATGGCCCTGCTTGCCCGAAGAGCGGTTGGCGATGTAGCGCACCGGGTCGATCGGCTCATGCGTCGGCCCCGAGGTGACGATGATCCTGCGGCCGGCCAGCGGCTTCGGCCTGCTGTCGAGCAGTGCCTCGATCACTGCCACGATCTCCAGCGGCTCGGCCATGCGGCCCTCGCCCGCCTCGTTGCTTTCCGCCATCTCGCCCTTGGCCGGGCCGACGAAGGCGATGCCATCCTTGGCGAGCGTCGCCCGGTTGCGGCTCGTCGCGGCATGCGACCACATTTTCGGGTTCATCGCCGGCGCCATCAGCACCTTCTTGTCGGTGGCGAGCAGCACCGTCGAGGCCAGATCGTTGGCATGGCCGTTGGCGAGCTTGGCCATCAGGTCGGCGGTGGCCGGCGCCACCACCAAGAGGTCGGCCTCGCGCGACAGGCGGATATGGCCGACATCGTGCTCGTCATTGCGGTCGAACAGTTCGGTGAAGACATGGTCGGCCGAAAGCGCGCCGACCGAAAGCGTGGTGACGAATTCCTGCGCGGCCGATGTCATCACCACGCGCACGCCAGCACCGCGCTCGCGCAGCCGGCGGATCAGGTCGAGCGCCTTGTAGGCGGCGATGCCGCCGCCGATGATCAGCAGGATGCGCTTGCCGTCGAGGGTTTTGTGCGTTTTTGTGGATTGACCTCGCTGGGGCAGATCGATGTCAAAACCTCCATGAGGCTCAACCAAGCGGCGGATTGTTGCATAGAGGGTTTCGCTCGCGGGCATGCCGGCTTCCGCCGACAGCACGCTTTTGGCAAGCGCATCACGCGCCTCTTCCTCCATCGACACCCCGCGCGCCGCAGCGCGCTCACGCAATTTCTGCTTCACGTCGTCAGCTAGATTGCGGACAGTAATGGTGCCCATGACTTGCTCCGCGACATCAATAGCGCGACTGCAACGCTAGCACCACCGTTGCTAGCGTTGCAAGCGATCAGAGCAGCTTCCACGCGATGTAAACCAGCGTCAGCGCGATCACCCACAGCGCCAGCCGGCCCGAGCGGGTGTAACGGGCTTCGGCCTTGCCGATGGCGCGCGATGTCGCCTCGTCGAAGCGGAGGCCGTGCTCCGCCATAAAATCGATCTCGCGCGACAGCCGCTCGGTGCGGGCGGCAAGATCGGGCGCCTGGCGGGCCAGCGCCAGCAGCGCCTTGGCGCCGTCGCGCGCGTCCATCAGCAGGCCGCTCGGCCCGAGATTGCCGGCGATCCACTGGCCGACCACCGGCTCGGCCGTCTTCCACATGTTGAAGGCCGGGTCGAGCGTGCGTGCGACGCCTTCGACCACCACCATGGTCTTCTGCAACAGGATCAGTTCCGACCGCGTGGCCATATCGAACAGTTCGGTGACCTCGAACAGCAGCGTGAGAAGCTTCGCCATCGAGATGGTTTCAGCCGGCTGGCCATGGATCGGCTCGCCGATGGCGCGAATGGCCTGCGCGAAAGCCGCGACATTGTGCTGGCGCGGCACGTAGCCGGCCTCGAAATGCACCTCGGCGACGCGCAGATAGTCGCGCGTGATGAAGCCGTAGAGGATTTCGGCGAGGAACCGGCGCTCCTTCTTGCCGAGCCGTCCGGCAATGCCGAGATCGACGGCGACAATATTGCCATTGGCCTCGACGAACAGATTGCCTGGATGCATGTCGGCATGGAAGAAGCCGTCGCGCAGCGTGTGACGCAGGAACGACTGGATCAGGTTGGTGGCGATCGCCTTCAGATCGTGGCCCGCCGCAGCGAGGCCGGCGATGTCGTTCATCTTGACGCCGTCGACCCATTCCATGGTCAGCACATCGCGCCCGGTGCGCTCCCAGTCGACCGACGGCACGCGAAAGCCCGGGTCATCCTTGGTGTTTTCACCAAGTTCCGAAAGCGCTGCCGCCTCGAGCCTCAGATCCATCTCGATCTTGGTGGTCTGCGCCAGCGTCTCGGTCACCTCGACGGGCCGCAGCCGGCGCGACGACGGGATGTATTTCTCCTGCAGCCGGGCGGCGAGGAAATAGCTTTCGAGATCCTGAAAGAAGCGGCGGCGCACGCCAGGCCGGATCACCTTCACCGCCACCTTGGTATCGACACCGTCATGCATGGCCTGCGCGGGATGGACCTGGGCGATGGAGGCCGCCGCGACCGGCCCGCCGAACTGCGTATAGAGTTCGCCGATCTTGCGCCCGAGCGAGCCCTCGATCGCCGCCACCGCTTCCGCCTGCGAAAAAGTGTGCATCTTGTCCTGCAGCATGGCGAGGTCGAGCGCCATGTCGTTGCCGACGACATCGGGCCGCGTCGCCAGGAACTGGCCGAGCTTGACGTAGGAGGGTCCGAGCCGGACCACCGCCTTGGCCAGCCGGTCGCTGCGCTCATAAGCGAGTGCGCGGCGGCGGGTGAAGAGCCGGGCCATGCGCCAGCCGAATTTCGGCAGGCCGCCGAGTTCGTCGCCCGGCAATGCTGCGATCACGCCTTCGCGAACCAGCACCCAGCCGGCCCGTGCGAGCCGAAAGGCGGCGCCGACGCTGCTCATCGCCTACCCTGCTGCTGCAAACTGTGGTGCCTCAAAGCTTCCAGCCCGAATGCAGGGCGGCAATGCCGCCGGAATAGTTGCGGAACGACACGCGCTCGAAGCCCGCGCGGGTGATCATGGCAGCAAAGTTCTGCTGATTGGGAAATTTGCGGATCGATTCGACCAGGTAGGAATAGGGTTCGCCCTCGCCCGTCACCATCTTGCCGATCTGCGGAATGGCGTTGAACGACCAGGCTTCGTAGACCTTGTCCAGCAGCGGCATCTCGACCTCGGAAAACTCCAGGCACAGGAACCGTCCGCCGGGCTTCAGCACGCGAAAGGCTTCCGTCAGCGCGACATCGATGCGCGGCACGTTTCGGATGCCGAATGCGATGGTGTAGGCGTCAAAGGTGCTATCGGTGAAAGGCAGTTCCTCGGCATTGGCCTCGACGAAATCGGCGTTGCCGGACAGGCCCTTTTTCTCCGCACGGTCACGGCCGACGCTAAGCATCGAGCCGTTGATGTCGAGCACCGTGGCATGCGTGTTGCCATGGCTGGCGTCTACAATGCGGAAGGCGATGTCGCCGGTGCCGCCGGCCACGTCGAGCACTTTCCAGCCCGGACGTTTCGCCGGATTGAGCCATGTCACCATGGCATCCTTCCACAGCCGGTGCAGCCCGGCCGACATCAGGTCGTTCATCAGGTCGTAGCGGTTCGCCACCTTGTGGAAAACCTCATTGACCAGAGGCTGCTTGTCGCCTGGCCCTACCTTCTTGAAACCATAGGAGGTTTCCATGCCGCCCGCGGCCGTGGTTCTCTCAACTGACATTATTTTGATCCGTCATAAAACCGGCGGGACCATAGCCGATCGATGGTGCGGGCGCTATTGTTTAAGGCGCGGTGTTCGGCCGCGCTTCCAGGTGGTGGGCTTTACGGCCTGGACTGATGAGACGGGATAACTGCATGCCTTTGAAAGCAGAACTGCACTGCCACATCGAGGGGGCAGCGGCGCCCGAACTCGTCATCCGTCAGGCGCAGAAATACGGCAAGGACACCTCGCTTTATATCCAGAACGGCTCCTTCGTCTGGCATGATTTCACCTCGTTCCTGGCGGCTTATGATTTTTCCGCCGACCTGTTCCGCACCGAGGAGGATTATGCCCGCCTCGCCGACCATTATCTGACCAGCCTTGCCCGCGACGGCGCCATCTATTCCGAGGTCTTCACCTCGCCCGACCATGCCGTCAGGGCCGGCCTGTCGCCCAAGGCCTATACCGATGCGCTCGGCGAAGGCATGCTGCGCGCCAAAGCCAAGACCGGCATCGAGGGCCGCATGATCGTCACCGGCGTACGCCATGTCGGCGTCGAGTCGATCGAGCAGGCGGCGCGCTTTGCGGCGCGCTGCGGAAATCCGCTGGTCACCGGCTTCGGCGTCGCCGGCGACGAGCGCATGGGCGAGATGGAGGATTATGTCAGGGCCTTCGAGATCGCCCGCGAAGCCGGCCTCGGCATCACCATCCATGCCGGCGAGCTGACCGGATGGGAGACGGTGCAGGCCGCACTCGACCATATCCGCCCGTCGCGCATCGGCCATGGCGTGCGCGCCATCGAAAACCCCGATCTGGTGCGGCGCATCGCCGATGAGGGCATCGTGCTGGAATGCTGCCCCGGCTCCAACATCGCGCTCAAGGTCTACGACAGTTTCGCCGATCACCCTTTCCCTGCGCTGCAGGCAGCCGGCTGCAAGGTGACGCTGAATTCTGACGACCCGCCCTATTTCTGGACTTCGCTGAAGCGCGAATACGACATCGCCGCCGAGCATTTCGCCATGAACGAAAAGGCGCTGGCCGCCATCACCCGAACCGCGATCGAGGCGGCTTTCGTCGACAGGAAGACGAAAAGCGCGCTGCTTGCCCGGCTCGATGCGAAGAGGTGACTGGTGATTGGTGATTGGTGATTGGTGATTGGTTTGCCGGCGCTTCGGCCTGTCAACGGCAATGATCGATCCATCGGGACTCGCAAACCTGCTCACTATTCACTATTCACTATTCACCATTCACTGGAGCAACCCATGCAGGGCGTCACCGTCGTCGACCACCCGCTTGTCCAGCACAAGCTCACCATCATGCGCAAGAAGGAGACGTCGACCGCTGGTTTCCGGCGGCTGCTGCGCGAGATCTCGCTCCTGCTCGGCTACGAGGTCACCCGCAACCTCGAACTGACGACGACGACCATCGAAACGCCGATGGAAACCATGGAAGCGCCGACGCTGGAGGGCAAGAAGCTGGTCTTCGCCTCGGTGCTGCGCGCCGGCAATGGCCTGCTCGAAGGCCTGCTCGACCTGGTCCCGGCGGCCCGCGTCGCGCATGTCGGCCTCTACCGCGATCACGAAACGCTGGAGGCGGTGGAATATTTCTTCAAGGCGCCGAGCGATCTCGCCGACCGGCTGGTGATCGTCGTCGATCCGATGCTGGCGACCGCGAACTCGGCCATCGCGGCCATCGACAAGCTGAAGGAGCGCGGAGCCACCAACATCCGTTTCCTTTGCCTGCTGGCGGCGCCAGAAGGCATCGAGCGCTTCACCAAGGCGCATCCGGATGTCCCGGTCTTTACCGCTTCCATCGACCGCCAGCTCAACGAGAAGGGCTACATCATGCCCGGCCTCGGCGATGCCGGCGACCGCATGTACGGAACCAAATGACGGCGGCTGGCAAGGCCAGCTGACATCCAGTCGTTTACCGCCCGTTTACGCAAAGCCGCGGTTTCGGGTTGGCGTTAAAGCGGCACACACCATACGTGGGCAAGAATGGGCCTTCACAAAGGTCCATTCATGCTGCGCAAGCTTGTCATTCTGGGCGTGTTCGCCGGAACGTCGGCATCGATCCCGATCGTCTATCAGTCGAATCCGCAGATTCTCGACAACCTGTTGAAGTCGACCGTCGCCGGCAAGCCGTCCGCGCAGCCTCAGCCCGAACTGAACATGGCCTCGGTTCCCGGCAAGCCGGCCGCACCGCTGCCCACTGGGCGCAAAGTATTGGTGGCGGCTGACGAGCGCGGCCATTTCACCTCCGCCTTCAAGCTCAACGGCCGCCAGGTCGACGGCATGATCGACACCGGCGCCACTTTGGTCGCCATCAACACCTCGACGGCGCGCCGCATCGGCATCTCGCTCAACCCGTCGGACTTCAACCAGCAGGTCAACACCGCCAATGGCGCGATCAGGGCCGCCGTGGTCAACATCGATCGCCTGCAGATCGGCAAGATCAGCGTCGACAACGTCCAGGCGGTAGTGCTCGACGACAAGGCTCTGCGCACCAACCTCATTGGCATGAGCTTTTTGCAGCGGCTGGCAAAATACCAGGTCGAAAACGGCACACTGTTACTGGTGCAGTAGCGCGTTCCGCTACCCGCGCGGCAGCACGCGCCGGATGACAGTCTTGTCGGCGGCTGGTTTCGACGCCCCGATCGTATAGGCCGAAAGCACGGCGGCTGCGGCCGCTTCGGCCTCCACTTGCGTGCGGGCGTGGACCAGCGCCAGCGGCTCGCCGGCCCGCACCTCGGCGCCGAGCGGCAGCTGCCTGGTGATGCCGACCGCATGGTCGATCCTGTCGTCCGGCCGCGTGCGCCCGCCACCGAGCCCGACCACAGCAAGGCCGATATCGCGGGTGGCAATAGCGGTGGCAAAACCGTTGCCTGTCGCCTTGACCGCAAACTCCACCGCCGCTTTCGGCAGGTATTTTTCCGGCTTCTCGACGAAATCGGCGGGACCGCCAAGGGCTGCGACCATACGCGCGAAGGCGGCCGCCGCGCGGCCGCCGGCCAGCGTCTCGGCCGCGCGCCTGAGACCGTCCTGATTGGACGACGCCAGCCCTGCCGATTGCAGCATCTCGGCGGCCAGCGCCAGCGTCACATCCTCCAGTCGCTTGTCGCGGAACCTTCCGGTGAGGAAATCGACGGCGTTGCGCACCTCGACCGCGTTGCCGGCCGCCGACGCCAGCGGCTCGTTCATACCGGTGACCAGCGCCGAGGCCTTCAGGCCGGCGCCGTTGGCGATCTCGACCAGGCTGTTGGCCAGTGCTGTCGCGTCGCGCGACTTCTCCATGAAGGCGCCATTGCCGACCTTGACGTCGAGCACCAGCGACCGCAGGCCGGCCGCGAGTTTCTTCGACAGGATAGAGGCAGTGATCAGCGGCACCGATTCCACCGTTCCGGTCACATCACGGATCGCATAGAGGCGACGGTCGGCGGGCGCGAGATCGGCGGTCTGTCCGATGATGGCACAGCCGGTCTCGAGCACCGTCTTGCGGAAGCGCGCGATATCCGGCTGGCTGATATAGCCTGGGATGGCATCCATCTTGTCCAGCGTGCCGCCGGTATGCCCAAGGCCCCTGCCGGAGATCATCGGCACATAGGCGCCGCAAGCGGCGACGATCGGCGCCAGCATCAGCGAGACATTGTCGCCGACGCCGCCGGTCGAATGTTTGTCGGTGACCGGACCCGGCAGATCCGACCAGTCGAGCACATCGCCGGAATCGCGCATGGCGAGCGTCAGCGCCACCGCCTCGTCGCGGTTCATGCCGTTGAAGAACACCGCCATGGCAAAGGCGCCGACCTGACCGTCCGAGACGCTGCCCGAAGTTACGCCGGCGACAAAGGCCGAAATCTCCTGCGCCGACAGTTTCTGGCCGTCGCGCTTGCGGCGGATGATTTCCTGGGGAAGCATCAGGCGTCGCCCTTCGGCTCCGGCAACCCATCCTGGAACACATGCGCAAGGATCGTCGCCAACCGTGCGCCGCCGATCGGCGCCATGTCCTTGGTCTCCTGGTGCGACAGTTCCGCCCCGGTCATCCCGGCGGCGAGATTGGTGATCACCGAACAGGCGGCTACGCGAAGCCCAAGGAAGCGGGCGAGAATGACCTCCGGCACGGTCGACATCCCTACCGCATTGGCGCCCATGATGCGCGCCATGCGGATTTCAGCAGGGGTTTCGAAACACGGACCGGAAAACCACATATAGACGCCCTTGTGCAGCGCCGTCCCTGTCGCCTTCGCCGACCGTTCGATCGCCGCGCGCAAGCCGGCATCATAGGCTTCGGTCAGGCCGACGAAGCGGCGGTCGCTCGGCTCGCCGATCAGCGGGTTGGAGCCGGAGAAATTGATGTGATCGGTGATCAGCATCACCGATCCTGGCAGCATGTCGGGATCGACCGAGCCGGCGGCATTGGTAAGGATCAGCTTGGTGATGCCGATGCCGGCAAGCACCTCCAGCGCCGGCCGCATTGCAGCAGCAACGCCGTGCTCGTAGTAATGGGCGCGGCCGGACAGCATCAGCACCGGCGTGCCGGCGAAAAGCCCCGCGACCACCTCGCCGGCATGGCCAGTCACCCCGCTGCGGGGGAAACCCGGCAGGTCGGCATAAGAGATGCGCACGGCATTCTCGACCTGGTCGACAAGCCCGCCAAGGCCCGACCCCAGCACCATCGCCGTTGTCGGCGCTAACCCGTCCAGCCTTTCGACGAGGTGGTCCAGAGCTTCCTTCATATCAGCCAACTCTCACTTCAAAATGTCGCCACGAAACCCGTAGGGCAGCATGTCGCCCATGGTCACGGTCTCGACCACGCCGGTGTTGTCGCAAAGATAGAGCTTTGTGTCCGGCCGGCAGAATTCCGCCAGCCTTTGCCGGCAGCCGCCACAGGGCGAGCATTTGGCCATGCGCGAGGCAATGACGGCGATTTCCACAATTTTGCCGCCACCGCCCATGATGTAATGGCCGAGCGCCGTGGTCTCGGCGCACCAGCCTTCCGGATAGGACGCGACCTCGATGTTGGCGCCGGTGAAGACACGGCCGTCTTCGGTGCGCAACGCCGCACCCACCGGAAACTTCGAATAGGGCGCGTAGGCCTTGGCCATGGCCTCCTGCGCGGCTTCGAACAGATCATGCGACATCTAGACGTTCTCTCCGACGATCGTGTTCAAAACCCGGCCATTTGCGTTTCCTGGCGCCTTTCGAGCACCGAGCCGCATGTTCGGCTCAACGGTCTCAGACACTAGCGTGCCCGGATCAACGTTCCTTGACATACGGCACGCCGCCGGCGCGCGGCGGGATCGCCTTGCCGATGAAGCCGGCAAGCAGGATCACGGTCAGCACATAGGGCAGCGCCTGCATGAACTGCACCGGCACCTTGCCGATCAACGGCAGCGGCGAACCCTGCAGGCGGATCGCCGCCGCGTCGAGGAAGCCGAACAGAAGACAGGCGAACATAGCGTTGACCGGCCGCCATTTGGCAAAGATCAGCGCCGCCAGTGCGATGTAGCCCTTGCCCGCGGTCATGTCCTTCACGAAGCCGCCATTCTGCACCATCGAGAGGTAGGCGCCGGCAATGCCGGTCAGCACACCGGTGCAGATCAGGGCCCGGTAGCGCAGCCAAGCGACCGAGATGCCGGCGGTGTCGACGGCGGCCGGGTTCTCGCCGACGGCGCGTAGGCGCAGGCCGAAGCGGGTGCGAAACAACACCCACCAGGTGAACGGCACCATGGCGAAAGCGAGATAGACCAGGATCGAATGGCCAGAGAGCAGCTCGGAATAGATCGGCCCTATGATCGGCACGTCGTGGATCGCGGCAGCACCAGGCAGAGTGATGGCCTCGAAACGCTCGCCCGGCTGCAGCGCCGGCGTTCGCCCGCCCTGCTGGAACCAGGCTTGGCCCAGAATGATGGTCGAGCCGGCGGCGACGAAGTTGATGGCCACACCGGAGACGATCTGGTTGCCGCGATGGGTGATCGAGGCGAAGCCGTGCACCAGGGCAAAGGCGACCGACATCACGATCGCCATGCCGAGACCGAGGAAGGCCGAATGGAAGACCGAAGCGGCGGCCGCACCTGCAAAGGCGCCGACCAGCATCTTGCCTTCCAGCCCGATGTCGAAAACGCCGGCGCGTTCCGAATAGAGGCCGGCGAGGCAAGCGAGCAGCAGCGGCACCGACAGGCGTATGGTCGAGTCCAGGATCTGCACGATGGCGATGAAGACGTCCATCTCAGGCGCCCTTCCCTTTGACCGCTTCGATGCCGACCGACCTTGGACTGAACGAGGCGAACAGCGCCTGGACGTAGGGCCGGAACATGTGCTCCAGCGCACCGGCAAACAGGATGACCAGGCCTTGGATGATGACGATCATGTCGCGGGAAATCGCCGGCATTTCGAAGGCAAGTTCGGCGCCGCCCTGGTAGAGCATGCCAAACAGGATCGCCGCCAGCACGATGCCGACCGGATGCAGACGGCCCATCAGCGCCACGGCAATGCCGACGAAGCCGGCGCCGGAGACGAAATCGATCGCCACATTGTGCTGGTCGCCCATCACCGGGTTCAGCGTCATCATGCCGGCCAGCGCGCCCGAAATCATCATCGCGATAATGATGATGCGGGTCTCCGAAATGCCGGCATAGCGCGCCGCTTTCGGGCTGTGGCCATAGGTGCGCATCTCGTAGCCGAGCTTGGTGCGCCAGATCAGCAGCCAGACCAGGAATGCCATGAGCAGCGCCAGCAGGAAGCAGATGTTGAACGGCGCCGAGCGGATCTTGGCGCCGAACAGTTCGATGATCCAGTTGAGTTTGGGCAGTTCGGCGCCGGCGAGGAAGTTGCGCGTCTGCGGCGCCTGCGACGCCGCCGGCTTCAACGGCCCGACCAGGAGGTAGACCATGATCGAGGCCGCGATGAAGTTGAACATGATGGTGGTGATGACGATGTGCGACCCGCGCTTGGCCTGCAGATAGGCCGGGATCAGCGCCCACAGCGCACCGACGGCGGCTCCGGCGACGATCGCCAGCGGAAAGGTCAGCCACCACGGCAGCACAGTGTCGAAGGCGAGGCAGACCACGCCCACGCCAAGGCCGGCAATATAGGCCTGGCCCTCGGTCCCGATGTTGAACAGGCCGCAATGCGCGGCCACCGCCACCGACAGGCCGGTGAAGATGAAGGTGGTGGCATAGAACAGCGTGAAGGCAATGCCGGTTCCCTTGCCGAAAGCGCCCTCGACCAGGATGACGGCGGCACGAAACGGGTTTTCGCCGACCAGCATGACGACGAAACCGGCAACGATGAAAGCCACTGACAGATTGATCAGCGGGATCAGCCCATAATCGGCCCAGGCCGGCAGTTTGGCGTAAGGCGTGCTCACTCTGCCGCCTCCTGGCGATCGACACCTGCCATCAGCAGGCCAAGCTCGCCTTCGGTCGCCTCGGGGCCACGTTCGCCGACGATGCGCCCGGCAAACATCACCAGGATGCGGTCCGACAGCGAACGGATCTCGTCGAGCTCGACCGACACCACCAGCACCGCCTTGCCCTGGTCGCGCATTGCGATCAGCCGCTTGTGGATGAATTCGATGGCGCCGACATCGACGCCGCGCGTCGGCTGGCCGACGATCAGAACACCGGGATCCTGCTCCATTTCTCGCGCCAGCACGATCTTCTGCTGGTTGCCGCCGGAGAAATTCGCCGTCTTCAGACGCGGATTGCCGGGACGGATATCGTACTTCTCGATCTTGTCCTTGGCATCGGTCATGATGGCGTCGATGTTGAGGAACGGCCCTTTGAGGTAGCGCGGGTCGTCATGGTAGCCGAGGATCGAATTCTCGTTCTCCTCGAAGGCCAGCACCAGGCCGACATGATGGCGGTCCTCCGGCACATGGGCGAGCCCACGGTCGCGCAACTCGCCGGGATCGGCGGCCCCGGTCAGGTCGATCGGCTTGCCATCGAGCATCACCGAGCCGGAAACCGCGCGCCTGATGCCGGAAATCGCCTCGATCAGTTCGGACTGGCCGTTGCCGGCGACACCGGCAATGCCGACGATCTCGCCGGCGCGGATATCGAAGGAGATGTCGTCGACCATGGTGACGCCGCGCTGGTCTTTCACCGTCAGGTTCTTGACCGCGAGCTTGACCGCGCCGGCCTCCGTCTCGCCCTTTTCGACCCGCAGCAGCACGCGCCGCCCGACCATCAGTTCGGCCAGTTCGCCGACTGTCGTCTTGCTGGTCTCGCGCGTCGCCACCATCGTGCCCTGGCGCATGACCGAGACATTGTCGGTGATGGCCATGATCTCGCGCAGCTTGTGGGTGATCAGCACCACCGTTTTGCCCTGGTCCTTCAATTGCCTGAGGATGCGGAACAGATGGTCGGCCTCGGCCGGCGTCAACACGCCCGTCGGCTCGTCGAGAATCAGGATTTCGGCGCCGCGATAAAGCGCCTTCAGGATTTCGACACGCTGCTGCAGGCCGACCGGCAATTCCTCGATGATGGCGTCGGGATCGACTTCCAGCCCGTATTCGCGCTCGAGCCGCTCCAGTTCGGAGCGCGCCTTGGCGATGCTCTTTTTCAACAGCGCATCGCTTTCGGCGCCGAGGATGATGTTTTCCAGCACGGTGAAATTGTCGACCAGCATGAAGTGCTGGTGCACCATGCCGATGCCGAGCGCGATGGCGTCGTTGGAAGTCTTGATCGACGCCGGCTTGCCGCCGACACGGATCTCGCCGCTGTCGGCCTGGTAGAAGCCGTAGAGGATCGACATCAGCGTCGACTTGCCGGCGCCGTTCTCGCCGACGATGCCGTGGATGGTGCCGCGTGCGATCTCCAGATTGATGTCGCGATTGGCGCGAACGGCGCCAAAACTCTTGTTGATGCCGATCAGTTCGATTGCGGCTTGCGCCATGCAGCCTGTCCCACTCTTATTTTTTTATCGCTTGGTCAAAACGCCTAGCATGATGCCCCACCCGTGCCAATTGGCGGCGCAGTGGCCACTCTCGACAAATCCCGGTGCGCTTGTCAATTTCGAACGTGGCCGCAGACCTTCACATTCACTAATATGCAAGGCTCAACAGTCGCATCATGCTGCAACCGCGTGCACCAAGACCTGAGGAGTTTTGAATGATCATGCCTGTCGACCGGCTGACGACGCTGGAAATCCGCGCCGCTGAACAGGAAAAGACCATCGAGGAACTGTCGGGCCAGATCGTCGAGCAGTGGACGGCGATCGAACGCATGCAGCGCAAGCTGGATGCGCTGACCGGGCGCTTCATGGCGCTGGAGGAACAATCGGTACCCGACGTGCCGATAACCAAACCGCCGCACTGGTAGCAAGGAGAAGCCTATGGCCAGTGAAAGCGATCGCATTGCGCGGGCGGGCGATTATGTGCTTGGCCTGATGAACGATCGCGACCGCGAACGTGCCGAGCGCGACCTGGAGATCGATCCCGCCTTCCGCGACACGGTGATGCGGCTGGCCGAGCGCATGCATGTCCTCGACCGTGGTGCGCCATCGGGCGGCAGCGATCGCTGGCGGCTGATCTCGCAACGCATCGCCGAACTGCCGCAGATGCGTGTGATTGGCCAGGACGAAGCGAAGCCGGTGCTCGGCAGACTGGAGCGGAAGCCCTATGGCGTCGGCGTGCATTCGCTCGGTGGCCGACGCGGCGCCGTCATCGCCATCGCGCTGATGGTAGTGTTTGCGCTGGGTTATCTCGTCGGACAGCTATAGGCCGAGTTCGCGCGACATCAGCAGCATCGGGTAGCCGTCCTGCTCAAACGACTCGACCACTGCCCAACCGAGCCCGGCATAGAAGTCTCGCGCCACCCACGTATAGAGGTAGGTCCTCTCCACACCGATCGCGGTTGCATGCGCTTCGATGGCTGCAACCAGCGCGCGGCCGATCCCTTTGCCGCGGTGGTCGCTATCGACGACCAATCCCGCCAGCCAAGGCGTCAGCTCATGCGCGGGTTCAATTTCGTGGCGAACCAGCAGGCAGGTCCCGACCGGGACCTCCCCTATCCGCGCCACAAGCGCCGCCTCGAAGCCATCTCCATTGAGCAACTCGCGAAGCCCGGCGACGTCCTCATTCAGCGTTCTTGCGCTGCCCTCGAAAAAGGCGGCGATGCGCAGTCGCGCCACTGCATCAACATCGCGTTCGGTCATCGGTCCGATGGTCGGCTTCACTCTCGCCTCTCAAGTTGCGGCCCCCGTCAAAACCCAAAAACAAAACCGCCGGACTCTCGCCCGGCGGTTTCAACTCTAATGGATAGAGATCAATACGGGCAGGCGTTGTCGGCGGTATAGTCGTGCACCTGGATCGTGCCGGCGATGATGTCGGCCTTGGCCTTTTCGACGGCAGCCTTCATCTCGTCGGTGACCAGCGCCTTGTTGTTGTCGTCCATGGCGTAGTCGACACCGCCTTCCTTGAGGCCGAGATTTTGCAGGCCGCCTTTGAAGGTGCCGTTCTTGCCGTCCATGAAGGCGGTGTAGACGGCCACGTCGACGCGCTTCAGCATCGAGGTCAGCACCTTGCCGGGCTGCAGGCCGTTCTGGTTGGAATCGACGCCGATGCCGAGCTTGCCGGCATCCGCCGCCGCCTGCAGCACGCCGACACCGGTGCCGCCGGCCGCGGCATAGACCACGTCGGAGCCCTGGTCGATCTGTGTCTTGGCGATCTCGCCGCCCTTGGCCGGATCGTTCCACGCCGCGGGCGTGTCACCGGTCATGTTCTGGATGACATCGGTCGCACCGGCCGCCTTGGCGCCGCCGACATAGCCGCATTCGAACTTGCGGATCAGCGGAATGTCCATGCCGCCGATGAAGGAGACCTTCTTGGACTTCGAGGCCATCGCCGCCAGGATGCCGACGAGATAGGAGCCTTCGTTTTCCTTGAACACAAGCGAACGGACATTGGGCATATCGACGGCATCGTCGATGATGGCGAAGTTGAGATCGGGATATTCCTTCGCGACCACCTTCAGCGCATCCTCCCAGGCAAAGCCGGCCATGACGATCGGGTTGCGGCCGTCCTCGGCGAAGCGGCGCAGCGCCTGCTCGCGTTGCGAGGCGTTCGACACTTCGAACTCGACATAGGCGGTGCCGGTCTCGGTCTTGAACTTTTCGGCGCCGTGATAGGCAGCCTCGTTGAAGGATTTGTCGAATTTGCCGCCGAGATCGTAGAGGATGGCCGGCTGGACATCCGCGGCGAAAGCCGGAAGAACCATTGCGGTTGCGGCCAGGAGGCCGAGAACGATACGTTTCATGTGATCCACACCCTGTCGGTTATTTTTTTCCGTTACGCGCCGTCCGCCTGCCCGGTTCTCCGGCAGGCATGCGGCATCAGCCAGGAGTGTACTCCCCTCCCGCTCAAGGCAATCTGGCACGGCCCGAAACAAAATTCACGCGGAATTTTGACCTTTTGGAAAAGCATGCCCCCCGTTGGAAAAACATGCCCAAGACGGTGACAGCTGTGGGCGATTGCCACATTGTCGTCTCAAGTCCGCTGGGACAACCCATCAGCCCGGCGCGAATTCTCCGCCGCGCCGCCGGCGCCGGTAGCCGATCGCATAGAGGATGAAGGCAAGCACCGCGAACACGGCAAACCCGGGCTGGGCAAGCACCCAGGCGATGCCGCCATCCCATATCATCGGATTGACCTTGGCGCGCACGAAGGTCTCGAAGCCCGCGCGGGTGTCGGGCGAAACCGCCAGCCAGCTCGAATTCAGCGGCGTCATGACCAATGCGGAAGCCGCCACCGAGCGCGTCGCGTCGAGCACGGCCATGATGACGGCGACCGAGAGTGCGACCATGGCCGCGAGGCGAAACAAAAAACGCAGCATCGAAATCTTCCCCGGTCCTCAAGTTCCTCCCGAGGACCTTCCGGTCAAAGGCAAGGAATAGAATGCGCACGCCCGGCGTGCAATCGCCATACGCGAATTTGAAGCCTATCGCCCGCCTATGGCCACTTTTCGGCTCCGCCGATGGACGAGCCAGACGCCGAGGACGCCGCCGCCAATGGCCCCGACCACCAGCCCGGCAAGGCCGATGAACACCGCGAAGTAGCCGCAGCCGCCTTCGAAACAGCTGATGTCGGTGGCTTCGGCGATCCCCGCGCCGAGCGCGAAGCCGGCGACAGTGCCGACGACGGCGCCGAGGATGATGCCGGCCAGGGCGGCGACGATCGAACTAAAGGCTGACGGTGCCTGCGCTTCCGGCCTTGCATAAAAAGCCTTGGCCTCGTCGCGGCGGCGCAGCAAGTAAATGCAAAAAAGGCCGATGACGATTTCGGTGGCGGCGATCGCAAGCTCCCTGGCGGAGACGGTGAAATCGGGCACGGTCAGGGCATAGACCTGCTCGGCCAGCCGCCAGGCGATGGTGGTGATCTGCCAGATGGTGAAATGACGCGGAAAGCGCGCGGAACGGCTTAAGGCGAGGCCGAGCAGATAAAGCCCCCACACGATGGTGACGATGTCGAAGGCCAGTCCGCCAAGCACGAAATAGAAGACCCTGTCCGGCAGGCCGGAACTCTCGAACAGCCACCGCGCCGAGACCAGCCAGTAGACCGACCATGCCATGACGAAGAGGAGCCAGACCACGGGCACGAAGGACAGCCCGCTGTCCGGACGCCCTGCGGGCGTCAGCCCGCCTGGCATGCCTCCGGCCGGCGTTCCGCTGGCCGGCTGTTCATTGCTCGATGTCATGTCTGGACGTTGCCCCCGCAAAGCCTCCGCCGCACTCGACAGGTGGCGAGGGGCGAAGTCAAGCACGGCCGGCCCTGCCGCCTTGCCCGTGCACACCATTCAGAACCGAAGCGCCTTAGAAGCGGAGGCGTTCAACGCCCCGTGAAACGATGCGTGGACGGCAAAGCGAATAGACTGCCGTTATGGCTTGGCATTCGGCGCCGGATCGACTAGATGAGCCCCGCGCCTGTTTGATTGACGGGCGCCGGGAAGGGCATCCGCTGGTTGGCGGTGTCCATCAAGCGGGTCTTCCCGCAAATCCCAAAGGGATGCATCTCCCCAACCCGCGTGGCAAAACCGGCCGGCGCGAATGCAAGGACGGAGAGGTGGCCGAGTGGTTGAAGGCGCACGCCTGGAAAGTGTGTTTACGGGAGACCGTAACGCGGGTTCGAATCCCGCTCTCTCCGCCAAACCATCAACAAAATCAACAACTTATTGTGAGTTTCGGAAGTTACCCGCCAAATAGCCCATCATGCAGCATGCTATCGATTTGGGCAGCATGCGACGGCATGAGACAGCGGATTCCGGTCGCGCCTATAATTCGAGGTGGCCAAGCCAAAATCCTATGACATGAAAAACGCGGCAAAAACCCGCGCCGATGGCATGCTTGTGGGCAGCGTTCGACACGTAGTCCTCGTCGCTTTCCGCCTCCTCTTCCAGAGCCGCCAATAGCGGGTCAAATGTCTCGCAGGATGGCGAGTTTGGCGGGCTCTCCGCCTGCCGGATGAGTGCTGCCTTGGCTTCGTCGCGGGTCATGGCGCCTCCTAAAAGGAGGTGATTCTACACCTTGGCTACCTGATGTGAATCCCGCAGCGACAGCACTCGACCGGATTATTCGGTTACACGTTCCGTGCCCCGATCATCTGTCCGGATTTGCGTACGGATAATCCTGGCCACCTCAAAGTTTCCCTGTCCTTCAAAGTCCGCCGCTATCGACGGGAGGATGCCTTCGTAGCCAAGGCCCTTCAGAATGTTGATCCAACCCAAGACTGCGCTTTCACTCTGATCAGCACCTAGCGCCGGCACCCGGAAGGATCTTGCCGTCTGTGCGTCATCAGATGTTGGAGGCTCAAGCAGATCGGGTGCGCGATGAATGATTGCGCGTGAGGCTTGCATCGTTTCCTTGCGGATCTCTCTCTCCAGTTTCAGGTTTTTGCGTATCTCCGCGGATTCTGAGGGCTGGTAGGTGAATTCGACAGTCTCCGCTCCTTTCTCATTGCGATGGTACTTCGCGCCAAAGGGGGATTCCTGCTCTATCGAGATTTTGGACAACCTTTCAAGGGTCTTCAACACCGGCGATGGCCGTGCATAGCCGTCGACAGCGGTAGGTGGTGTCTTGGCTGATTTAAGACCGTCCCTTATTTTCTTGGCAAACGAATACAGGTTGTCGGCAGCCCTCACCGCAGAGGCAACTGCTCCCGAACCGTCGACCACCGCACTGAGTATGTCTTTCAGGATTATCCACGTCGAACCTGTTTCAAGATTTGACAGTACGAGATGGCTTCCGGTGGCCCGATGGTAGTCTCCAGCCATGTCTTCAAGAAGTTTGCCTATTTCCCCAACAGGCAGGGGTCGTTCGTTTTCGAAAAAGATCGTCAGGACAGCGTCTGCCATTTGTAGCCCTCCATTATCGCCGCTCAGTACATTACAACGGCTTTACAACCTGTCTGGTCAACGTGCCACCTCCCCAAGAGCAGAACTCGGCGTTCCAACAGCATAATTTCAACTAGAGGTGCCGGTCATCGGTGCGTCTAGTCCTCGTCAGCCACAGCACGCCACCCACGATGATGAAAGCCAGCAGGGCAGCGAGGCTATAGACCGCCCCCTCCAGCGTCACTACTTGCTCGGCCCCATGGGGCCGAAGATGGCGCCGCCGGTCGCATAGTCGGCATAAGTCAGGCCACCGCAGACGGCGAGGATGATTAGCCCCATCAGAAGCGGTCCTCAGAGGCGCCCCATCATCGGCCTCGTCGGGGCTGACTGCGACGGTCACCAGGGCGTTTTCCAGCACCGGCGCCGTGCGACGACGAGATCCCGTTCTAACGTGGATTTTGAACAAGCCAAAGCCGAATGGATTGCCGCCGAGCAGGCATGGTTAGACATGCACCTGGCGGCAAAGGCTTTGCGCGAGAAGGCCGACAGGAGAAGAGCAGCCTTTGTAAAGGCCTACGAAAACGAAAAAATGAAAGACACTGAGAATGGACACTAAATCAGGGAAAACCAGAAAGCTCTGGAACGACCCTACAAAGAAGCGGGTCCTGCTTGAATTCGCGCGCTCGCCCGAGATCCAGGCTGTCCTGGCGCGACTGCACCATAAGACAAGCATGGCCAATTCGGTTGATATTGTCCGGCTGGCGCTGAAGCAATTGGATGCTAATTTGGCGCCGCCGGCAGCACCCATCAAGACGGGATCTGCCCACTAAAGGCGGGGGTGGGGATGAATTTCAGGCGCGGGATGTTCCGCATATGGACTGTAGCCAGCATCTGCTGGCTGATTTTCGTGGGTGTCGTGACCTACGGCGAGTTCCAGCGACAAATGAGGCTGCACAACACCTTAAATGATGTGAAGGCTGGCTACTCTATCGGGCTTCCTTGTCCACAGGCCGTTGGGCAGCTCGGTGTTGACTACGTTAAAGACGACAGGTTCGGGCAGGTCCTAAGCGAGCAAACCGGGACCAAGACCGATTGGTGCAGCTACTCGTTAGCAGGCTATCGGAAGGCACATCCCGAAGACTCCGGGAAATCGGACGAGCAAATCTTCAACGAGAACCTGGTCTTCGATAACACGCATCCGTGGCGCTCTATCGGGTTCGGGGTTCTAGCCGGTGTCACCGGCCCGCTGGCCCTCCTCCTGCTTTGGTTTATAGGAGCTTGGGTCGTCACTGGCTTTCGCTCCAGGGAGCCTGGCGCTTCCTAGACGAACAAGTTGCTGTTCATGGCATAAGCTGTCGCCCAAGCTGCGTCCGCCTCATCTTCCGACAAGTCCTTTTCCCATCTAGCCCGAGCAGCAGCCTGCATCTCGGGCTTTTTCGCGTTCCCCTTGCCGGTGGCGTGGACCTTCAGCTTGGTGAGTGGATGATGTAGTAGGGCAGGCCGCTCTCTTCGCACTGGAGCACAGTAGCGCCCAACATCGGCAGGAGGTCCTTCACGCTGGAGAATTGCCCGGAGAACGGCATCCTCGATGCAGACGCCCAGGCAGGCCGGTTCGGCATGGCGCTTGATGACGCCGGCAACGCCCCGCTCCCGGGCGGACAGATCCGCTTCATGCTTGACGGTGTGGGTTTCAAAGGTGCCGTCGGCATATAGTCGAGCTACACCCATCTTGGTGCCGAGGTCGATTCCGAGGACGTACGGCCGACCGATTATCCGCGCAGACTGTTGTACATGTACTCATTGGGGGACAGCCCAGAGCAGCCGTCAACAATAAAATTGGGAACGACTGCGTCGAGTCCTTTTACTGCGGCCAAAGCTGACTATGTTTTCAGCGGGATTTTCTTGGGCGGGGATTTGCGATGGCTGATGAAGACAAGCTGCTGAGGCGGTTGCAAGACAGCGCCGAAGATCTCGGCCGCCAGCTGGTGGCCAAGAGCAATTACCCCATCGAGGACCACCTGGACCTGGTTGAGCTGGAGGGGCTCCGGGACACCTTTGGCATTGATCCCGAAGCCTTCACCGCCGACGACATGACCCGCATCCTGATGGCGCATGGGCGTCTCTACGCCCTGGTCGAGCAAATCAACGATCTGGACGCTGACGGCAAGCATTCCGTCGAGCAGATGCTGAACACGCTGAACCGGATTTACGTCAACGCCCAGGCCTATATGCATGCCAAAACGGCCATTCAGGAGATCGCCCAAAAAGCCCTGGATGCCCAGCAGCACACCCGCCAGATTCCGATTAACCCAGAAGGCCCGATTGGCCAGACCATCGTCAAAGCGTCGACGGAAGTCATCAACAACGTCCACGTCACCAACAACCAAATCAACATCTCGATCCTGAGCGGCTTGAAAGTCGACGTGCTTCGAAACCTCCGGGTTCAAATCCGCCGCCTCAGCGCAAGCGCTTTCGCGGTCAATGTGAGGATCGACGCCAAGGTGATGTTCGAGGGAACCGTTCAGTTCCTTTCGTCCACCGCCGACCGCGTTCTTGAGGATCTGAAGGGCATGGCTGCCTCACTGAAGGAGTCGCTCGGATCGGCCGAGGCCATTGTCCAGTCGCTGGAAAAGGTCATCCAATCCGGCACCAAGTTTGTCCGACTGGTTGGTACGCTCATCCAGGATGCGCTGGGCGATGCCAGCGATGTAAAAGAGGTCAGGCTCAGCCTGCGCAATGCCAACAACGCTAGGGCGATCACTGCTGGCTACACGTTAAAGAACGGCGGAGGGGTGCTCTGTAGCCGGAACGGTGTCATCTATATGGTAAGCCAGACTGGCCAGCTCACAAACGACGTGGCCGACCGTGCCGGCATCGTCAACGACGTTGCCGAGCTTGAGGATGGCAGGTTGGCGCTGGCGACCAACGAAGGCATGTCGGCTTGGACCCCCCGGTTCCAAGGCGGCGGGACCGAGCATTCGCGACTTCGAACGAAGTTTGTGGCCGCCACATACCAATTCCACAAGAATACTGAAACCGTGGTGGCAGCTAATGCGTATGGCGACCTTGATCGTTGGTGGTTCCCAGGCGGCCGGCCTGACATTTTCGGGGACCAAGGCCCCACAGTGCCAGGAGCAGGGCCTCGCAATCGTGATGGTCGGGTGGTGGGCCTGGTCACTATGGGCGAACGCATCGTGGTTGCCCGCGACCATGGCGTTGTTTTGGTGGATGGTGACCTGGACCGGGAGAGGGACGTTCCCTTCAATCAGGCTATCAACGCCATGTGCCGCCTCAACAATTCTGAGGTCGTCGTTGTTGGCGACGGCGTCGTGGCGGTAGTGGACATTCACGGCATGCCCGTGAGGCTCATCCCGTCGCCGGTCCATTCCTCATACAATGCAGTGGTTGTGCTGCAGGAAAACCTCATAGCGGTGAGCGAAACCAGTGGGCGCGTGGTCGCCATCGATTTGAGGTCGGGCGCCGAGCTGGGTGAGATCGACGTGCAGATGGAGTGCAGGGGGCTTATTACCATTGGCAAGTTCCTGGTCGCATATGGCGGTGCCTGGAACGCTCAGTCGCGAGCAGTGGCCTTCATCCTGTGGGAGGAGAGGACGGCGGCGGCGCTGGCTTGACCTATGCTTGAATACTTATCGATTGCCGGATTCCGCCTCGCCGTTGATGGCTTCAAGTCTGGCTGGAGGTTCTGGAATCGCAACAAGCGCAAGCTGACCGCGCAACAAAAGCTGGAGCTTCGCCAAAGATGGAAAAAGCCTTTCGAGGACTACATTTTTAACAGCCAGCGCGAGAAGCTGCGGTTGGATGCCATCATGCGGGATATCCGCAGGCTGGACGAATATCCCGATATTGATGACAAAGCTCCGGGGATTTCGCCATGGTTCCGGTTCGGCCTTGTCGATACCTATGAGCGCGGTTTCATGGCCGCACTGACGGGAAGGAATCTATTCCACGACGTGAAGACCGACAAATGGCGGTTCCTCGACCGCGCCAAGGGCGAGGAAGGTGGCCAATACCTCGATTGCATCGGATACGTGCCATACGAGTTCATCGAGCAGGTAGATTGGGATGGGGACAAATATTACAACTACCCGCAGATTTATTGCTATTTCGCCGGCATCCACAAACAGCCGTATGAGCGGATCGTTTATTGCGAGCGGTTCACCAGTCCGCCGTACAACATCATGCACTTCCGAGGGGTTGTGGACCAGGTGGACGTGCTGAAAGAATCCCGCAAGGCCGGTATCAAGGATTTCTGGTAGGGTCTCAGTTGCGCCCGAGGACGCCGACCAGCACCTTGTTGCCGGTCTTGTTTCCGCCACCGGCAGACCATCTTCCCACTCATGTTGTGCTGGTACTCGTTGCCGTACTCGCGCATCACCTTCGCCGTATCCAACCAGCCAATATGCCCGCATTTGACACATTTGGCGCCCAGCACCTCCCACTCCCTCAAACTGCGCACCGTACTGTAGACGCCCGTTGACGCCTCATACTCATGGTGGCGAACGGGAGGGAAGGGTGCGACCAGATCAATGCCGCGTCGGTGTCTCATGGCCGCCAATCAAGGTTTCAGGGTAGGAATATGTTCCTTCTTTGTTCTGCCGGTCAAGGCCTAGAATTTGGCGTTTTCATCCAGCAGCCCTGCGGTCAGTTTGTCCAACCGTTCTCGCCGGCCATCCACCAGGTCGATCAACACCGCTTCCAGCAGCTCGAAGCAGTCGATGAGGGTTTCGAACTTCGCCTTGCCGGCATGGCTTCCATAGTTGCCGACTTTCCGCATGGCGGTGAACACGGACTTGTGGCCAGGTTTAGATGTCTCCATGAGAATGATCCGGTCGGCAAGAGCAAGGTCGTAGCTCGCCCCCTTCTTGTTGGTTCCTGTTCGAGAGATGCCGAATTGGTCGAGCAGAAATTCCACAAAGATGCGAATGCGATTGGCGCTGGAAGCAGGGTCAACCCAAAGCAATTCGAAAGCCTTCCTGAGGTGCAATGCGCAGTCCTGGGACAGGTTCTTCGAGATTGGAAACACCGGCGGCGCTGGCAAGATGGCACGTGGCCAGTAGGCGACCACTTCAATATCGAATTCTTCTTCGAGATCCAAGTTGTAGGCCGCCTCATCCGTGCGGACGATATCGCCTCCCACGGAAACGACTTCGCCACAGAACCCGAAATCGCAGGCCAGCAGACAGACGAAACGCTCCGTCCCAAGTGCGCGTAAGCCACCGCTTCTCTGACCTCCGTAGCCGAGTAGCCCGTCTCGCGGCTCTGCATGCTATCCTTGACCAGCTTTAAGCCGCCGCTACTGCATCGCGGACACGGAAACTTTGGTAAACTGCCGTAGATTTCCTCCAGATATAACGTTTCAAAGCACCCGCCCGCGCTCTTGCCAGCACGACTATAGGTACGGGCGAGCTTTCTGCCTAGGTACCTGTTCTGGCGGTAGGTTCGGGTCACTTGCCCACCCCCAGCAGCTCGTCGCTCCCCTTCCGGGCGAGCGCCGCCATCTGCGCTTCATGCGCCGCCTTGGCTTCGTCGCTACGTTCTGCGCCGCCGCCATATCGGCCGCGGACATCGTGGGTGCGTCGCCGGGCACCACATCGTTCCAGCCCTCTCGGTTCAGCCAGGTGGCGGGCAATTTTTATGCGCCGCCCCGGAGAACTATATAAATGGCCGAATCGGGTACACTAAAGTCCGGCGCCGGAGGCTTCGATGGACATCAAGTATCAGATCTTTGTTAGCTCGACCTTTGAAGACCTCAAGGAGGAACGCAGGTCAGTTATCGAGGCGATTTTAAACATGGGTCATATTCCCGTTGGGATGGAAGCGTTCCAAGCCAGCGACGACAGCCAATGGGACTACATCACGCGCCGGATTGACGAGAGTGATTACTACCTGGTGGTGGTTGCCGAGAGGTACGGGTCAGAGCTTCGCGGCAAGAGCTACACTCAAATGGAATATGAGTATGCCGTGAAACAGAAAGTGCCGGTTGCTGGGCTGCTTCTTGACACCAATACCCGCAAGACCTGGCCATCCGATAAGGTGGAATTCGAGAAAAAGGACAAGGTCGAGAAATTCCGCAGGCTTTGTCAGAAAAAGACGGTCAAATACTGGCGGGGTGCCGATGACCTTGGCGCCAAAGTTCAGCTGGCCCTTAATGAGCTTTTTCGCACCAAACCCCGGACAGGCTGGGTGCGCGCCGATAAGGTACCCTCCGGCAGCGTCCTGGATGAGTTGGCCAAGCTTTCCGAGGAGCGGCGCTCGCTGCAGGAGCAGGTGGATCAGCTAACAGCGGACGACAAGCTGCATATTCCCAGCGACTATGTCTGGCGCATCCGTCGCCTGGAGGAGAACAGCATCGAAAACGCCCTTTCCTGGGGCGAGACCGATAACGAAGTTAGGTCTCTCCTGGATCTGTTTTTAGATCTGGACTCGGTTTGGGTAAGAGATCCCGACACGGAAGACCTCCTTGAGCATTTTCGCGACTTTGAGAATTACCAGCTCGAAGACTACGAGATGGAAACCGTGATGAATGAATACGTAAAGAACGGGCTGCTGAGCACGAGATCCTACTTAAACGGCGAGGCTAAATCGATCACCAGCTACAAATTGACAGAGCGGGGCACGAATTTTTTGATGTATGCGACTGAGTGGAAGTCACGCAATAAGGCGTCGGCTGTCGAGGTGCTACCGGCCACCTGAACTGCCTTGTCCTATTTAATCAGGAATTGCTCGCGGCTTTTGCCTTCAGCTTCGTATGCTGCGAGCCACTTCGGTGTAGCGCCCCGACCCGTCCAGGTGTCGCCCTTGTCGCCCTTGTCGTCCTTGTATTTCACCGCGGGCTTGGCGCGCGTCCTGACGCCACCTTCAATTCCACCGCTGGCGGCGCGTCCATTCTGAATTAGCGACCCTGACCTTGCCCCCAGTTTCTATCCAGTTTTGAGTTCGTTTCCGGCGTGGGTTGTGCCCTGCTGGGCGGGTGAAGGGACGGGCGCTGGCGCGGAGCCTTTGGCATAGCGCAGCGCGAGCGACCGTCGCGGATTGAAGGTGCCGGCGAACTCGGCCGGTGTCTGCCAGGCGATTTGGGAGTGCGGCCGCGCGGTGTTGTAGTCGGCGCGCCACAGGGCGATGGCTACGCGCGCCTGAGCCAGCGAGGTAAACAGCGTCTCGTTGAGCAGTTCATCGCGCAGTCGGCCGTTGAAGCTCTCGATGAAGCCATTCTGCATCGGCTTGCCGGGCGCAATGTAATGCCATTCGACGCGGCTCTGATCCGCCCAGGAAAGGATGGCGTTCGAGGTGAACTCGCTGCCATTGTCGCTGACGATCATCCTCGGCCGGCCGCGCTCGGTAATGAGCCGGTCCAATTCGCGGGCAACCCGCATGCCCGAAAGAGACGTATCAACGATGAGTGCCAGGCACTCTCTCGTACAGTCGTCGACGACGGCCATGATGCGGAAGCGGCGCCCGTCGGTGAGCTGGTCCGATACGAAGTCGAGCGACCAGCGCTCGTCGGGCCTCAGCGGCACCAGCATCGGCGCCCTTGTCCCGATCGCCCGTTTGCGGCCGCCACGGCGGCGAACGGCGAGCTTCTCCTCCCGATAGAGCCGGAACAGCTTCTTGTGGTTCACGATCAGGCCCTCCCGCCTCAGCATCACGAGAAGACGCCGGTAGCCGAACCGACGACGTTCCTGCGCGATCGCCTTCATCCGCTCGCGAACCTCGCGGTCGTCCGGCCTGCTGGTCTCGTAGCGAACCGTCATGCGGCAACAGCCGATGGCTTTACACGCCCGCCGTTCGCTCATCCCGAAGCCTTCCTTCAGGCAAGCGACAGCTTTCCGCTTGGCCGCGGGCGTCACCATTTCTTTCCCACAAGATCCTTCAACGCGGCATTGTCGAGCATGGCGTCGGCCAAAAGCCGCTTTAGCCGCGTGTTCTCGTCCTCCAGCGCCTTCAGTCGCCGAGCCTCGGAGATATCCATCCCGCCGAAGCGGGCCTTCCAGTTGTAGATCGAGGCGTCGCTAACCCCGTGCTTGCGGCACAGATCGGCAACCGATACCCCGGCCTCATGTTCCTTCAAAATCCCGATGATCTGCTCTTCAGAGAAGCGGCTACGTTTCATGTCCTAGTCCTCTCGATGGGCCAGAACGAACTTCAAACCGGATTAGATCCGGGCAAGGTCACTCGAAGGAGCGTATCGACAAGCTTGCGAAGGAGGGAGCCGAATTCATCGGCGACATAGGCTCGTTTCGCAAGGTATTCGAGAACAGGTTTGGGATCACTGTTTCAACGATCCATGGCGTGAAGGGCGCTGAGTATGATTCAGTAATCGCCTATGCGCTGCTTGAGGGCATGGTGCCCCACTTCGCAGACCCGAACGGTGAGGATAGCGCCAAGAAGCTACTGTATGTAGTCAGTTCGCGCGCTCGCAAGAACCTCCATCTTATCTCCGAACGGGGACGCATAGATGGCAAAGGGGACGAGTACCAACCGACCGACGTGTTGCGAGACTACAACTTCACCTACGACACGATCCCTTAGGACACGGCGATCTGGACTTCGTGACCGTAGGGTTGCGGCTTCATAGCCTAGGTATGTACCGCTCTTGACTGCCTGATCGCGCCGGATAAATTCCATGCCGTGCCTTGAGAGAAGCGGCCCTGGGCATCTTGGCTAAGCCGCGTGATAGCGGGGTTGGCGCCGACCTTATCCACTGCTAGTGCGTGCGGCGGTAACGGACGAAGTAACCCCCTTTTTCGAGATCAATACTTGTCAACCTATCGACCAACGAACGGAATCGGTTATCCGTTTTTTGGCCGTCTAGGGACGTTTTCTTCTCGATCAGCGCGGTGAGCAACTCTGCCAACTCATTCCGCAAGACAAGCTCCTCCTCGAAACCGGGCTCCGGCAACTTTGGCTCAGTGCAAAGCATTTCATATAGCTTTTGCCGCCTCCATGGCAGGTTCCATTCCCGGAGCGCCGGAGAGGTGTTCCCATTTTCGTCGATATGAACGAAACCGAGGCTGTTGGGCCATCTAATCTCCCTACCGGCGACGTGTCCCACCGTCTTGCCATTCGAAAACGCGTGGCAACCCCCGCACGTAATCGCTCCCGCCCTTGCCAGGGCCTCGTCTGATGAGACGCCTTTCGATGAAAGGCCCAACTGGGAAAGTGCCGCGTCAATTCTCGGCTTGAGCCCTGAGGCTTCCAACTCAGGATCGTCCTCGGAGTTCGAGGATATGCTTTGAAATTCGTTGAACCGGTTGTCGATGGCGGCACCAAAATCGTTCAACAGACCAAGCATGTAGGCCGTTATCGCCGGATCGTCGCCCGGCGCGGGCGATGATGTTAGCTCGGGACTGAAGAGTTGATGCAGGTTCTGATCAACAAAGGCCCGCTGATAGTCTATGCGTTGCTGCTCCTGCGCTTTCTCGTTTATCGCGCCTTTACTGTCATCGCGGTAAAACTCTGCCAAGGCATTGTTCTTCACGGTTTCGATTCGGAAGGCCGAGCCGGAGGTCTTGGAAGGAGGCACAATCTTCCATTCACGCAACTGCCAGTGCTCTGCGCCGTTAAGGTTAGCATTGCCGCGAACTTGCCCGTCCGGTATGCCGTAGTTCTTGGCCAGCACCGCCGCGACAAAGCCGGATCCTAAACCTTCGTAGTAAAATTTTTCAAGATCGGCCGCCATTTGCTCTTCGGATTTCCCAGACAGACCGCTCCAGAATTCGGCAACCGGCATGCAGCCGGCAATCCCGCGCTCGCGTTCAGGATTGGGTAGCACTGCCTCAAAGTTGAGGAAGAAGCGCCCCAACCCTCCTGTCCGCAACCGGTACTTCATCGCGTATACGATCCGGTATTCGCCGCAGTTCGCCCCGTCGCGCGGGGCGCGGTCGAAGCGATTGACCAGAGCGACGGGTTGTAGCCCGGAACTGGCATCCAAGAGCATATCAGCGCTCGGGATATCGTTATTGCGCTGCTTTTCGATCGCCATGGGCAGCATACTGTCGGGGTTGTTCTGCTGGTCAATGTCGTAAGTGTCGAGGAGAGTTTGCACGAAGCCGATGCGATTGGCATCTGGGTCAACTTTGAGGCTCGCCAGAATGGAATCGATGGTGTGGGCGAAACTAAAATCGGTCTTCGAGAATAAGTTTGGCCAATCGAGCAATGTCACGATCAAGGATTGTGTTATGACGATCTGATCTAAGCTCGCAGGGCATTGTCTTGCGCGAGCAACCGTTTCAGAAGAGAGACTACCAACCAAAAGCGCGACCAATGCGCCGGCAATACTGCTCCGCCTTCTCATCGCCCCACCTTCGATGACCAGGTCAAAGGCTCCACAACGGCGGAAGTTGCACCAGCGTGCCGCTTGCGGCGCTGGCGCACGTGCTATCTGCAACGTGTGAGAAGCATTAACCCGAAGAGGAAGTTTCTTGCCTTGACCGGATCTTTCTCGTCCTTGACGATCTCAACAATCGCGGTGACGTATTTATCCAGATAGGCAATGTTTGGGATCTCAACCCCGCTTGTCCATTGCTTAGGCAGCGAGATGTTGTGCTTGGACTTTGAACCCTTCTTCTGTAAGTCTTCCACTATCTCAACCAGACAATTGTCATGGTCGATAGGTTCCTCGCCTCCACCAATCAAAAGGTGAGTAACAACGCATTTTAACCCCTTCGAATCGTTGCCCGCATGTTGTTGCACCAGATCAGCCCGGTCATCGTCTTGAGCGCCGACGAACGCCTTAAAATTGCCATTGTTTAAGATCGCCTTCAGGGCGAAATTGGAATATCCATCTTTGCTCGGGCGCGTTGGATCATCGTTGTCCTTAATGTATAGCCGTGCCATAAACGTGCCTCCCAGCTTAGCCTCTCATTCTATGCGCCCGATCAACGGATCTCGCAAGTGAGACGATGTGGAGTGAACCCCTTTGGCTGGACCTCGAGGACCTAAAAAACGATACGCTCGATGGGCAGCTATCCGCTAAACGCGTTCTGATAGCGGACCGACCGCTCACGGCCCAAACCCCGCCATTCGACGCTGCACCAAGCAAGCTCTCCACCGGGATGCATGATGAACCGATCGGTCCGGCCGATCCGGGTCGCGACAATCTTTCCACTACTACCTCTCGCTTGCCAGCCTTCGACGTCTTTGGTCCGCTCACTTAGAAATAAGAAAGGGCCGGACCGGCCGGACCGCCCTTGGCAGGCTGGGCTCCAGCCCCGGATGACTGCGCAACCCTGGTTGCCGACCACCATGCGCCTGGCGCGATCATGCCGGTACCGGCCAATCGCCGAAACAGGCTCAATGCGAGCGCCTTAGAGGCAAACCTGTCTGGACAGTCGCGCTAACGCTGCCCAGAGTTTTTTTGAACGCGGGGAGCGCCATCGCCGCCGAAAAAGCGCTGCCGCTC
Source organism: Mesorhizobium sp. M0062 (assembly GCF_040323125.1). Classification (NCBI taxonomy): domain Bacteria; kingdom Pseudomonadati; phylum Pseudomonadota; class Alphaproteobacteria; order Hyphomicrobiales; family Phyllobacteriaceae; genus Mesorhizobium; species Mesorhizobium sp. M0062. The sequence goes on from NZ_JAMYUO010000014.1 coordinate 100,402, forward strand.
CCCCACGTTCGCCCGAGACCGCACCAGCGCTTACAAGACGCCAGGACCACAGGCTTTGCGGTCGACCACTTAACCTTCGATAAGTATGCCGCTGCCCTGGTCCGCTGCGAGAACTTCTATGTAAATCTGTCCCCCTGGTCAGTCAGGAACCGCTCTTCGCGGGCGACTTGGGCGGATGCCCCTGGAACTTAGTATCGCCATCATGGGCAGCGCCCTCTCGTCAACACGCGTGTTGATGAAAATCTGTGGGAACAGCACGATCAGCTCATGCCGCTGAGACACTAAATCAAAAGCAGCGGCTGGTCCGCTGGCGAACCGGCGTCGTAGCTTAAATCGCGGCCATCGGGAGCAAGGAGACGGGCTCTTGCGAACCGTGGTTTGTAGTGACAAAGGCGGGTCGATAAAGCGCGAAACACCGGAATGCCGATTTCCGGGCGGGTCATTTCGGCAAACCACAAATCGATTCCCCTGTGCGCCAAGGCGTCGAGCACGTCCGGCAGGTCGCTTTCAATCGCGCGATGAGGTAGACTTGGCGCGACGTGTTGGACCGGCGCCATATCCAGCGGCCGGGTTTCCATTGAGACTTTCTCTCGCCATCGTGACCAAGTGCCAGCTTTGTCTCCAAGCGCTGGGGAAGCCCCGAGCGAAATCTCCATTTGAAGCATCTCGGTCAAGGCGGCTGTCGCGGCGGACTGCAGGCTTGTGCCCGCGGCAAAGCCTAGCGTGACATCCTTGCCGTCCGGTTCTGCTGAAGCGGCAGCCACCACCGGGATATCGATATCTGAGGTAATATTGAAGAGCCAAGTTCGACGTTCGCGATCCAACAGCCAGTCCACAAGCGTTTCGATGCCCAAAAGGCAGGACAAATCAATAGTTTGGCGCTGCCTTCTGCCATACCACCACCTGCCGGTCGCATCCCTCTCGACTAGTTCCAAGATAGCCGCAAGCTTCGCAGCGTCTGCGGTAGTCCCTGCTGCGCAACCACTGCTATCGCCGATGGCGATCGCGTCCTCATCGCAAGCCTCTCGACGTCCTATAAAAGCGAAGTCTGCCGGTATGAACGCGGCATCCCCTCCAAATGCATCTTCAACCCTCAGCCAGTTCAGCGCGGCTGATTCATCCCTGATCGGCGGTCGCCAATCGAAGCCGGTGTTTTCCTTGTTCCACACGGCGCGGGCGGCGAGTTGATCGGGACTGAAGCCGTTCAAGCTTTCAGGAGAGATTGCCGCCGATCCGATCTCGTCGACCGTAGCGGTGACCAACGGCTCGTCACCCCACGAGCAGCAACTGAAGAGCTCGGCTGCCTCGCCAAGGCAACTCGCTCGGCAATCGTTGATGCTCAATCCTCGGCCGCTCGCCAGCCTCCCCGTTTCGGGCATTGCTGCGCGCGGCGCTGACGGCATCCGCAACAGAGCATCGCTAGGGATTGCGACAGCGAAATGAGCCGGAACATCCATCACCGGCAGGTCAATCACGTCGAACAATTCGCCGACCCTGATAAGGTCGCTAAAACCGTCCATGAAAGCATTTGGCATCAGATCGTTGTACCGTCGACTAAACCTGTGTTGGGGAGCACAATAACATAATCGACGGGGCATTGGGCGGCGACCATGGGAGCGAGATTGGAGCGAGCGACCCTCAAGTCGATCCTGTTTGCGGACCTGGCTCAGTATAGCCGGCTAACCGCGGCCGACGAACTTGGGACCCTGGATCTCGTTTCGCAGTGTTTCCAACTCTTCCAAACCCATTGCGAGGAATTCGGCGCCGAGTTCATCAAGACGACAGGCGACGGGGTCCTGATACTGTTCGAGGGTGTATCGAACGCCATCGACTACGCCATTTTCATGCAGGATAGCCTGGCTGAGCTCCTGGACAGGAGAGCGTTTTTCAGTCGGTTCCGGATCGGATTGCATATTGGAGAGGTTCATCGCCGTGACGGCGACGTATTCGGGCATGCGATAAACGTGGCTGCCCGAGTGCAGGCTATGGCTGAGCCAGGCGGTGTGTGTGTGACCCAAGACGTCTATTGGGCGGCCCGCAACACCGGGCGGTGGCGTTTTCGGTTCGCCGGGCGGCCCGCATTAAAAAACATGCCTGAGCCGCTGACGCTCTACAACGTGGTTGCCTCCAATGTCGCTGATGTCCCGGATAACGGGCATCAGCAACTGATTTCGGTCATCGATGGGCTTGGCCTTTACAGGGAAGATGGCGAAGCAATCGCACTGCGTTCCCTGAAAGCGCAGGCCCTGATCGGATATCTCGCACTTTCCAGTAATTTTCAGGACGTGCATGACCGGGTGGCTACCTTGATCTGGCCAGAACGAAGCCCGGTAGCTGCTCGGCGTGCAATGGCGAACTGCCTGCAGATCGCCGAAAGATCAATTGCGGGCAACTCGGCGGCAGGAATTCTCAGGCGCGGGAATATTATCGGGTTGAGCCCTTCGCGCATCACCGTCGATGTCGTTCGCATATTGAAGGATCTTGGAGAGGGCAAGATTGACGACCTGCTGCTCAGACGATCGGATTGGTCCGACGCGATCCTATTCGGCCTGGAAGACACCAGCGACCTGTTCAGCGCGTGGCTGAGCGTGACCAGACACAACTGGCGTGACCACGCATTGGAGGCCTTGGAGGCCATGCTGGAACGGTTCGAGATATCCGAACCTGCAATGCGCAGGGCAGCTAATGCCCTCCTGGTGCTTGAGCCCAGCCATGAGCGCGCTGCGCGCTGTCTCATCCGTCACCATGCGGAACTGCAGAATGTCGCCGCCGCAATGCGCGTCTACGAAAATCTGCGCGACCTTCTGAGCGAACGATATCAATTGCTGCCTAGCATGGAAACGACGGCTTTGGCCGAGGCGCTTAAGGGTCCGGAGCCCCTATTGTTCAACAAAAAGAAATCACTGCGGCCGAGCGGACCCGCGCCAACGCTCGCGGTCGCAAAGTTTGAGGCTCGAACAAAGAAAATTTCTCTTTTGGTCTGGGGATTCCGCTCCGAATTAATCGCCAATCTATCCAAATTTCGCGAGTTCACAGTCATCGAGTTGAAAGATGCCGCAACCGAAAGTCCCGGCACGGACTATCTGCTGACGGCCCATTGCGTGGACAACCAAGACGACATGCAGTTGATCGTCTCGGTAAGCGATCCCGGCACGAACCAGGTCATTTGGAGCGATTCGTTTAGATTTTCGCTTGGAAGCTGGCTCGCCTTGCAGAGGCAGCTGGTCGGAAGGATTGCTTCCACTTTGGAGGTTTACCTTTCGCATGACAGGCTGTCGCGCCAGGTCAGGGGCCTCCCGCAAAATCTCAATATCTATGATGCCTGGTTGCGCGGCGAGGACTTGCTGACTCGCTGGACGCCAGATGCCGAAGACGAGGCCGAACGGCTGTTCGAAGGCGCGATCGCTGCCGACCCGAACTTCGCTCCTGCCTACGCCAGTTTGGCCAGCATCCACAATTCGCGACAATTTATCCGGCCGGGAATTGCTGCCGATCCTTCGATAACGGAGAGGGCTGCCGAGCTCGCCCAACGCGCCGTGGCGCTCGATCCCCTGGATGCACGCAATCATTTGGTCGTCGCCTGGTCGACAGCCATGGCCCGACACTTCGAACAGTCGGAAGTGCACTACGAACTGGCCGCCGAACTCAACCCCAACAGTCCCAAGACACTGGTGTCGGCTGCTTTGGGCATGGCGTTCATGGGCCGCGTCGATTCTGCGTCGCGTCTGCTGGGGCGTGCGATGGATCTGACATCGATGTTTTTGGACTATCAGTGGTCACACATCGCGGTAATCCGCTATTTTGCCGGAGATTTCGAAGCCGCAATCGCGGCGGCCGATCGGTCCAAGAACGCAATCGTCGACACTGCCGGTTGGAAAACGGCCGCCCTGCGCAAGCTAGGCAGGACGGACGAAGCTCGTGCGGCGCTGATGCAATTGCACACGTCCATTGCCGCAGCCTGGGCAGGACCGGCCGCGCCGACGCCTAAGGACATCCTGGACTGGTTTCTAGGCGCTTTCCCGATCAAGCGGGACGAGGATAGGCGCGACCTGGCACGGCTATGCCAAGTAGATGTGCACGCGCACAAGCTCCCTTGATCCATCGGCCGCACTAGGCGTCGAAACCGGTGGGAGCGTTTTGTCCTGGGATGGGGAAGGCCACTGTCGGAACGAGCAGCCTATGCTCTGAGCTCTCGAGAAGAGCGCGTAGTTCCGCGCATTAGGGTCTAAACGGTTATCGGCCGATCACACGAGGGCCCAAACTTGGCCGGCGCTCCCCTGCGCTCCCCGGAGCGGCTTTCGGCCAACGGCAAAGGGCCTACCGCGCGAGTGCCACATCGGAAACGCCGAGCTCCTTTGCGACAGCCTTTCCCAGACCAACGCGAAGAGTTCCTCTCGGAATAAATCTCGGCGCCGCATGACGTTCATGCTCCATTCGACCTTAGCGTGTTGGTGGGAACAGTTCTTGTCCCGACCTCGATGCGCCTGAGTTCACTGCGATCTCGTCTGAAGAAAACCATCCGGATGAGGCCTGATTTGAGATTGAACTCAACTGCCATCCAGAACGCCTCCGGTTCGCCTTTCTCCAAGAAATTCGGGGAGCTTTTCGTCGGGATCGACATCGGCCCGCTGGTGTCCCAGCCACCGAGATCACGGTGCGAAGCGAAGTTTTACGGTGCTGGCGAGAATGACCCCCAGCAGGCACAACGAAGTCGTGGCAAGCGTGATGATGAGGGTGTTCCAGCCGAAGAGCACGTAGAATGCGCCAGCGCCGAGCGCACAAGCGCCAATGATCGCGAACTCAAGCAGTTCGTTGAACCCCTGCGCCGTCGCCCGCTCCTCAGAATCCGGAATGCTGGCGAGAATCTCCGTGGCGCTCACATACACGAAGTTCCAACCCGCGCCGACCAGGAATAGTCCCATCGCGAACGGGATGAACGCCTTTGCGCCAAACAGGCTTCCCAATCCGGCGATCATGATGACGCCGCCAGCGCTCAAGAGTTGACGCGCCGAAAACTTTGTCACGAGCCGGGAAGCAAACATCGACGGGATGAACATGCCGATCAGATGCAGCTGTATGATGCCTCCGGTCGCCCCGACACTGAGGCCACAACCTACAGCGGCGACCGGCAATGCCGTCATGGCCGTTACCATCACGCCAAACGCGACCGCCGAGGCCACCAGCGCCAATCCGACGGCGGGCCGCCTAAGGGCCGCACCCAGGCTCCGGCCGACGTGCGCCACCGGAACACGTGACCGCCTGTCCTCAATGCCGAATGCAAGGATGGCCGATGCGATCGAGAACGCCGCGACAGCGGCGTAGCTGCCCAGGAACATCGGTGGCGCGAGGACCGCATCGAGGACCGCGCCAAGCTGCGGGCCGACAAGCACTCCGACCAGACTTAGTCCGATCGTCCAGGCGACCGCCTGGCGAATTGCACGTTCGGCCACCGATTCGGCGGCGGCGAAGCGATAGTATTCCGAAGTTGCTTGAAACACTCCAAACAAGGCGCTTCCAGCGCACAGGAGCGGAAATGACTGCACGACAATCGCTGTCATGCAGAGGATTGCGGCAGCCACCCCTGCCAGCGAGCCGAAGATAAAGCACGTCTTTCTCCCCAGGCGATGCATCAGCAGCGAAAGGGGGAAGGTGACCAGGGCGGTCGCTACATGGATCAGGGCGAATGGCAATGTGGCCAGTATCTTGTGATCGGCCAGATAAAAGCCTGCGAGGCCACTCACCACTAAGCAAACCGAGCCAGCGGCCGTGTAAGCCATCTGGCAGCTCACCAGGCAAAGCAGGTTGCGTGACCAGAAGATTCGTGGGGACAGCTGGAGTTCGTTTGTCATCAGGCCATCATCCTTCCCCTGCCCGCTGGAAACGCGTCAGCAGCACATTCAATGCCTCACCAGCGCAGCCGATTTCGGCAGGTTCGTTATAGAAATGTGCAGATAGCCGCAGGGTGCCTCCCGAAAGGCCCAAACCCTCATGGAGCGGATAAGCACAGTGGAACCCTGCCCGGGCCATCACCCCGAACTCATCGCTGAGCGCGGATGCAATTGTTTCGATCCGAACGACAGCGTCGGGCGCAAACAGGCTGACGATCGGCACTGTCGACTCGTCCCGGCAATAAAGTCCGCGGCAGGCAGGCAATTTGCTCACCACGTCCTTCAGACACGCAGCGAGCGTCCGGTTGCGGTTCTGGATCTGTTCCCAGCCAATCTTGACGATGTAGTCGGCGGCGGCGGCGAGTCCCAGTACACCGCTGATGTTCGGAGTGCCCGGCTCTAGGCGGCCGGGCAAAGCCTTCAGCGAGTAACAATGCCGGGTCACCGAGGTGACGCAGCCGCCGCCTAGAGCCGTCGCTTCGATCATCTCGAGGGCATCGCGCCTTCCGGTTAGGACGCCAATGCCGGGAGGGCCCAGCATTTTGTGGCCGCTGAAAACCAAGAAATCACAGCCGATCTCCTGGATGTCCACCGGGAAATGGGAGATCGCCTGTGCCGCGTCCACGCAGCTAAGCGCGCCGGCTTCGCGTGCAAGCTGGCAGATCTCCCTGGCAGGCTGCACCACGCCGAAGACATTTGAGACATGTGCAAACGCCAGCAGGCGGGGGCGATACTTCGCCAAAGCGTCTGCCACCAAGTCGAGGCCGACCGCCTTGTCGGGTGGTACATCCAGCCAGACGACCTGCCCCGCCCGCATCCAGGGGAGGATGTTGGAATGATGTTCGGAGCTGAATACCAGGATCCTGTCCGACCTTGCAAGACCCAACCCGGACGCCACCACGTTGATCGCACCCGTCGCATTCTGGACGAAAATCACATCGGCAGGGGCGACGTTGAGGAATTCTCCCATCGTCCATCTGGCGGCCTCGTGCAATTCCGAGGCTTCTTCCGAAAGAGCATGGTTGCCTCTGTGGACATTGGCGGTTACCTCAGTCGCGTGCCTGCGCTCAGCCTCGATTACCGTGCGGGGCTTGAGCGCAGTAGCCGCCGAATCCAGGTAAATAACCTGACGCTCCGCCACCCGGCGTTCAAGCATCGGGAAGTCAGATCGAAGGCCGGATGGCATGATGGGAAACGCCTCTCTACGCCGCCGGACGCACCAGCGGGTACTTTAAGGAGGGCAGCGGCCGCAGCGCGCGGACTTCTCTGACATTGAGGGAGCGTATGTCAAACTTATCGAAAAAGGCCTCCCGCAGCTCGCTTGCCTTGAAGCCTCCAGATTCGGACGGAATGACGTCTGCGCAAAATCCACCATCTTGGGCATACACCTGCGCAAACGCAATACCGGCGACCTCAGCGACCGCACTGTCGACCTGCCGCGTCGTGACGCGGCGGCGGCCCGCTAGAAGTGTTTCCTGAGAGCGTCCGTGGAAGATCAAAGTGCGCCAGTCGCTGAGCGGGCATTCGCAATCGACCTCAGACCAGGCTGCCAGGTCGCCGATCTCGTATCTGAGGAGAGGCATGACCTCACTGGCGTGAGTGGTTATCAGCACATCGCCGACCCCAGGCGGCAAGCCAGCAGTCTTGCAGGCTTCTATCTCGACGAAACTGTGGTCTTCGAACACGTGCCAGTGCCCACATCGGCAGCCGACTGCCACCTCCAGGCCGCCGCATTCAGTGGCCGAATAAATGTCATAAACGGGAGCTTTCCAGGCTGCTTCGATCGCGCGGCGCTGCAGCGTAGGAGTGTACTGGTAAGTTACGAGTACTAGGGAAACCGAGGGTAAATGCAAGCCAAGTCCCCTTGCCCGGGCAGTAAGCCAGTTGAGATAGACCGGATTCGCAACCAGAATGTCGGGGCGGAAACTCTCAAGATCCTCTGCAAACTGTCGGACGAGACTGTCGTCCGCGTGAAAAATGTCATGATTTCCAGCAATATGAAGCGTCGTTCGTTCGATCAGGCGATCCTCGCGCGCCGCCGATGCCAGGCCGCAATATCTGACTACGCAGTTGGGGCTTGTGATCACTGCTGCCCGCACGGCGTCAGGTAGCGGCGCAATACCCCAGACCTGTTCCGGGTAAGGCGGCAAGTGGTCGGAACGGAGCTGGGCGATGACCTGCAGCCGCTCGCCTGATGAGCCGCTCGTCTGGGCGATTTCGAGCGATCCATCGGTCAGCCCGCCTGCTATGCTGACTTGGGGATCCAGCATGTCAGCCCAATGCTCGCGGAGATCGGCTTTTGACAGCCGAGGAGCTTGGGGCAGTCCAACGAAGCCTGATTTCGCCTCCAGTTCGCGACTATTCTCGCGATAGTAAGGAACACTTTCCCGCAGTCTCTGAACAAAGGCTGACAGAACCGCGTTCCTGTGCAGGTCCGCAAGCTGCTTGCGCCAAGGGCGCTGCTTGGCCCGTAGACTGCCAAGGGGAATGTCTTCATCCAGGAACCCGAGAGGTTCAACGAAATTGGCCACAACCTCCGGCAGAAGCGCGGTCTGCTGCAAGACCTCGTCAATGCCCGCTATTTCAACGTGAAACTGGGTTCTGGTATCAAGAAGGCGCACGGACTCGCCCGCTTGTTCGCAAACAACACTCCTACACAGTGTCCGGCGCACCAAGCCCTCTCCCTGGAATGGTCATGAAGAGGCGAAGCTTACCCCCGCCGCCTTGGCTGCAGCCTCAAAACACGGTCTGGAGCTATCGCGTGTTGCCCGGTCATCGGCAGCACAAGCTTTAACGCTATGCACCCCGCCTTCGTCGTTTTGTTAGGGCTGGACGCGCGAAGAGCCTCCAGCCCTTGACGGCCTAGCGTTACTTGCTAGCCCGCAATATGCACGTTTTAGAGGCGTTGCCGGACTTTTTTACCGACAGTGGCACAAGTTTGACTTTCACCTGCTCCTCCTTTTGCTACGCAAAGTGCTTTAGCATACCGAGCTTGCATCGACAAGTAGTATCGAATGATGATCTTCCCCAACTCGCTAGCGAATTAATAATCCACGATCGACGATTGTGCCTAGTTGAACCCTTCTATAAACTGACGCACATATCGGAAGTCTCCGACTGCCGCGGACTTGAGTGCGAAGAGAACTAGTCCATCGGGGATCGGTTCAGACGTCTCGGGATGGAGACGCATGTCGCTGATCATTCTCGCGATCGCGGCAAGGGCATCACCTTCGGCGAGAACCTCAAGTGCGTCCTGCTTGCACCAAGCGATATGTTCCTCTCGGGTCATGGGCATTTGAGAGAACTCTGCTGAGGCGGAAAGACCATATCGAGTCTGTGGCTGTTCGACAAGGTTGAGGACGAAGCGGCGCTACGCGACGCGCTGCTGCTGACCCGTCCCGGCGACGACGTCGGGTCGGCCGCATGCTGCGTGCGAACGCTGGCGTCGCGCCTAGTCGAGATCTTGCTGGCCGAAACTGCGCTCGTCGATATCAGTGCCAATTTAGGGAGCGTGGTCGAAGGGCAGGCGATGGGCGATACTTCGCCTTCCATTTGTAGATGCTGGCGTCGCTGATTGCGGCACAGATCGGCCACCGAGACTCCGGCCTCGTGTTCCTTCAAAATTCCGATGATCTGCTCTTCAGAGAAGCGGCTACGTTTCATGTCCTGGTCCTCTCGATGGGCCAGAACGAACTTCAAACCGGATTAGATCAGAGGGGCAAGGTCAACCCGCCTCCCTTTGGCCTCCCGTTGCCGACGCGGGGCTTGTCCGCTGGTGACGGCTTGATCCCGAAGCGCAACTCCTTGATCCGAGCCTCTTTAGACGCTTGCAGGTGTTTACCGACATGCTCGTGACCTATACCTTAGCCACCGAAACAGGCGGGACTCTGGCCGCCGCAGGATGGAAGGTTGTCGCTCAGGTGCGGGGAAGGCCGTAGTCTTGCCCGTCTAAACCACGAGTGGACACGACGCGCCAGCAGATAAGTTGCGCTTCGAGAAGGAGGCGGCCTGACCATTTACGGTGGAGGAGTTCGAGAGCTCCACAGACTCGGAGCGCGTCACTGGCTCTGGATGTGGGTGTGGTCAGACATCCGCTCAGCCAGCCTAGCCCCATATGAAATCAGAGAACCGCTAAGCCCGAGAACTGCCAGTAAACAGAATAACTCGATGGCGAGTCGTGCTGGATGCCAACGCTTCACGCCACCAGGGACCCGCGCAAACTGCGAGTTTGTATACTCGGTCAACTTCGCTCCTATGACAGCCCCCACCATCAGCGTCAGCTTGATAGAAATTCCGCTGATGGCCAGCAATGCGCACCATCGGGTCACGACTGAGAAGCTGAAGCCAGTGCCTAGGTCGCTCGCCACGAAAGTGCCCAACAGTACTAGAAAGGCCAAGCGGGTGAGCATGCCTACGAAGTCGGAAAGCTTTTTGGTGCGGTCATAAGCCGTGTCAAATCGCTTTTTTGCTGCTGCCGCAACCACCGCGTGGTCGATGTCTGACATTGATCGTCCCCCTCATTTGGCGCTCGCCAAGCTTAAGACATACTATTCGCGCCCGTGCTTCGCACCCCCACTCGGACCTGGGAGCGTCGAGTTCATCCGGCCAAGATTCTGCACTTGGAGCCGATATTATTGGGTTACGCGCCAGTTACGCCCCAGTGGTAGTTTTCAGAGGTTTTGGCTGAGGCCGTTTCATCCAACCTTTCGAAGGGGTTGGATGGTGGGCGATGCAGGGATTGAACCTGCGACAACCCCACCCGTGTGAAGGGTGCGCTGTCTCGTCGGCGCGAGATCACATGTGCCGAACGTCCCCGTCAATGTGAAAGACCAATTTCGCACTGAACAGTTGTGACCAGGTGGACGGCTTCGGCTCGCCCTGTTCGGCGACCATCGCTACGTTCGCCGGCCCATCTGCCTATCAAGTCCTTCACCATCGAACGCCTTCATACCCTTCGCAGTCCATAGGTTTCGCGCATGTTCGCCTTCATCGCTTTGCAGCTTGGCGGCAATCCAGATCAGCGCGCCGTAGATGGTAGCGCGATCATCGGCAGTCAGCTCGACGATGCCTGCCTTGACGACAAGGCCACCGAGTTCGATCAGATGTCGGGTACGCTTGCGGCGCTCGACCTGCCACGTGCGCATGTCATTGCGAGCCTGTGCCGCCTGCCGGCGATTGTGTGCTGCCCGGTTGCGCTGGAGCGCCGCGAGGGTTGCGCTGAGATGCCGGAGCAGTTCGCCGGGACCTGCTTTCGAAAAACATCACCCCACGCTTGGCCCATGCCTCACGATTTGAGGTGTCTACCGTTTCGGCGATTGCGACCAATGCACCGGCCAGTTCATCGGTACTGAGCTGGTCGGCGCCGGTGGCGATCACCAGTTCGCCAAGTTGCTGCACCTTCCGCGTTTTTAGCTCTCGCGCTTTGTCTTCCAGCGCCTTCAGTTCGGCGTCGAAGTCTCGTGGCTTACGCATGGCCGTCTCCATTGATTGTCGATGCGGCAATGATAGGGGATGGCCTGCCGGAAGGCTGCAGAGTTGCCGAGACACCCCGGGACGGGCTGGTCCATCCCGAGAATTTTTCGAGGGAGGGCGCGCTTATACGTCGTGCCGACGTGCGGTTTGACGTGCAAATGATCTGGTCGCGATGGCGATCTATCATCTTCACGTCAAGGTCATTGGCCGCAAGGCTGGCTCGAGTGCTGTGGCATCGGCTGCCTACCGCTCGGCTGCGCGGCTGCGCGATGAGCGGATTGATAGGAGCCATGACTTCTCGGCCAAGCGCGGTGTCGTCCATTCCGAGGTGATGCTGCCGGAGAATGCGCCGGAAGCCTGGAACGACCGCGAACGGCTCTGGAACGATGTCGAGGCTTTCGAGGTACGCAAGGATGCCCAGCTCGCCCGCGAGGTGGAGTTCGCCCTCCCGCGTGAATTGAGCCAGGCACAAGGCATCGAGCTGGCGCGCGACTTCGTGCAGGCCGAGTTTGTCAGCCAGGGCATGGTCGCGGACCTCAATGTGCATTGGGACAGGGCGGAGAATGGCAGTCCCAAGCCGCATGCTCATGTTATGCTCACCATGCGCTCAGTCGATGAGAACGGTTTCGGGGCGAAGGTTCGAGACTGGAATGCTACCCAGATGGTCGAGCGCTGGCGCGAGCGATGGGCGGAACTTGCCAATGAACGCCTAGCTGAACTCGATATCGACGTCCGCATCGATCATCGCAGTCTGGAAGCGCAGGGCATTTCGTTGGAGCCGCAAACCAAGATCGGTGCGCCGGCTCAGCGCATTGAGGGCAGTGGCCTCGACGCTGACGGCATTGAAGCAGATCGCGCCGAACTGCATCGTGAGATCGCGCGCAACAATGGCGCGCGCATCATTGCCGATCCATCCGTGGCGCTGGATGCCATCACGCATCAGCAATCGACTTTTACTCGAAAGGACATGGCGAAGTTCGCGCATCGGCACAGCGATGGCATCGAACAGTTCAACCAGGTGATGGGCGCGATCGGCAACGCGCCCGATCTGGTCGAACTGGGCAAGGACGGCCGTGGAGACGATCGGTTCACCACCCAGAATATGATCGAGACCGAACAGCGGCTGCATCGCGCGGCGGAACGCATGGCCGGAGAGGAACGTCATGCGGTGAGTGATCGGGATCGTGTGACTGCTTTGGCGGATGCCAATCGTCATGGCCTTGTTCTGTCAGGCGAGCAGAGCGATGCACTGGATCACATCACGGACGGTCGCGATCTTGGTGTCGTTGTCGGTTTTGCCGGCACCGGCAAGAGCGCGATGCTTGGCGTGGCGCGCCAGGCATGGGCAGCAGCCGGCTACGAGGTTCGAGGCGCTGCACTCTCCGGCATTGCGGCCGAGAATCTTGAAAGCGGTTCCGGCATCTCGTCTCGAACCATCGCCAGCATGGAACGTAGCTGGGGGCAGGGCCGCGACCTGCTCACCGCGCGTGATGTTTTGGTGATCGACGAGGCAGGCATGGTCGGCACTCGCCAGTTGGAGCGCGTGCTCTCCCATGCGGCGGGCGTAGGCGCAAAAGTCGTGCTGGTCGGCGATCCGCAGCAGCTGCAGGCGATCGAAGCGGGTGCTGCATTCCGTTCCATCCACGAACGTCACGGCGGCGTCGAGATGGGCCAGGTGCGCCGGCAGCGCGAGGATTGGCAGCGTGACGCAACGCGCGATCTTGCAACCGGCAGGATCGGCGCCGCGATCGGCGCCTATGACGTAAAAAGCATGGTGCACCAGGCTGCCTCACGCGATGAGGTGCGCAGCGATCTTGTCGAGCGCTGGGATCACGACAGGCAGGCAGAGCCTGACACAAGCCGGATCATTCTCACTCACACAAACGACGAGGTGCGCGCGCTCAACCAGGCAGCGCGCGACCGCATGCGTGCTGCCGGCGATCTAGGCGACGAAGTTCAGGTGGATGTCGAACGCGGTGCAAGGAACTTCGCCAGCGGTGACCGGGTCATGTTTCTGCGCAACGAGCGCGGGCTTGGCGTCAAGAACGGCACGCTCGGCGTGATCGAAGAGGTCAGCGCGCAAACCATGACGGTTCAAACCGACGATGGCAGGTCTGTGCGCTTTGACTTCAAGGACTACGCCCACATCGACCACGGCTATGCTGCGACCATTCACAAGGCCCAGGGCATGACCGTCGACCGCACGCATGTGCTGGCGACGCCAGGAATGGATGCCCATGGCAGCTACGTTGCCCTGTCGCGGCATCGCGACAGGATGGACCTGCATTACGGTCGTGATGACTTCGCGACGCGCGAACGGCTCGTCCGGACGCTGTCACGCGACCGCGCCAAGGATATGGCGTCGGATTACGACCAGATCGACCCGGCGCAGAGCTATGCCGAGCGGCGCGGGATTAGCTTTCGCGAGCGTGTCGCAGAGATCGTACGCAAGGTCGTGCCTGAAAGGCTACGCAACATGTTCGACGGCCGGCGCCCTTCGGCAGATGGCGCGCCCGACTTCGACGCCATGCGCAGGCCGGAAAGAGAGGAAGTGCGCCTCGAACCCGCCGCGCCCGCCAGAGAGATCGCCGAGGACGGGCAAGCGGCGTTGCGGAAAACCCGAACCGATGCGCTCGTGCGTCATGCCCGCGCTGTGGACGCCATATTCAGCGCCGCGGATGCCCGTAGCAGGGCCAGCCCGGCGCTGTTGCGCGAACTGGCTGACGCCCGCAAGGCCTTCCAGGAGGTGCGGCCCAATGGCTGGCGCGATGCCGAGGCCGCTTACATCAAGGACGCGGGCCTTGCTCGCGAGGCCGGCGGTGGCAAGGTCAATCGCGCCATCCGCGCCCTGCAGCTTGAAACCGAAATCCGCACCGATCGGAGCCGCCGTGCCGACCGCTTCGTACAACGCTGGCACAAACTGGACCGGACCAGCCAGCACCAGTATCAGGCGGGCGACATGTCCGGCTACAAAGCCACGCGATCGGCGATGGGTGACATGGCCAAAAGCCTCGAACGCGATCCGCAGCTTGAATCCATCCTCGCCAACCGCAAGGGGGATCTCGGCATCACCTTCGAATCAGGCCGTCGTCTCGGGTTGGAACTCGCCTTCAATCACGGCATCGACCTCGGCCGAGGCCGGGGCATTGGACTCTAGACCCGTCCGATTTGCCGCCGTCTCTACGCCGGGGCACGACGACCCGGAAAACCCTCTTGCGAGCCCGTAAGTGTCTGTCCTCTCTGGATCAGGAGCAGTCAGAACCAGCCAGCGAGAGGCAGCGCGACCATGCCTGAAGCAGACCGGATCATCCGCCTGAAAACCGTCCTTTTCCGGACCGGTTTGTCTCGGTCCACGATCTATCGCAAGATCGCCGAAGGCACCTTCCCACGCCAGATCCAGATCAGTATCCACGGTGCAGGCTGGCATGAATCCGACATCAGTCGCTGGATCACCAATCCCGTTTCGTGGCGTCCGCAAGACGAGGGCGACAAGTTGTGATGAGGGTGATGCACACTGCGCAGAAAGCTGGCCTTCATCGAGACGCAGCGGTCACGGCGGCGGAACTGTTGCTTGAGCCCATGTCCATTAGGAGCGCCGGCGAGGCGAGCGAACACGGCAAACCAGAAACGATAGTCGGCTTGGCGCCCAACAAGATGGGTTGCTCAGCCAAGGCAACTTTGGAGCAAAGCGGCCGTGACGGGCTGCCTCCGATCCGGCTTTCTTCTAAGCAGGCTGCATCCTCACCGCCTATAAGGTCCGTCGGCTAACGATTGCCCGATCGATCGCGATCATCGCCGGATCGATGTTTATGGTGGCGGACGAGGTCATCCAGCACAGATCGGATATGCGGCCAGGGGAAATCGTCAGGATGTTCCCAGTGCTCACCGTCACGCAGAATGACCGTGAGCTTGGCCAAAATGCCTTCGATGGACGTGGCCGGTGTCTGCGGTAGATCATCCAGAAGTGCGCTTTCGGCTGTTTCCGATTGCCTGATCAGTTCGTCTGTTCTCGAATAGCCGATCTCATCATCAGCAGCATCCCAACGCGCCTGGTGTGCCGCGAAATCTGCAAACGCCCTATCCCATTCGATTTCATCTTCCGGAGAGTAGACATCGTTGAGGCTCTCGATGGAATGGAGCGTCACGTCCCTACCATCGGCAAGACGCACTTTGGCGCAGGGAAAGCCGACCGTCCTCGCGAGGTGTGTCTCCAACCGCTGCTGTTCGCGGCACAGCGCCAGTGTCTCATCATGGATCTTTTGCCAGTTGCCACACAGACAGAGAGCAGGATCGGCCGCGCTGCGGCCGTCCTTCAGTTCGGCAGCCCGCGACTTTACCTGGAAGGGCCATGCCACGGCGGCCGTGGCCGTACCCGCCAGCAGGCGCCGCCGGGTGACGAAAGACAAACTCATGCTATTGTCGGAATCATCCATGATCCGAGCTCCATGAAAGCTGGGGTTGTGGTTAGGTTGGACAGGTGTGACCGCACCTGTCCAACCGCTCAAGATGCTTGTCGGCATCAACGGTAGTATCAGTGTTACTATCTATGGCGAGCAAATGCAACAATTTAGTAACAGGGTTACTACGGATGGCAATAACTTCGGCCCAGTGTCGGATGGCGCGGGCAGCTCTCCATCTAGGCATTCGGGAGCTTGCTGCCCTCGCAAAGGTCTCTCCCAACACTATCGCGCGATTGGAGCGCGGCGAGGTTTTGTTCGACAACACACTGCAGGCGGTACAGGGCGCCCTGGAGAACGCTGGCATCGAATTCATTCCAGAGAATGGTGGTGGGCCCGGCGTGCGCTTAGCCAGGCGAAATTAGAGGTGGCGTCATGCAGCGCCAGTCGAACTGAGCGGAAACATCTCAGCGCCACCGCTGATAATTCCGGTTCGCCCGATGCGATCAGCGATCGATGTTGCTGAACAGCTTAGCGTTCCGTTTTGCTCGCGAGCTTATCGCCTTCGGCCAGCGTTGCCGAGGCTCATGTTTTAGTGCTTTGGTCAGTTCCCACCGCGCAAAAACTTAGCCCAATCGCTCATCATGGCGCGGCGCTTCTCAATCATGGTTTCGCGCCGGTATGCGGCCTCAACGTCGCTGTTGATGGCGTGGGCAAGCGCAAATTCCCGCATGTCTCGGGGATAGTCGGACAACTCCCCTGCCCAATCAGAAAACGTTGACCGCAGCCCATGGGGCACGGCTGGGCGCTTTGAGTTCTTGTCCAGCCAGCCCGTGCGGCCCGCCTCGATCTCGCTTTCGTGCATGCGCTTCATGGTAGCACTCAACGTCATATCGGACAGCATGCCGCCACGGATCGCGGGAAACACATATTCTGTGTCGGCGGCCGCGGCTTCTCTCATCGCAGTTAGGATTGTCATTGCCGCATCGGATAGCGCCACAACGTGCGGCCGCCTCATTTTCATTCGCGATGCCGGCACCGTCCACAATTTGGCGTGCCAATCGATTTCAGGCCATTCCATGCCGCGCACTTCCCCCGATCGCGCAGCGGTCAATGTCGCGAATTCCAATGCCCGTGCACCCGTGCCTTCGCGTTTGCGCAATGCTGCGAACCACGTGGGCGCGTCCTTCAACTGAACGGCGGGCTGATTATCGACTGTCGCAACCTTGCTTGGCTTGGACAACATGGCATTGAGATTGCCCTTCCACTCTGCCGGATTGTCGCCCTCGCGGTGTCCGTGTGCCTTTGCCCAATCAAGCACGCGTTCGCAACGTTGCCGCAAACGCGTGGCCGTCTCCGTCTTGGTCGTCCAGATCGGCTTAAGGATTTCGACCATGTGATGTTTGGTGACTTCGGAAACGGCAAGATTGCCGATGACGGGCATTGCATACGTGTCCAGCGTGGATTGCCATTGCTTCCGATGCTTTTCGTTTCTGAATTCCGCCAGTGTGTCGGCAAGGAATTTGTCAACGGCATCGCGGAATGTGAGATGGCGCTTTGCGGCTTCAATCGCGGCTTTGCGACGGTCGCGCTTCTCTTGTAGCGGATTTATGCCGCTGCGGATTTTGTCTTTGGTTGCCCTCGCCCGCTCGCGGGCTTCGCCCAATGATACGTCATGCCCGCCAAGACCCATTTCGCAACGCCGGCCATTCACGTTTGTTGTGCGCAATAGCCACGATCGGCCGCCGCCCGGCGTGATTTGGAGCATGAGCCCGGCAACACCACCGACAGCAAATACAGCGTTGCCGGGTGTGGTCGATCCGGGGTGTTTCAAGTTCTTGACGGCTAGTGCTGAAAGTTCCTTCGCGATCTTCGGCATTTCTCTATCCCATCATCTTACCCGCCAAAAATAATGGCATTGGATGATGCGGATTGCAACGGCGCGAGACAGCCATTTTAGATTAAACCATTGATATTACCTTATGATTTGCATTGATTGAGACGATATGAGACAGCAATATGGCTGTCGCTCTCTCCGCCACTATCAAACCATTGAAACCGCCGCGATTTCCCATCCCAGCGGGTGCGGCTGACTTTACTTCACATGCTCGCCCTGGGTTCATGGCGGATTGCCGGCTTGCTCGCCAAGCCAGGCGCAGAAATGCCGCGGAGCGATGCGGCGGTCGTCGTCACCTGGTCCGCCAGAGTTTCAAAGGCGTAGCGCCGAACCTCTGTCTTCACTCTTCGTGCCCCATCTGTCACCGTCGCAACCAACGCGGTAGTGCCGCCTGGTGCGGTCTCAGGTCGCAGATGAGGTAATTCCATGAATTATAACGATATCGACCTCAATCTATTGCGGGTCTTTGACGTGATGATGCGGGAAAGGAGCGTGACGCGGGCGGCTACCGAATTGGGCAGAACACAATCAGCTGTAAGCCACTCCCTGTCGAAGCTTCGGTATCTATTGCAGGATGAATTGTTCACCAGAGATGGCGGCGAGATGCGGCCAACTCCCCGGGCAGTTGAGCTGCTGTCGAATATTTCCGCCGCACTCGCGACGATCCGCGCATCGATCGACCGGCATCAGATCTTCAATCCAGCAACGACGCGACGCAACTTTCGAGTTGGGCTTACAGATTATCATGCCATGGTTTTCATCCCGGGCCTCATTCGAGAATTTTCCAGGCAAGCTCCTGGCGCGACGCTGAACGTCATTCCCGCAAACGGACCCGAAATCGGTTCATCGGTCTATTTGAGACAAGTTGACTGTGCGCTGACGGGAGCAGCGATACGCGACGACCCAGGTCTCTTGAAGGTGGAGCTTGGCCAGGACCGATTGTTTTGCGCGGTGTGGAGTGGAAGCAAGATCGCCAGAAGCGCTATGACGCTGGAAACCTATTTGGCCAGTTCTCACCTCCAGATTTCCGCAGATGGCCTGGCGGAAGGCCTCGCGGATGCCGCCCTCAAACAGATGGGTCTTCGCCGCAATGTCGTTGCGACCATCTCCAACTATCCGGTGCTGCCCTGGGCGCTTCGCGGCACTGAACTGATTACCCATTGCGGTGATGCCATCCTGCAAATGCTGGACGAGAGGAGTGAGGTGACGTTGGTCCCGCCACCCATTCCGATATCGAATGTGAATGCCTGGCTTATTGTTCACCGCCAGATGGCGAATGACCCGGGAACCAGGTGGCTCCGGGAAATCATCGTGGGCATCTACAACGAGTCGCGGACCAAGAGACCAAGGGTCGACCGTCGGAGACCTGGGTCGGCCGTAAAATAGGTCGCGCGCGCTGTCGTCTGTTTCAACACTCGAGCGCCTTTTTACCTGCGAGCGGGTGCTGCGCAATTATGAGGGGCGCTCATTTTGACCATGAGGACAATCGATTTGACGAATAGTCTACCTGGAGAGCACATTCCCTTTCAACAATAACAGGGGAATGCCGAAATGAGATCAACGTTCAAGGGCCTACTTGCCCTCGCCATCGCGTGCACCGCCTCCTCGGCGTGGTCCGCAACCCTCGACAATGTCAAGAAAAATGGCGTGCTGACCTGTGGCACGAATTCGGCCACGGCTGGCTTCAGCCTCCCCGACAATGAAGGCAAATGGACCGGATTTGTCGTCGATTATTGTCGCGCCGTGGCCGCTGCCGTGCTCGGGGATGCGCAAAAGGTCAAGTTCATCCCATTGACGCCAAAGGATCGCTTCACCGCCTTGCAGTCGGGAGAGATCGACATTCTCGCGCACAACGCAACCTGGACATCGTCCCGCGATACGTCGCTAGGCATACTGTTTGCCGGCACGTATTTCTATGACGGCCAGGGGTTCATGGTGCGCAAGGCCGACAACATCACGTCGGCCAAAGGGCTCGACGGCGCATCGATATGCGTCACCCAGGGCACCACGACCGAGTTGAACCTTGCCGACTATTTTCGCTCGCAGTCGATCAAGTACACGACGGTTGGTTTCGCGGACGAGGAAGCTGTGGTGAAGGCTTATGAGGAGGGGCGTTGCGACGTCTTGTCCGCAGACACCTCCACCTTGAACGCGTCGAGGCTTCGCATGGCCAAGCCGGACGACAGCATTGTTCTTCCCGAGCTGATCTCCAAGGAGCCGCTTGGCCCGGCGGTGCGGCAGGGTGACGACCAGTGGTTCAATGTGGCGAAGTGGACGCTCTACGTCATGGTGGCCGCGGAGGAATACGGGGTCACCTCCAAGAACGTCGATGCCATGAAATCGTCGGACAATCCCAGCATCCGCCGCCTGCTTGGCGTGGAAGGCAGCATAGGCAAGGACATCGGGCTCGGCGATAACTGGCCGGTCGAGGCGATCAAACAGGTCGGCAATTACGGCGAAGTGTTCGATCGCAATGTCGGCAAGGATTCGCCGCTGAAAATGGAGCGCGGCATGAACGCGCTCTGGAACAAAGGCGGCGTTCAGTACGCTCCGCCGATCCGCTAATGCATGTCGCTCAAAAATGGCCCCGGTTTTGAGACAACGACATGCATACCGAAGACCCTAAAGCGCGTCGCCTGAGTCCGTTCAAACCCGACGCGCTTTAGGCAAAGGCATGGTTGCAAGGCGCTGGCGTGTTACCGTCAGCGCCTTGCACGGACCCGATAGGAACAGCCCATGTCCCATTTGTCGCTTCCCGCGCCGTCGCGCAGGAGGTTGTCGCTGCACGATACGAAGGTGCGGGGCATCTTCTACCAGCTCTTGCTCGCCGGCTGCCTGCTGGCCTTGGCCCTGGGCATCGGCATGCAGACTGCATCGAATATGCGGGTCCGGGGGATTCCGCTCTCATTCGACTTTTGGAATGAGTCTGCCGGCTTCGACATCAATCAAACCCTGATACCGTACGATGCATTGTCCAGCTACGGTCAGGCGTTCTGGGTGGGAGTGGTCAACACCCTCTACGTCAGTCTCCTCGCAATCCTGTTCGCGACCTTGCTTGGCTTCGTCATCGGCGTTGCCCGCCTGTCGCCGAACTGGATCGTTTCGAAGGTGGCGACCGCCTATGTCGAGCTTGTGCGCAATGTTCCGTTATTGCTGCAGCTGCTGTTCTGGTACAACGCCGTCCTCAAGCCGTTGCCCTCGCCGAAGGCTTCCATCGCCATTCCCGGCGGCATCTACCTCAACAATCGCGGCCTCATCGTTCCGGAGATTCATTTGCATCCGGGAGCGGGTCTGGTGGGCCTGGCATTCGTTGCGGCCATTTCCTGCTGCGTTGCGTTCTGGTTTCGCGCCAGGAGCGTCCAGAGGCGGACGGGCAGGCAGCTGCCGGTGCTTCTGGTCAGTCTGGCGACCTTGATAGGATTTCCGTTGGTCCTTTTCCTGGCGGCTGGCGAGCCGGTCTCGTTCGTCGCCCCGCAGCTGCGGGGTTTCAATTTTCAAGGCGGGCATCAGCTCTATCCGGAGTTTGCCGCTCTCCTGATCGG
Organism: Mesorhizobium sp. M0062; assembly: GCF_040323125.1. Lineage (NCBI taxonomy): Bacteria > Pseudomonadati > Pseudomonadota > Alphaproteobacteria > Hyphomicrobiales > Phyllobacteriaceae > Mesorhizobium > Mesorhizobium sp. M0062. The sequence continues at coordinate 121,598 of NZ_JAMYUO010000014.1, forward strand.
TCTGTCGGTCTACACCGGTTCATACATCGCCGAGATCGTGCGAGGTGGAATCCAGGCAGTGCCAAAGGGCCAGACCGAGGCTGCGCATGCGCTGGGGCTGGCGCCGGGCAAGACGCTTCGTCTGGTCGTCGTTCCCCAGGCGCTGCGCATCATCATACCCCCTTTGACAAGCCAGTATCTGAATCTCATCAAAAACTCGTCGCTTGCCGTGTTCATCGGCTATCCCGACCTCGTTCAGATCTTTGCGGGCACGGTGCTCAACCAGACCGGAGCCGCCCTCCAGGTCATGGCGATTACCCTGTCGGTCTATCTCGTTATCTCCCTTGCCACGTCGTTGGTCATGAACGCGTGCAACCGACATTTTGCAATCGTTGAAAGGTGACGGGATGAGCGATCAGTCCATGCGTTCGCCACTTGTCATCAGCGCGCTCATACCAGCCATGGCGCCTCCCGCGGACGTTCGACCGGGTCCAGTGAGCTGGATGAAAAAGAACCTGTTTTCGACGCCGTCTTCAGGCGCGCTGACAATATGCTTTGTCCTCCTCGCCGCGTGGCTGCTGCATCACTTCCTGAGCTTTGCGATCTTCAACGCGGTCTGGAGCGGCGGCCACGAAGCTTGCCGTGCGAACAGCCAGGGGGCTTGCTGGCCTTTCATCGCCGAGAAGTTCGACTACCTGCGATACGGCGCGTATCCGGTTTCCGAGCGGTGGCGGGTGGACCTTGCGCAGGCGATCGGCGCCATCCTCATCGTTTGGCTCCTGTGGACGAAGGCTCCGCGGCGCAAAGTGGCGGCGTTGCTGTTCTTCCTCGTCTACCCCGTGGCCGCGTTCGTTCTCGTGCGCGGCGTTGCCTGGCTTCATTTGCCTGTCATCGATACGACGCTCTGGGGCGGTCTCTTGATCACGTTGCTGATGTCGATCGTGGGTATCGTCTTCTCGCTTCCGATCGGGGTTATCCTGGCGCTTGGACGCAGGTCGGAACTCCCTTTCGTCAAGACGGTTTGCGTCACGTTCATCGAAGTCGTCCGCGGCGTGCCGTTTATCACAGTGTTGTTCATGGCGAACTTCATGATGCCGCTCTTCGTCCCGGATTATCTGACGCCTGATCGTCTGTTGCGCCCGCTCATCGCGATAGCGTTGTTCTCGTCCGCCTATATGGCCGAGGTCGTGAGAGCCGGCCTTCAGGCGATCCCGAAGGGCCAATACGAAGCGGCCAAGGCGCTCGGGATCGGCTACTTCGACATGATGCGCCTGATCGTCCTCCCTCAGGCGTTGACGATCGTCATACCGAGCATCGTCTCGACCTTCATCGGTCTGTTCAAAGACACGACTCTGGTCGCCATCGTCGGCATCGCGGATTTCCTGAAGGCCGTCGAAACGGCGCGCGTCGATCCGAACTGGGCAGGCCCGACGATCTCATCAACCGGCTACCTCTTTGCGGGGTTAGTCTACTGGAGCTTTTGCTTCGGCATGTCGCGTTACTCGCAATCTATGGAGCGCCAATTGGCGCGTGGCCACAAATCCTAGGAGGCGATGATGATGCCACAAGCAATGCCCGCGGCAAGGTGACTATCAAATGGCTTGTGCAGACACGCCCGCATCGGCGCATGGGCAGCGACATATCGCGGGAATAGATTTCGACCAGATCCACGACCGTCAGCAGTTCGGATCCGTCAAATGGGCCAACCAGTGGGACGAGTTCTCTCCCCAGGTCGAGGGCCAGGACCTGCTGTCGCTGTGGACGGCGGATATGGACTTCCGCGCTCCGGAAACCGTCATCGCGCGACTGCGCGAGGCCGCGGAGCATGGCATTTACGGCTACACACGCCGCGATCCGCGCCACTATGAGATCGTGCAATCGTGGTTCGCGCACCGGCACAACTGGTCGCCGAAACTGGAGACCTTGCTTCCCGCGCCGGCGATCATGCCGTCCGTGGCTGCGATACTGCGAACCTTCACCAAGCCCGGTGACGGCGTCATTGTGCAGTCGCCCGTGTACTCGCCCTATTTCGAAGTTGTTCAGGGAAACGGGCGGGTTCTGCTTACGAACCGGCTGAGGCTGCAGAACAACAGATATGAACTTGATCTGGAGGATTTCGAGAAACTGGCGGCCGGCGGTGCCAAGGCATTCCTGCTGTGCAATCCTCACAACCCTGCCGGAATGGCCTGGACACGCGAAGAATTGGCGGCGCTCAACGACGTCTGCGAGCGCCATGGGATCCTGGTCATATCGGACGACATTCACTGCGACATAAGGTTGTCGGATCGTCCTCACATCGTCTTCTCCTCCATCTCGGAAGATGCTGCGGAGAAATCGTTCATCTGCACCGCTCCAACGAAGACTTTCAATCTTGCCGGGGTTCCTTCGGCAACGATTTCGGTAGCCAGCAAAAAGCGCCGCGAGGCGCTTCTTGCCGCAATGCAGGCGTCATTCATGGTGAATGCGAACTTTTTCGGCCGCCTGGCTTTGGAGGTTGCTTACAGCAGCGGCGCGCCGTGGCTCGACCAACTCACGCACTACATCGCCGGCAACATCGATCTGGTTTGCGAGTTCGCCGGTGAACACCTTCCAGGCATCACGCCCATGCGGCCCGACGCATCGTTTCTGGTGTGGTTGGATGCGTGCGCGCTCGATCGCCGAGTGGGTGGAATTCAGAAATTCTTTGTCGATCGGGCCGGGGTTAATCTCTATGACGGCCGCGTCTATGGGCCTGGCGGCGAAGGCTTCATTCGCCTGAATGTCGGCTGCCCGCGTCCCCTGTTGCGCCAAGGGCTGGAGCGCATGTCCAGCGCGCTGGCATCCCTGTGATCGACCGCCAGGGTGCTTCGGATTCGAGCCTGGTACTTGATGCCGGCAGCCGGTAAGGAAACGTCCGAGGGCCGACGAGCCGGGTGGCCCGCAAGTCCGGATCCATAACCGTGCCGGACACGACGCTCAAGCCAAGGTCGACATGTCCATCTCGATCGCCGCTACCATTTCATAGCGAACCCGAGCTTGGCGCCCAGGGCGTGGCTATCGCCAAAATCCTTGAGGCTTGTCCGCGCTGTTCCTTCTCCGAAGACGGCGTAGCGACCGTCCGCCCAGCTCAGCGAGCCACCAAGGCCGACACCGCCCCACAGCGCCTGATTTTCGCTGACCAGTTTCGTGCCAGACACATCGACATCATTTCCGTCGAGGAAGTCGTAGTAAAGGTTGCCGAGCCCGTAAATGTGCGTGCGGCTGACTTGCCCCGCATCGTCCACCCACTGGTCTTCATAGTCCGCGGAGAGGCCGAGGCGACCGACGAGGCTGTTGCTGCTGCCGGGCGACACGACGGCGCCAAACGGGTCGGTGAACGTGTCGAAGTCGACCGAGGAATAGGCAAGCTGGGCCTGCGGCGTCAGCGACCAGTTGCCGTTGAGGGCGATCTTCTGTCCGGCCTCCACGCTCAGTCCGTAGCCGAAACCGTTGTTGCCGTCCGCAAGCGTGGTGCCCAGCGTGGCCGACCGGATGTCACTGTCATACCATGTCGCCTCAGCCTGCGCGTCGACGTAGAAGCCACCGCTGCCGAACCAGGTGAGCGTGCTGCCGACGCCGTAGCCGGTGGCAGCGATCGACCCTGCCCCGAAGATCGAGGAGACGTCCGACGACGCGGTTCCGTAGTGGGCCGTAATCCCTCCGATCAGGGTACCGGCGTCGCTTTCGTGCAGCAGGCCATCGACGCCGGCCTGCAGCTTCCAGGTGGTCACGTCATAGTTCGTGCCGGAGGTCGACGTCTCCGGCTTGATCTCGGCATGGGCAGCTTCGATGCGCGCCCATATCGCCTTGCCGTCGACCGAGCCCTGGCCTGGCAGGTCCGCACCTTGCGGCGTAGCACCCTCGCCCCACGACCGATTGCCAATGCGTTGCTGCATGGTGCCCAGTTCATTGAAGGCCTGCAGCACCCCTTCATAGGCCTCGTACAGCGGCACGCCAGGCGAATAGAGCGGCTGCGGATCGGGATCGCCGTTGATCAGGGCCGAACGCAGATACCAGTCGCCGTCGGCCGGCGTGCTGACGCCGTTCTTGTAGAGCCTGTATGCGTAGGCGCCCGCGACGACCGCTGCATCGCCTTCGAAGGTATAATTGCCGTCGAGCGAGAAGCTGCCGTTCGAGACGCCGCCGACGTCGACGATCTTGATGCCTCCGACCGTTTGGGCGCCCGACCCGCCGAAATTGACGACCTGAAGGGTACCCGTCCCTGACGTGTTGCCGGCGATCACCAGCATGTCTGTCGGCGAACCGTCACCACCGAGCGCAGCGTTGAGAACGACGGCGCCGCTATTGCCGACATAGTCGCCGCTTACGGTAAGTGTGTCGCCTGGGACGCCACCCGCGATGCGCACCGTTCCGGCGTTGCTCAGCCCCGCAATCGTCTGGGACGTGCCGGCAAGATCGAGCGTGGCGCCCGAGGCGACGGAAAACTGCGAGGAGGAACTGAACGCGTTCGCAGCGCCCGCGGCAAGCGTGCCGCCGCTGACCGTAGTGGCGCCGGTAAAGCCTGAGTTGTCCAACGCAAGCAGCAGCGTGCCTTGGCCGTCCTTGATGAACGTACCGGCGCCCGAGAGCACGCCGGCATAGCTGGCGGAGGCGACTTGGTCGAATGTGAAGGAGGCGCCGGCGCCGATCGCGACATCGCCACCGAAGCGCTCGGCTGCCGAGACGAGGCCGCCTTGATTGACGGTCCAGTCCAGCAGCGACGTGCCTGACAGCGTCAGCACGCCGGCGCCATCCTTCATCATTGCGCCGGTGCCGGAGATATCGCCGGCGAAGCTGGCGTCCGCCGCCTGGTCGAACACGACAGTGCCGGAATTGCCGATGTCGCCACGAATCGAGGTTGCATCGCCGACCAGCGTGCCAGCGCTGACCAACGTGTTGCCGCCATAGCTGTTCGTTCCCGTAAGCGTCAGCGTGCCGGCGCCGGCCTTGGCAAGACTGCCGGCGCCAGAGATCGCACCGGACAAGGTCAGGTCGGCCACAGTGTCGAAGGTGCCGCCGGCCGACGAAAGCGTGACGTCGCGCGCCGAGCTGAACGCCGCTGTGTTGCGCAGCGTCCCGCCGGAGAGCGTCAGGCCGCCAGCGGCAACGCCGAGATTGTTGTCGGCTGAAACAGATAGCACGCCGCCCAGGACGGTGGTGCCGCCCGTGTAGGTGTTGGCGCCGGACAGCACCAGCGTGCCCGCATCGGTCTTGGTCAGGCTGCTGGTCCCGGTTAGCACGGAGGCGATGGTGGCGGTGTAACCTGCTCCGGCCACCGTGCCGTCGCCGACCCGAATGATGCTCTCGCCGCCAGCGCCATCAAGCGTGATGGCTTCGCCTTCGATGCGGTAGCCATCGGCGGCGAATTGCATGCCCGTAATCGCAAGCGCGCCGGCGCTGCCGGCGGCGATGACGGTGCCGCCGAGCGTCTGGAAGATGGCGAAGCCGGGCTGCGGCTTCATCGCGCCAGTTACCAGGCCGGTGCTCGTCGTCCAGTTCAGGCTTGTCGCCGTCCACGTGCCGTTGCCGCCGTCGACCAGATCATTGTTGGCATTGCCGGCCGCGTCACCATCCCAGAAGAGCAAGTCGGTGCCGACGCTGCTGACGAGATTGACCTGGTTGGCGACGGAGGTCTGCACCGTCAGGTCGGCGGCCGTGACACCGGCCGGCAGATTGCCGAGCTCGAGACCATTGTCGGTGAGTGCGCCGCCATAATTGATTAGCCGGTAGACGCCAGGCCCGAAGCCGCCGACATCGGTGATGTTGAGGCTGCCGTCCAGCGTCAGCGCTCCGGTCACCTCGATCAGGTCGTTGACACCGCCGCCGACAATTCCTGCCTGGCCGAGCTCGTAGTCGAGCATAGAACCGGAGCTCAGGCTGAGCGATCCGACCGTAAGCGTACCCGGACTGGAGCCGGGGGCCAGCACGCCGCCATCGGCGACGATCACCGCGCCGCCTATCGAGCCGGAGCCGCCCAGCGTGCCGCCGCTGTTGACCGTCGTTTCGGTATTCCCAAGCGAACCTTCGACGACGAGCTTGCCCCCGTCGACCGTGGTGCGGCCGGAATAGGTGCTGTCGCCGTTGAGCACCAGGGTGCCGGCGCCCTCCTTGTAGACGCCGCCCACGCCGCTCAGCTCGCCATTCGCGGTCAGCGTCGTACCCGCCGCCGCGCGGAAGTAGCCATAGGCGGAAGTGAGCTTGACATCGCGGCTCATGGCGAAGCTTGCTGTCGTGCCGAGTTCGCCGCCGTCGAGTGTCAGCAGGCCCGTAGCGGCACCCAGATTCTGGTCCGACGCGACCGAGATGCTTTTGCCGGTCCCGACCTTGGTGCCGCCGCTGTGGGTGTTGGCACCGGTCAGCGTCAGCGTGCCGAAGCCTTCGATGTCGACGCTGCCCGAGCCGGAGATATTTCCGCCGAAGGTGTGGGGGCCGAGGTCGAGAAACGAGACAGCGCCGTTGTCCAGGATGTCGCCACGGATCGCCACGGTGTTGCCGGCAAGCGTTCCTGCATTGACGATGTTGCCACCCGTATAGCTGTTGGACAAATTGCTGACGTTGAGCGTGCCGGCGCCGCTCTTGACCAGTGTGCCGGTGCCGGTCACCTGGCCTGACACGTCCAACTGCGTGCCTGCCACCGTGTCGAACCCGCCGGTCGAATTGATCAGGACATTGCGATTGGTGGCGAAGCTGGTGGTCGTGCGCAACGTGCCGCCGTCGAAGGTCAAGCCGCCCGAGAGGGCGCCCAGATTGTTGTCACTCGAAATTTGCAGGGTCCCGCCGGACAAGGTCCAAGGCGTGACGGCAGTTGTCGTCCCCGTTAGGGTCCAGGTGCTGTTTCCGGTTTTCTCGTAGAACCCAAACCCGTCATATTTGGCGCCAGCGCCGATCTGCGACACACCGAAACTGGCGCTGATATCGCCACCCAGCTTGAATGTATCCGCGGCGCTGAAAGCGACCACATTGCCTGTGATGGTGGAGCCGGCCTGAATCTCCAGCGAATTGACGCCGCCGGTGAACTGGATGGCTTTGCCGGCTGCCGGCGTTCCGCCACCGGTGCCGACGGCACCGCCGCTGATCGTACCCGCATTGATGACCGCGATGTTGGCGCCCTTGATCCCTGCGGCGCCATCGCCGCCTGCCAAGGAGCCCTGACCGCCACTGCCGCCAACGATCGTCGCACCTAGCTTGTTGATGACGGTTCCACCTGAAAGCAGCAGAACAGCGGCGCCACCGTCCCCACCGCCGCCGAGAACTGTTCTTCCACCGGCACCCCCGAGCAGATTCCCGCTGTTCTGGATTGTCCCGCCGCCCATCAGGACGATGGCAGCTGCGCCGCCGCCACCACCTGCTTGGACCCCAATTGTGGAAAGACTCGTGCCGCCGGTAACGCTGCCGCCCGCCTCTACAAACACGTTTGCGGACGAGAATATGCCGACGCCGCCACCACCGCTGCCGCTGTTGCCATTGGTCCCACCTCGGCCGCCAGTGCCACCACTCACCGATCCTGTGCCAGTGACTGTAACGTCGGCCGTGGCACTGACGCCCACACCGCCACCGCCACCGCCGCCGCTCCTGACGACGCCATTCGTGCCAGGGGAGCCCAAAGCGCCGGCCCCGCCGCTGATGCTGGTTGCAATGGTCCCGTCTGTCGAGATGACCAGACCCGTAGCACCAGTGGCACCGGCAACGCCATTTGGGTTGTTGGCTGTCCCACTTACCGCTCCCGATCCTCCTGGCGCCCCGTCACCCGTCGTGAGGTCAATGCCGCCACCACCGCCACCAGCGGTCGCGCCATTGGCGGCATTCTGACCCGTGGCACTCGCGAGCGCGCCGTCAACGCCACCTTGTCCAGCGCCTGCGCTGCTACCATTGCCGCCATCGGCCCGAGCCGGCGCGGCGCTCAGCGCAAGGGCAACAGTTAGGATCGTCAAGGCGGAAGTGCCGGAGCGAAGCGACACGACTTGCGGCAAGCGCGCGAGATGCAAAACCCAAAACCCATCACGCGCAATCCGCTCCGCCATGCCTAAGCTCCCTGATTCCTGAGTGCGCGAAGGCAGCATGAAAGCTATTCGCCCGCAAGAAGTTTATAGTCGTGAGAGCTACCAAGAAGCTAACGGTGATCAGTAAAATGAAGTCTGCGACTTTTGAGCGACAGAAAATAGTCAATATTAGATATAGCTTATTAAACAGAGACCTTACGGAATCGCGAGAACAATCTCGCTGCATGAATTTATGCGGAAACGTTCGGACCTCCTGGGCCCAGCCGATCCCATCGGGCGGAGGTGAGTTTCGCCTCTACGGGGCGATGAGGCGCTAGGCTGCCCCTTGGGCGACCCTCACTATCCTGCAAGAAGTGATTCTGTAATCGACTCCCACTCTGCGTCTAGCTTGCCAGTTGCCACAGGCTGCCCGGCGCGGCGGTACCAGTAGGCTGCATTAGAAAGGTCGCCTTCTTTGCGGTGCAGATAGGCATGAACCCATACAGAGGCCGGATCAGATTCGCTGGCCTGCACACACTCATGCGCCCGCTCCCAATCGCCCTGTCTATCCCACCATAGAGCGTGGAGCGCCATCCCAAGATTCGCCGGGGGCTCTACACCCTGAAGGGTCGCACGGAACTCGTCGATGTCCATAGTTACCTCGCCTCTGGCTACGCCGGTCCTGTCCCGTTCCGTGCAACGAAATGCGCCCTCTGCCGGTGATTTGCTCTGCCGACTTTAGCAATGGCTCTGGCGATCTTTAGCGGAAACGGGGTTTTCGCTCGGCAAAGGCCGCATCAAGGGCTTCCAATTGACGAATGCTCGTTGCAGGGCTGCTTCCTGCTTCTAAGCTTCATGGTCGGCAGAAGCTGCCACGGAAACCAAAGGCGCTTCCAGGCTCCATGTTATGCCATGCGGACCGTGTTCGAGAATTCCCTGCCCACTGACCGCTGCGGGCGCAACCCGCTTCAGCACAACGGTTCCAAAGCCACCTTGTCCGACAGTCTGGACCTGCGGACCATCGGATTCGGCCCAGGTGAGGTGAAAGAGCCTCGAAGCACCGGAACCGGTGATGCCCCATGTGACCGAAATCCGGCCCTTGTCCCCTGAGAGCACGCCGTATTTGGCCGAGTTGGTCGCCAGTTCGTGGAAGGCAATCCCGAGATACTGAACTGCGTTGGGACTGAGCACCAATGATGGGCCCGACATTTCGATCACATCCCCCCGCGGGAAAGGCTCGACCTGGGCCGCCAAGAGGTCGCTGATCGTGGCACCCTTCCAATCCGCCGAAACAAGCAGGTCGTGAGATCGCGACAACGCCATGATGCGCTCGCGCACCTGGGTTTCAAAGTGTTTTGGCGTCTCCGATCGCTTGTTGGTCTCCCGGATCATCGACAGGATGACCGAATACTGGTTTTTCACCCGGTGGTTGACCTCGCGCATCAGCATGCGGATGCGGTATTCATTCTCCTTCGCCGACGTGATGTCTCGCGCTATCTTCGATGCGCCGGTGATCTGCCCGGTTGCGTTACGCACGGGCGATATCGTCAGCGAAACCGGAACCAGGCTGCCATCCTTGCGCAGGCGGGTCGTTTCGAATGGTTCGACGCGCTCGCCGCGGCGAATGCGTTGGAGGATGCGGGGTTCCTCGTCCTGATGGTCTTCGGGGATCAGCATGGTCACCGACCGGCCAATCGCTTCGTCGGCGGTATAGCCGAAAAGCCGTTCGGCGCCGTGGTTCCAGCTTTTTATGATGGTGTTGAGATCCTTGCTGACGATAGCGTCAAATGAGGATTCCACGATCGCTGACAGGTGCTGCCTGGTTTCTTCGGCACGCTGGCGGTCCGTCAGGTCCAGCAGCATGTTGACGGCGCCAATCAGAGCGCCGTGCTCGTCCCGCAGCGGTGTCGGGTAGGGCAGGAACGGAAAAAACGATCCATCGGGACGCTGCGCAACAGCTTGCTGATTGCGGACCGGCCTGTTCTCCTTGAGCGCGATGGCCATCGGGCATTCATCGTGCGGCAATTCCTTGCCGTCGGCACTGAACAGCTTGAACGTCACACACCATTTATCCTTGCCGACCTCAGGCTCCCTGCCTGCCAGATCGGCCGCGGCGCGGTTGTAGTAGGTGATCGTCCCATCCTGATCGGTCGTGTAGATGGCGACGGGTAGGCCGTCGAGTATCTGGTGATAGGTACTGTCATGCTGCCTGAGCTCCGAGCGGGTGTGCACCAAGTCGGTTACATCGACCGTGAAGCACCGGGTGTTGATCAGCTTGCCGTCCCGGAAATGTCCGCTTGAGGTGACTTCGACGTGCTTGATCGATCCATCGCTGGCCCTCAATCGCGCCGGATATCTTACGATCTTCTCGCCATTGGCAAGGCGACCCAAAATGTCCTCTATGACGTCCCGGTCGGGATAGAACTCGGCGATGTGGCAACCGAGGTAGTCCTCTGCGGGATAGCCGAGAAGGTCGAGCTCAGCCTGGTTGGCATGCACGATTACGCCGTCTGCGTTCACCAGATGGAGGGCAACGGCGCCGTTTTCGAAGAAATCCTTGTAATCGAAATCCAGACCGTCATTGCTGGACACCCCCGGGTTTTCGAAGGCGACAACATTCGCCTGTGTTGCTTCATGCATCCCAAACACCTTGTCCAGTCCAACCAAATATAATGCGGCTTGGATCAGTTGGTTCCCATTGCTCGCGGTCTCGACCCGCTGCGTACGGGAACCGGACCCTAAAAGGGTCGTAGCCTCGACTCGTCTTCCATCTACAAACGTGCGATCATCCGCGCATGGGCAAACCCTTGGTCCTTGTCGTCGACGACGAAGCCTTGATAGCACTGGATATGGAGTCCACTCTTTCGGAGGCGGGCTTTGCCGTGGCATTGGCGGCGACATGTTCCCAGGCGAAACGTTTTCTTGCGGACCATACCCCCGCCGCAGCGATCCTGGACGTAAGGCTGTCGGACGGCGAGGCTGTTGACGCGGCAAAAACCTTGGCAGGGCGGGCGGTTCCTTTCATCGTCTATTCCGGCCTGGGGCTCGAGGAAACCCCCGAAGCGTTCTCGTCCGGCGTAAGAGTGATGAAACCCGCCGGACCTGCAGAGGTGGTCCGGGCTCTCAAAGCGATGACCGCCGGGCAGCAGAAGGCGACGGGATAGCCGTGCTCTGAGCACCTTCGGTCTAAACTAGCCAGGCGCTGCCGGAGCAGCTGCCGTGCCTCACGGAGCAGCGAATTGCGGCCGGTGCCGATCAGGCGAACAAGGTCGCGCGCTTGATCCTCGGTGATGCCGGTCTCTTTGGCAGTTGACAGCACCAGTGCTTCATTCCCTTCCACTTTCTTAGGGTTGTGCTCGTCCTTGCCCGTGCTGATCATGCCTTCTCCATCGGCTCAACGCCAGGATCTGAGACTCATTCTTCGACGCACGGTCAACCTCGCTGTGCCGCGTTTGAGCGACAGAGATAGCGGCTCAATTATTGCGTTGCCAGAAACGATCCTGGCAACAGCCAAGTGGCCGGGTCCGTTCGTACGATAAAGCGCCCGCGCAGGGACGGCGCCAGCATGGGCCAGATCGACCAGACAGATTGACCGGTCCTATGCCTCTCCGAAATCGGTTTCGTTTCTTGACGTCGGTTGCCGCTCGTAGTCAACGGGCGGCGGCAGGAGCATGATTTCGGTCTCCTTGCGGCCGAACTCTCTGCCGATCTGGAACGCTGCATAGATCGCGCCAAGGCGGATAAGGAATCTAAGCATGGGGGGTCTCCTTCGACGTTAGGAACCGCAAGGCCGCGAGATTGTTCCATGGCTTGCGAGTGGGGGACGATCTTGCCGTCTCACCAGGCATTCCAGCGCCGGCGCGGCAATCTGAGACATGGCGGTGCGGCTAGGCTGTTGCGGCCGTTGCCTGGGCCGGGATCCGTTTTCGAGGGGCCGGACGGCGTCGATCGCGGCGTTTCGAAACGACTTTGAGGGGAACGGCCGGCGCTGGAGAAAGTGCGCCAAGCACAGCGTTGACCATGCCGTGGGCTACGAAATCGGCACTGATGTCGGCGGCCAAAGCTTGCCTTTCTTGCCCGACATCGCCCTGCTCCGCGTCTGACCAGAACACAATCCCAATTCTCAAACCTGCCTTGGCGCGCTTCAGTCTCCGGACCAGAAAGCGGGCATGCTTGAGCGAATCCCGGTTCAGGAAACCGACCACGACGGTGTCGATCGCCTCTAGTTCGAGACGACGAATACCTGCCGGCTCCATATCGGCAAAACTGGCCTTCGCCACCGTAGCACCTTGCACCTCCAGCACCTGAGCGAGCATGGCGGCAGCGGCATCGTCGAGTTCGCCGCGACCGCCGGCACAAAGCACCGACATGTCCTTGCCGTCGGGCAGCTCGATCTCTTCCTCTTCGACGCCATCTGTTTCCCTGCTCGCGCTCCCTTCCGCGGTGGTTGTCGGCGCATCTTCCTCGCTTGCCTCTTCCTGTGCATCGTCGGCAAGATTTGCCACAAGAATTTGGGCGCTCGCCGCCACCTGCCTTCGCTGTTGATCGCCCATCACGCCACGCATGCGGTCCTGCTCGCCCAACAGGAGAGCAGGAATGGCGACAGTGTCGTAGAAATCGATCAGGTACTTCTCCTCGAGGATCTCCTCGGCATGGTCAGTGGCCTCGTCGGGATCGCCGGCCAGGAGCCGTTGATAGAGCCGGGCGTGAGATTCAAGGACGGGCTCGTTGCCAAACAGGACGTCGAGAAATTCGAACTGCGGAACATGTCGCCCGAGGACGACGAGGCAAACTGTCAGCGGCGTCGAAAGGACCAGGCCGAGCGGCCCCCACAACCATGTCCAGAAAATTGCCGCAACGATGATTGCCAAAGGAGAAAGTCCCGTGCGCGAGCCGTAGAGCCACGGTTCGATGACGTTGCCGGTTACCAATTCCATGACGACAAACAGTGCGGCGGTCCACAGCACCAGCGACCAGCCGGGCGCAACCGCCAAGGCCAGAAACAAGGGCAGCAGCATGCCGATAACAGGGCCGATATAGGGAACGAAGCGCAGCGCCAGTGCCAGCAACCCCCACAGCAGCGCGTTGGGAATGCCGAGCACCCAAAGGCCAATTGCGATTGGTATCGCGTAGACGATGTTGACCACCAATTGCATGATCAGATAACGGCCAACCCGTTTGCCGGCATCCTGCAATGCCTGCGTTGTGCGATGGAGGTCGCCATAGCCGACGAGGCGGATAAACCGGTCGCGCAGATCCTCGCGCTCAAGCAACATGAAGATGACGACGATGATGATCAGGCCAGCTGATGCCAGCGGGCTGATCAACGGTCCGATGATGTTCTGCAATACCTCCAGAGGTCTCTCGCGGGCGACGATCTCGACGGGAACAGGCTCGCGCCGGGGCTTGTCGGCCGCAGGCGGCGCCACATCCTGCTTGTCGATCTCCTGACCGACACGCTCGATCACCCCGCTCAGCCTGGCAATTATGCCGCCACCAACGCCCGTCTCCTTGAGGGAACGTACCTTGGTCAGAATGTTTGTCTGGTAGACGGAAATGTTCTGAGCAAGCTCGCTTACCTGGGTCGCAACAATGAAGCTGAACAGGCCCAGGGCCGCGAATGCGCCAATCACGCTCAGAAGCACTGCGGGCAGCCGAGGCAAGCCGACACGCTTCAGTGCGGAGACCATCGGCACCAGAGCAAAGGTCAAAAGCAGCGCGATGGCAATGGGAAGGAACACCTCACGACCGAAATACAGCGCAGCTACTGTCGTGACGATGGTTGCCACGGTAGGCAGAGCTGTGCGCGAATGGGCATTGCCTGCCGCAAGAATCCGTCCTAGCCCCCGCTCGGACGATGAGATGTCGTTTCGACGATTGGCAGCCACGTGATTCCCCCCGTTTCCTAGCGATAGTTAGACCCATTCGCCTGCCGGGCAATGTTTAGCAGGGCCGAATACATACGTTTTGCGGTTTTGCGCCCTGGGCGCTGTGCTCCGACGGTTCAGTCGATATCGTCGGAGCCGCAAATCTGTGGTAAAGCCGCCGCCCAACTAACCAAAGGACGACATCTGTGAGCGAACCGACTGTGGCCGAAGCGACCGAAAGTATCTATGCCTCGCTGCGGGCGGACAATGCCGACATCGACGCCCATATCGCGACGCTCAAGGCAGCGCTGACACGAGAGGGCGCAAAACAGGCGGTGTTCGATCCGGCAAAATTGGCGCAGAACAACCGCTCGGGCCGTAAGTTGATGCAGGCTTATTTTCGCCAGCGCGGCGTGAGCGTGAGGTTTTCGGACCAGTAGCGCGCGGCAGCTTGGGGGAACCGCGCCTCGACGGACGGTCCGTATCTCGCTCGCTCCGCCCTGCGGCGGACTTTCGTCAATCGTAGGCGAATGGCCGCATCGCCCTGCCCAGGTCGGTGTCGCCCCCTACCCCTGCAGCTCTTGACGGAAACCGGTGCCTCCTGTTTGAGGGTGACCAGGACGTTTGCTGCATGGGGAGATGGGCAAGGGTGGGCAAACAGTGAAGCGCGTTCTTCGGATGCTTGCCGCGGCGATCATCGCGTCCGGGGCGACCGGCTGCACGAGCATTTCCTACTACGCGCAGTCGTTGCAGGGTCACGCGCAGATCATGGCCGCCCGCAAAAATATTGCAAAACTCATCCGTGATCCTTCGACGCCTGAAGCATTGCGCGCCAAATTGACGTCGGCCAGCGCCATAAGACGGTTTGGGGCAGATGAGCTGGCACTGCCCGAAAACAACAGCTACCGCAGCTATGTCGACATCCATCGCGATGCCGTGACCTGGGCCGTTTTTGCCGCGCCGCAATTCTCGCTTGCGCCACGAACATGGTGCTTTCCGGTCTTCGGCTGCGTTCCATACCGGGGTTATTTCTCCCGGAAATCCGCGACTGAGAACGCAGTCGAACTTCAAAGACAGGGGCTGGACGTCTATGTCTCGGGCGTCACCGCCTATTCCACGCTTGGCTGGTCGAGTGACCCGCTACTGAGCACCATGCTGCGTCAGGACGACACCTATCTCGCCAGCCTTGTTTTTCATGAGCTGGCGCATCAGCGCCTCTATGTGGATGGCGATTCCGCATTCAACGAGGCGTTCGCCGTTGCCGTCGAAACCAGCGGCGTCAGGAAATGGCTCCGCGCCGCCGGCGACCGGGCCGGATTGCGCCGCTACGAAGCCGATCGCAAGCGCAGCGCCGATTTTCTTGGACTGGTGGCGAAGACGCGCGACGAGCTAAGGCAGGTCTATGGTAGTCCCCGCACCCCGGAAAAGATGGCGACTGCAAAGAAAGCCGCGATCGAGAGGATGCGGGCGCGCTACCGGCAGATGCGCGACAGGCACTGGGCGGGATACCGGGGATACGACGCCTGGTTCGCTGCCCCGATAAACAACGCCAAGCTCGCGGCAACTTCTGTCTACGGTGAACAGGTTCCGGCCTTTCTTCGCTTGTTCGACCTGTGTTCGGGCAACTATCCAAGGTTTTACGCTTCTGTCCGGCGGATCGCGGATTTGCCCAAATCGTCCCGCGCCGAAGCGCTCAAGGCTGCTGACACGTGCAATTGACTTGAACAAGCACAGGCAGGTCCTGACGATCACCCCAGCGACAGTTCCTTCGTCTGGTGTCTCAAAACGAGGCCGACCGCGCCCAGCAAGGCATCGTTCTCGGTGTGCTTGCCAACGATGATGCGCGTGCGCAGGGCGGGAGCGATATCGCGGGACTTGATCAGCGTATGGCGTTCATAGGACGCGATCAGCGGCGTCAACAGAATGTCCCCTGCCAAAGCCATGTGGCCGCCGATGATGATAAGCGGCGGATTGAGCACCGAGCCGATCAGGCCGAGACCCCGGCCGGCGATCTCGGCGGTATCCTCGATCATCCGCAACGCCCTGACGTCGCCCTGCTCGGCCATGGCGATGACATCGTCCATGGTGACTTGCCGCCCAACGACACGCGAAATCTGTTCCAGCGGCCGGGTAAAACTCGCGTAGAGCTCCAGGCATCCGCGATTGCCGCAGCGGCAAAGGTCGCCGCCGGGATCGATGCTGATGTGCCCGAATTCGCCGGCGCCGCCGGCGACGCCCGTCACCAGCCGGCCATGCTGGACAATGGCGCCGCCGACACCCAGATCGATCTTGAACAGCACGAAATCGTCCTGGCCGACGGCCGCACCCCACATCAGCTCGGCAATGGCCGCGCAGTTGCTCTCATTGTCGGCGAAGATCGGCTGTTCCAGGACGGGTCCGAACACATCTCGTATGTTGACGCCGGCCCATGTTGGAACCATGCTTGCGCGCAGCACCACTCCATCGCGGCTGACAGGGCCGGAGACGGAGACACCAACCCCCAGGAGCCCCGCCATCGGCAGACCATTTTCCCTGTAGGATTGGGCAATCGCCGATTTGACCGCCTGGGCCGCCTGTTGCGGCTGGTAGTCCAGCGCCATTGGAATATTTTGTTCGGCAATGACGGAATGCGAGACATCGGCGACGATGAGCCGTATCTGCTGAAGAGCCAGGTGAATGCCGACGCAGGTGCCCGCTGTCGGATTGAGCGTCACCGCCGCGGCTGGCCTGCCGATGCCTCTGATGCCGTCGCGGCTGGTCGGGGCTTCGATCACCATTCCAGACTTTTTCAAGCCGTTAAGCGCGGTTGACACCGTCGAGCGCGCCAGACCGGTGGCGCGTGCGATCTGCAACGCCGAGAGTGCGCCGCGCTCGCTCAGGCAGCGCACGATCATGCTCTCCGGCGACGCGGAGGGTCTGTCGATCAGCCAGGTTCTAAGCGAAGGTTTTGTCATGGCTCAACATAAACATCGTTGACTGATAGCTCCAATATGTCATCTTGGAAAGAACTCGAGATTGACGCATCTCGCCGGCGGCGGCTTCAAACCGCGGCCATAAGCGGTCGAGACGAACCGTGCAACACGATATGGGAGTGAAACGATGAAGTCCGTCATGACCGCGTTTGCGGCCGCTGCTGCGTGCACATTTTTCGCCGGAACAGCCTTCGCCGAGCCCAAGACCAACCTTTTGCACCAATGGGCGACCGGATCGGACGCCCAGGCGATCGCCAAGCTCGGCGAGATGTTCACGGCCAAGGGCGGCAAATGGGAACAGACCTCGATTGCCGGCCACACCGCCAATACGCTGGCCAAGCTGCGCGCCGACGTGATCGCCGGCAACGCCCCGCCTGCCGTGCAGCTCAAAGGCCCTGAGATCGCCGAATGGAACGAGACCGGCATGACCGCCGATCTCGACGAGTTGGCGGCCTCGGAAGGGTGGGAGAAAGTGGTGGCGCCGGAATTGCTTCCGGTGATGAAGCCGACCGGCAAATGGGTCGCCGCGCCCATGAACATCCACCGCATCAACTGGCTCTGGGCCTCGCCCAAGGTCATGAAGGCGGCCGGCGTGGCGGAAATGCCGAAGACCTGGGCCGAGTTCAATGCGGCCTGCGACAAGATCGTCGCCACAGGCAAGATCTGCATCTCGCATTCGACCGCCGACTGGACGGATTCGACGGTGTTCGAGGTCGTGCTCTACGGCCAGGACATCGATCTCTACCGCAAGGCCTTCGTCGAAGGCGATGTCGAGTCCATGCGCAGCCCGGGGATGGTCAAGGCCTTCACGCAGATGCGCCTAATGACGAGCAAGTACATGGATCCGGGCATGGTCGGCCGCGACTGGGATTCGATGTCGGCGCTCGTCGGCAAGGGCGACGCGGCGTTCCACATCATGGGCGACTGGACGATCGGCCTTTTGACCGCCGCTAGCTTCAAGGAAGGCACCGACTATGTCTGCGCCCAGGCGCCGACCGATTGGGGCAAACCCGGCTTCATCCTCAACTCGGACTCGGTCGTGTTCTTCAAGCAGAAGGACCAGGATTATATCGACGGCCAGAAGCTGCTGGCCAGCCTGATCCTGTCGCCCGACTTCCAGACGGTCTTCAACCAGGCCAAGGGCTCGATCCCCGCACGCCTGGATATCGATCTGTCGAAGGGCTTCAATCCGTGCCAGCAGCTCTCGCAGAAGGATCTGCAGGCTTCGATCAAGGAGGGCACGCTGGTCCGCTCGATGGCGCACAACATGACCATCCCGCAGAAGATGCGCGGCGCGATCATGGACTCCATTACCGAGTTCGTGGCCACGCCGGACATGTCGCCCGAGGATGGCGCCAATGCAATGGCCGACGCGGCGGAAGCACAGAAATAGACGGGAATGGCCGGGCGCGATGCCTATCCGCCCGGCCGTCCTCCCTTTCAGTCCCGTGCTCTGCCAATGCTGTACTCTGAATGTCAAATCACGACCTGATCCTGTCGGTACCGACGCCCGCCCGCCCCTGGCGCGAGCGGCTGGGCTCCGCGATGCCCTTGCTCGTGCTCGGCCCCTCACTTGTGGCGAGCTTCGTCTACGTCTTCGTGTTCACCGGCTGGACGCTCTATATCTCGCTGTCCAACTCCTCGCTGCTGCCGACCTACGGCTTCGTCGGCCTGGACAACTACGCGTCGCTGTGGGCGAACCGGCGCTGGAACATCGCCTACAACAACCTGTTTTTCTTCAGCGCTTTCTACATCGTCGGCTCGATGGCCGTGGGACTACTGCTGGCGATCCTGATCGACCAGCGCGTGCGCGGCGAAGCGGCATGGCGCACGATCTTCCTCTATCCGCTGGCCGTCTCCTTCATCGTCACCGGCACGGTCTGGAGCTGGCTCTACAATCCGACCGACGGCATCCAGGCCATGGTGCGCGGTTTCGGCTGGACGAGCTTCAGTTTCGCACTGGCCAGCGACCGGCACTATGCGATCTACGCGGTGATCATCACCGGCGTCTGGCAGGCCTCGGGCTTTGCCATGGCGCTGTTCCTGGCCGGCCTGCGCTCGGTGGATCAGGACCTCGTCAAGGCCGCGCAGATCGACGGCGCATCGACGTTCCGCATCTATCGCAAGGTGCTTCTGCCAACCATTGCGCCGATCTTCCTGGCGGTCGCCGTCATCCAGATCCAGTTCGCCATCAAGACCTTCGACCTCGTGGCGGCCCTCACCAAAGGCGGCCCGGGGATCTCGACCACCTTCCCCGCCATCTACGTCTATGACCTGATGTTCCAACGCGGCCAGATCGGCGAAGGTGCGGCCGCCGCCATCATGATGCTTGCCGCTGTTGCCGTGGTGCTGGTGCCCTATTCATTCTGGGTGGTCTGGCGCCGGCGCAAGGAAGCCGGCCATGGCTGACGTCTCCCTGGACCAGTCGCTCGACCGTCGCGCTGCCGCAGTCGCGTCGCGCCGGCATTTTCTCACCCGCTTCGCCATCTATGGGCTGCTGGTCGTCTTCGCGGCGATCTACCTGGTCCCGTTGCTGGTGGTGGTGCTGAATTCATTCCGCGACCAGCAGGAGATCGCGCGCAACGGGTTGATCTCGCTGCCGCGCAGCTTCCGCCTCGATGCCTGGGGCCAGGCCTGGAGCACCTATTGCATCGGCGGCACCTGCGAGGGCATGCAGCGCAACTTCTACAACTCCCTGAAGATGACGATCCCGGCCACGATCATCTCGACGGCGGTCGGCGCGATGAACGGTTACATCCTGTCGAAATGGCGCTTCAGAGGTTCGGAAGCTTTGTTCACCTGCATGCTGCTCGGCGTCTTCATTCCGGGCCAGATTTCGTTGATGCCGTGGGCGTTCATCCTCGGCAATCTCGGCCTCAGCAATTCGGTCTACGGGCTCGTCCTCATCCACGTTATCCAGGGCATTTCGTTCACCACTTTGTTTTGCCGCAACTACTACGTCAGCATCCCCGACGACCTGATCAAGGCGGCGCGCATCGACGGCGCCGGCTTCTGGCGCATCTTCCGCAAGATCATTCTGCCGCTCTCCTCACCGATCCTGATCGTCACGGTGATCTGGCAGTTCACCGGCATCTGGAACGAATATCTGTTCGGCGTCGTCTTCACCTCCGGGCAGCAACAGCCGATCACGGCAGCGCTCGTCGCGCTGACGGCAAGCGGCACCAATGTGCGCGCCTACGATGTCATGAGCGCCGCCGTGCTGATCGGCGCGCTGCCGCCGCTGCTGATCTATCTCTTCGGCGGCAAGTATTTTGTGCGAGGCCTGACGCAAGGTGCCATCAAATGAGGCGCGATCAAGTGAAGGGCACTGCATGTCGACATTGATCATCCGATCGCTGCGCAAGAACTTCGGCGCGGTCGAGGTGCTGAAGGGCATCGATCTCGAAGCGCGGAACGGCGAGTTCATCGCGCTGGTCGGACCGTCCGGCTGCGGCAAGTCCACTCTGCTGGCGATGATCGCCGGGCTCGAATCCGTTACCTCCGGCGAGATCCGCATCGACGGGCGGCTGGTCAATTCGGTGGCGCCGAAGGACCGCGACATCGCCATGGTGTTCCAGTCCTATGCCCTGTACCCGACGATGACGGTGCGCGAGAACATCACCTTCGGCATGGAAAGCCGCCGCGTCCCGAAGCCGCAGCAGGACGAGGCCGTCAAGCGGGTTGCCGCCTTCCTGCAGATCGAACCGCTGCTAGGGCGCAAGCCCGGACAGCTTTCGGGCGGCCAGCGCCAGCGCGTCGCCATGGGCCGGGCGCTGGTGCGCGATCCCAAACTGTTCCTGTTCGACGAGCCGCTCTCCAATCTCGATGCCAAGCTGCGCGTCGACATGCGCACCGAAATCAAGAAGCTGCATCACCGCGTCGGCAAGACCACCGTCTACGTCACCCACGACCAGGTCGAGGCGATGACGCTGGCGTCGCGCATCGCCGTGATGCATCAGGGCGAGGTCCAGCAATTCGACGATCCCGCCACGATCTACAATCGTCCGGCCAACATGTTCGTCGCCGGCTTCATGGGGTCGCCGGCGATGAATTTTTTGGCCGCCGAACTGAGCCAGGAAGGCGGTCGCCGCACTGTTGTCCTGCAGACCGCCGACGGCAAGACGGCCAGCCTGCCGATCGTCCAGGCGCTCCCATCCGACACGCCGCGACAGCTCGTGCTCGGCATCCGTCCCGAGCACATCTACCGCTTCGATCCCGACCTTGCGCGCCGCAAGCCGGGCATCGCGCAGATCAATGCAGTGGTCGAACTGGTCGAGCCGACAGGCGCGGAGACCATGGCCGTCCTGCGCCTGGGCGGCAAGGAGATCACCGGCCGTTTCGACCCCGACGGCACGCCGCTTATGGGCGAGACGGTGACGCTCGGCATCGACATGGCGCGTGCCTGCCTGTTCGACCCGACGACCCAACGCCTGATCTGATCTGACCCGATCTGACCGAAGCTTGATCTGAAAAGAGTTCCGCCTTGTCCTTCGCCACCTATCCGAGCCTGTCCGAGCGTGTCGTGCTGATCACCGGCGGTGCGTCGGGCATCGGCGCCGACACGGTCCGCGCCTTCGCCGCCAATGGCGCACGAGTGGCGTTTCTTGATCTGCAGCAGGAGGCCGGCGAGGCGCTCGCGCGGGAACTCGCCGCCGCGGCAGCGCACGCGCCCCTGTTCCTGCGCTGCGATGTGACCGATATCCCCGCCCTCCAGGCCGCGATCGGCACGGTGCGCGACCGCCTAGGGCCTGTCGCGGTGCTGGTCAACAACGCCGCCGATGACAATCGCCAGCCGGTCGCCGACGTGACCCAGGCGACATGGGACCATGCCCAGGATGTGAACCTCAGGCACCACTTCTTTGCCGCTCAGGCCGTGCATCCGCACATGAAGGAAGTGGGCTTTGGTTCGATCGTCAATTTTTCCTCGATCGCCTGGCGTTTCGGCGCGTCAGAGATGGCCCCCTATGCGGCGGCCAAGGCTGCGGTGGTCGGGCTGACCTTCGCGCTGGCGCGGGCGTTTGGCCCCGACAACATCCGCGTCAACGCCATCGAGCCGGGCGCCGTCATCACCGACCGGCAGCGGGAGCTTTGGTACAAGACCGAAGGTTCGGTCGACCAGGTCGTGCAGCGCCAGGTGATCCGCAAGGTTCTGCTCGGCGAGGAGATCGCGCGCACGGTGCTGTTCCTCGCCGCCGACGACAGCCGCATGATCACCAAGCAGTCGATCACCGTGGATGCCGGCCTGCGATGACCACACCTGACTCAAAGGATCGCTTCATGCTCGAGGTCGGCCTGAACCCCTACGGCCTGACCTATCATCTCGGCCTCCAGGGCCGCGGCACGCCACGCGCCAATCCGCAGCCAGCGGGGCTCGAAGGTTTCATCGCGCTCGCGACCGAACTCGGCGCGCGCGTGCTGGAGATCTGGGTGCCATGGCTGAGCGAGCTTTCCGACGACGCGGTGATCGCGCTGCGCGAACGGCTCGCCGGCCTTGGCATCACGCCGGTCGTCAGCGGCGGCCTGCTGGTGGGCGAACCGCTCGACGATACGTTTCGGGCCGCGCGCCTGCTCAAGGCCAAAATCATCCGGACGGCGCTGACGCCCATTCTCTGCGGAGACCGCAACGCCGCCCGCGAAAAATGGAGCGAGTACGTCGGCATCATTCGAGAGCGATTGGTGGAATGGGGTCCCCGCGCGAATGCCGAAGGGTATGTCCTTGCGATCGAAAACCACCAGGACTTCACCAGCCGGGAACTCGTCGATTTCTGCGCCCTCGGTGGTGACAGTGTGGGCGTCACCTTCGACACCGGCAACACGTTCCCGGTCGGCGAAGCGCCGCTCGATTTTACGAAGGTGATCGCCCCCTATGTCCGCCATGTCCACCTCAAGGATTACCGCGTGCAGTTCACGACCGAAGGCTATCGGCTGATCCGTTGTGCCATCGGCGATGGTGCGGTGCCGTTTGCCGAGCTGTTCGCCATTCTTGGCCAACACCACGATCGCATGACCGCCGTTCTCGAACCGGGCGCCTTGGAGGCCCGGCATGTCCGCTATCTCAGCGACGACTGGTGGCGCGGCTATCCGCAGAAGACGGCACGCGAATTTGCCGCCTGCCTGGCGGCCGCGCAGCGCAACCGGCTGCCCGACGATGCCGACTACCGCACGCCTTGGGAGCGCGAAGCCGACGTCTCACTGGTTTCCTATGAGCTCGACATGATCCGGCGCAGCGCCGCCAACATGCGCAAATTTGGTTTGATGGAGAAGATCTGATGACGGCACGTGAACTCGATGGATTGACCGCCTTCGTCACCGGCTCCGGCCGCGGCCTCGGCCGCGTGATGGCCGAGCGCCTGGCCGAACTCGGCGCCAATGTCGCAATCCACGACATGAACGAGGAAGCGCCGGCCAAATATGGCGAGTTCGCCAATCTCGGCGAAGTGGTCGAGCGCCTGAAGCGGCATGGGACGAAGGTCACGTCGGTGACCGGCAACATTGGCGACCAGAAGGCGGTGGCCGAGATGAAGCGCAGGATCGAGGCCGATCTCGGTGACGTGCATGTGCTGGTCAATTGTGCCGGCGGCGACATCGGCGCCAAGGGCGGCAAGCCGAACCCGAACAACGCCCTCGACATCGAACTGGACGACATCCGCGTGCTCACCGAGAACAATCTGATCGGCACGATGCTGGTCTGCCAGGCCTTCGTGCCGCCGATGAAGCAGCGCGGCGGCGGCTCCGTCATCAACATCGCCTCCGCGGCGGCACATCTCGGCTGCTCGCCCGAGGTCGTTTACTCCACCTTGAAGGCCGCGGTCGTGCATTACACGCGCTGTCTCGCCAAGGAACTGATCGACGACGGCGTGCGCATCAACGCGGTCAGCCCAGGCGCCACGAAGACGGCACGCTTCCAGGCGACCCGCACGGTCGATCCGGAGCGCATGGATTCCAGCAAGAAGTCGCTGAACCGCTATGCCGAGCCGGAGGAGATCGCCGAGGCGGTGGCCTTTCTAGCCGGCCCCCGCGCACGATTTATCAATGGGCAGGTGCTCCGCGTCGATGGCGGGTTTACGATCTTTCCGGGGTGATGGCGGGGTGCCTCGGATTTCAATTTCGGGGCCGAAAGCGGAAGTGCCGTTTTCGGGATTCCTGGGTTAAATTGCCCCCTCACGCCTCAAGCTTTTCGCAGCGTCAAAACGGCTGTGGAGGGATTGGCAGGCTATACCGCTGACGAAGCGCACATGTGACGCACCGAGGATAAGTAACCCCGCTTGGTCACGAGGGCGCTGCCGACCGGTTGGTCGAAACTGGCGCTGGTACTCGCTATTCACGAAATTGCCGATCACCCTGACGAGGTCCACTAAGGAATGGTGAACGTCATTTCTGAAGTCGCAAGCAACTCGGCCGCCCTACTCCATTGAGGTCAGCCATGCCTTCGCGGAGCCGACGCAATCTCTGCTGGAGCCTGCATGCTTCTTCAGGCGCAAGCGCTGTGTCTCAGTGCGGCATGAATCCTTTTCTCAGCCAAGCCAATATCTTGCTCCCATTGAGGACCCTGCGGACACGTCCGGCGGCCCAGCCAGCCTGCATGGTGGCGCCGGTGTGGCAACTGCAGACGATCTCATGCAACTGCCAATCGGAGAGTTCGAAGA
>NZ_JAMYUO010000015.1:0-144961 GCF_040323125.1 Mesorhizobium sp. M0062
CCCCCCGGGGGGGGGCGCGGCCCCCCCGCCGGGGGGGGGGGGCGGCGCACGGGCCCCGGCGCCCCACCCCCCCCCCGCGCCCCACCGCGGCGCGACCTCCCCCATCGAGGGGGAGGTAGGTCTTTGCGCCAGCAGCCGCAGCCACATGTATTGCGCGGTGTTGGTGTCCTGGTACTCGTCGACGAGGATGTATTTGAAGCGCTTGTGGTAGTCCTTCAGCACGTCCGGATTGGCGCGGAAGATGCGGATCGGGTGGCAGAGCAGATCGCCGAAGTCGCAGGCGTTCAGGGTCTTGAGCCGCTCCTGATAGGCCTTGTAGAGCTCGCGGCCCTTGCCGTTGGCGAAGCTGCGGGCATCGCCCTCGGCAATGTCGGCGGGGCCTTGGCCCTTGTTCTTCCAGCCGTCGATCATCTGCGCGAACTGCTTGGCCGGCCAGCGCTTGTCGTCGAGGCCTTCGGCCTGGATCAGCTGCTTGATCAGCCGTACGACGTCGTCGGTGTCGAGGATGGTGAAATCGGATTTGAGCCCGGCCAGCTCGGCGTGCCGCCGCAAGAGCTTGACGCCGATGGAGTGGAAGGTGCCGAGCCACGGCATGCCCTCGACGGCTTCGCCGACGAGATGGCCGATGCGCTGCTTCATCTCGCGCGCGGCCTTGTTGGTGAAGGTCACCGCCAGGATCTGCGAGGGGAAAGCCCTGCCGGTGGCCAGGATATGGGCGATGCGGGTGGTCAGCACGCGGGTCTTGCCGGTGCCGGCGCCGGCCAGCACCAGGACCGGGCCTTCGGTGGTTTCGACCGCCAGCCGCTGCTCGGGGTTTAGGCCGTTGA
Organism: Mesorhizobium sp. M0062; assembly: GCF_040323125.1. Taxonomy (NCBI): domain Bacteria; kingdom Pseudomonadati; phylum Pseudomonadota; class Alphaproteobacteria; order Hyphomicrobiales; family Phyllobacteriaceae; genus Mesorhizobium; species Mesorhizobium sp. M0062. Next base: position 828 of record NZ_JAMYUO010000015.1, read on the forward strand.
GATAATCGGGCGCGCTGTTGGGGCCGCTGCGGGCCGCCATGGCGCGCGCGGCTATGCCCGACGGGGCCGCGGGCCGCGCATTGGGTTCGTCAAAAAAGGGCATGTCTTCCGCAAAGCCGGACATCTCCCCCGAATGTAGTGATTCGGGAGCGAAAGACCAGAAGTGTCTACGTTTTGTTCTGCTAAAGTGCCCGATACCGCGGCTCAGGCCTTTCGGTAACCGAGCGCGACGAACAATCGATGTCCGAACGAGCGCGCTTCCTCTGTCATCACCATGCCAAAGGCCGTCAGCATCTGGTCGTAATAGCGGCTGCCCGCGGGTGACGCCAGGAATCTCGAGTACAATCTGAGATCGCCCAGCGAGAGATCCCGGTACGTATAAGCGCTACCCTGCATGGCATTCTGTTCGATGTTCTGGCGAATTTTCACGGATTGCTGACGCACCAGCGCCATCATCTGTTCGTCCGACAGAGGCTTTCCGGCTGCGCCCAGCATCCCCGTAACCATCGCGTAGCTCATGTTCAGCGCTATCGCCTCGCCGGTGTCGACAGCGCTGATATCGTCGATGATCTTGCGGTACAATTCGAGCCGGGCTGGATCCTTGGTCGGAAGCCCGGCGAGGATTTGCTTGCCCTCTGTCTTCTTGCTTTGGCTGCCTTCCGGGCCAGACGACTGGATTTCCAAAGCGGTGACGTGCTTGCCCAACGGGGAAGCGTAAAACGCTGCGAGGTCGGACAGATCGGTGGCCGACAGCCTGTCCGCCATCCGCGATTCGATGGCAGTCTCCATTTTGACTGCGTCGAAGGCGCCTTCCAGCGCGACCGACAAGGCGTCCTGGAAATTTGCCGGTAACGGTTCGGGTATGGATTTCGTGGCTGAGGCGATGCCGGGACCGATGCCCATCAGCATCTCGTGAAAGCCGTTTGCCTTGTTGATCTCGCTAAGCGTCTGTGCCGGCGCGGCCACCGTGCCGGCCGTGAGCGCGACGAAGCTACAGAGGACAAGGACTACTCGCGTCAGAGGCGAGGCGAATGACATCACTCTGGTTGCTCCTGATGGTTGGTCGAAAGCAGACTGCTGGAAAACCCGGATGCCGGCAAGGCGGGATTGCCACCTGGGCGTGTGGCCTCGAAAAAAAACGCCCTGTGCGCGGAGCCTGCGGCATGGCCGTTTGGTTTCGCCATGGATCGCTCCCCGGCGGCTTGACAGGCACGGCGGGCGGGAGAAGGTTGTACCGCCGGGGGCAGGATTGGCATACCTTTGCCCATGGCCGCGCCGCGGAATGCGCATCAGTCGAAGGAGTATCGTCTTGGCTGTCGTCATCACCTCCCTCATCCTGTTCCTCATCGGCCTCGCACTTGGCGGCGGCGGCGTCTGGCTCGCGATGCTGGGCGGCAGCTGGTACTATGTCGTCACCGGTCTCGCCTTCCTCATCGCCGCATGGCTGCTCTTCCGGCGCAAATCGACGGCGCTCTGGCTCTACGCGGCGATCGTGCTCGGCACGCTGGCCTGGGCGGTGTGGGAAATCGGCTTCGACTGGTGGGAACTCGGACCGCGCGGCGGCATCGTCGTGCTTCTGGCGCTGTGGCTGCTGACACCTTGGGCAAGGCGGGGCCTGACCGGCCCCGACGCGCGAGCGCCGCTCATTCTGGCCGCGCTGGCTTCGCTCGCCGTCGCCGGTTATTCGATGACGGCCGATCCCAAGGACATCGCCGGCGACCTCAGCGCCGACAAGGTGACGCCGACTGCCGATCTCGGCGGCAATGTGCCTCCGGGCGAATGGCATTTCTACGGCCGTACGCAATTTGGCCAGCGCTATTCGCCGCTCGACCAGATCACGCCCGACAATGTCGCCAAATTGCAGCCGGCCTGGACCTACCAGACCGGCGACGTGAAAGGGCCGGACGATGTCGGCGAAACCACCTACCAGGTGACGCCGCTGAAGGTGGGCGACGCGCTCTATATCTGCACGCCGCACAATTTCGCTATCGCCATCGATGCCGCCACCGGCAAGGAGAAATGGCGTTTCGATCCCAAGATCAAGCTCGACAAGGACCGCCAGCACCAGACCTGCCGCGGCGTGTCCTATTATGCCGATGCCAAGATCGCCGCCGGCCAGCCTTGCGCGACGCGCGTCTATCTGCCGACCTCGGATGCGCGGCTGATCGCGCTCGACGCCGCCAACGGCCAGGTCTGCCCGTCCTTCGCCGAAGCCGGCACGCTCAATTTGTTGACCAACATGCCGTATCCGAAGTCGGGCTATTATTACTCGACCTCGGCGCCGCTGATTGCGGGCGGCAAGATCATCATCGGCGGCGCGGTCAACGACAATTATTCGACGCAAGAGCCGTCCGGCGTCATCCGGGCCTTCGACGTCGACACCGGCGCCCTGGTGTGGAACTGGGATTCCGGCAATCCGGACCAGACAACGCCGCTGGCGGCAGGCCAGACCTACACCCACAACTCGCCCAACATGTGGTCGACGGCAAGCGCCGACGAGAAGCTCGGCTTGCTCTATGTGCCGCTCGGCAACCAGACGCCGGACCAGCTCGGGATGGGCCGCAGCGCCAATGTCGAGAAGTTTTCCTCCTCGATCACCGCGCTCGATCTGGCCACCGGACAAGTGCGCTGGGTGCGGCAGACCGTGCATCACGACCTCTGGGACATGGATGTGCCGGCACAGCCGACCCTGGTCGACATCACCACCGCTGCCGGCGTCGTTCCGGGCCTGGTTGGACCGACCAAGCAGGGCGACCTCTACGTGCTCGACCGGCGCAGCGGCGAGCCGATCATCCCGATCAAGGAAGTGCCGGCGCCGGGCGGCGCTGTCGAGGGCGATCACACGTCGCCGACGCAGCCGGTCTCGGATCTCTCCTTCAATCCGAGGCCGCTGACCGGCGCCGACATGTGGGGCATCACCATGTTCGACCAGCTGGCCTGCCGGATCGAATTCCAGGGCCTGCGCTACGAGGGCCGCTACACCCCGCCATCGGTGCAGGGGTCGCTGGTCTATCCCGGTAATTTCGGCACATTCAACTGGGGCGGCGTCGCCGTCGATCCGGTGCGGCAGGTGATGTTCGGCATGCCGACCTATCTGGCGTTCAAATCGCAGCTCATTCCGCGCGACCAGGTGCCGCCGCCGGATGAGGGGCGCGGCAGCGAGCAGGGGCTGAACCGCAATGAGGGCGCACCCTATGCGGTGGTGATGGGGCCGTTCCTGTCGCCGCTCGGCGTGCCCTGCCAGGCGCCGCCATGGGGCTATGTGGCGGGAGCGGACCTCAGAACCGGCAAGATCGCCTACAAGCACCGCAACGGCACCGTCTACGACATGACGCCGTTGCCCTTGCCGCTGAAGGTCGGTGTTCCCGGCATTGGCGGGCCGATGATCACCGCCGGCGGCGTCGTCTTCCTGGGCGCGGCGGTCGACGACTATCTGCGCGCCTATGACCTGACATCGGGCAAGCAGCTTTGGCAGGCCAGGCTGCCGGCCGGTGGGCAGTCGACGCCGATGACCTACACCGTCGCCGACGGCCGCCAGTTCGTGGTCATCGTCGCCGGCGGCCATGGCTCGGTCGGCACCAAGCCCGGCGACTATGTGATGCCTATACGCTGCCGAAGTAGCAGCGATGTGACTTAGGTAAGTGATCGGCCCGGCAGATATTCTGTCGCGCCGCCCCTCATCTGCCTGCCGGCATCTATACGGGGAGAAGTGCCCGGCAGGGCGATGAGGGCAGCAGCAGCCTTGGTCAGCTTGCGTAAGAGATGGCCTTTGAGGCTGGGCACGGAGCCCAGTACTTCATTGGTTAGCTGCGGCCCTGTTTCGGCCTGCTGGATCAGCGTGGTGCCGGTCGACGCGGACCTTCACCATCCGAGCGGCGGCTGCGGCAGCAGCGGAGCGCATTGCCAGCAAGGCAGCAACAGCAAGCACGAGCGCGCTTGCAAGGATCGGAGTAGACAAGGTCATGGCGTTGTTCCTTCTCGTCGGGCTCGCCGCTACGAGCGAGACCATCATCAGCTTCCTTCCATATTGTGGCGGCACCATCGACATTCTCTGAAATGACCAAAATGTGATGGGCGCGTTCGGCGGGGCGGCCGCATCGTTCGATGGCGCAAGCGTCACCCATCCGAGACTGGACCGTGCGAGCTTGCACCCTATCTTGATCCGCGAGTCATCCCGGAGTGACCGCGAGGTCATCCCGGAGTGACCGCGAGGTCATCCCGGAGTGACCGTGAGATCATCTCCTAACGAGGAGCACGCCATGACGAAACCCACCGCCGAAGCCGTCAAACCTGCCAAACCTGCCATCACCCAGGCGATGATCGATGCCTATGACGAATACACGCATCTGACGCTCGACCGCCGCCGCTTCATGGAACAGCTGACCAGGCTTGCCGGATCGGGCGCGGCGGCGGCCGCGATCGCGCCGCTGCTTGCGGCGAATTCGGCGCAGGCGGCAATCGTCGCCGACAACGATCAGCGCGTGAAGGCTGAAGATATCACCTATTCCGGCAGCAGCGGTGAGATGAAGGGCTATCTGGTCAGGCCGGCGGACCAGTCCGGCAAGCTCGGCACCGTCATCGTGGTGCATGAGAACAGGGGGCTCAACCCGCATATCAAGGATGCGGCGCGGCGCGTTGCGCTGGAAGGGTTCGTGGCGCTGGCGCCGGATTTCCTGTCGCCGCTCGGCGGCACGCCCGCTGACGAAGACAAGGCGCGCGACATGTTTACCAAGCTCGAAGCCAGCCAGGTCACCGCCGATGGTGTGGCGACCATCGCCTATCTCAAGGGCGAGAAGGACGGCAACGGCAAGGTCGGTGCTGTCGGCTTCTGCTGGGGCGGCGGCACGGTCAACAATCTGGCGGTCAACGCGCCCGATCTCGCCGCCGGCGTCGCCTATTACGGCATGCAGCCGAAGGCCGAGGATGTGGCGAAGATCAAGGCGGCGCTGTTGCTGCACTATGCCGGGCTCGACGAGCGCATCGACGCCGGCATCGATGCCTACAAGAAAGCGCTCGACGCCGCCCATGTCGAATACACGCTCTATGTCTATGACGGCGTCAACCATGCCTTCAACAACGACACCTCGGCCGCGCGCTATGACAAGAAGGCAGCCGATCTCGCCTGGGGCAGGACGATCGCTTTCCTCAAGGAGAAGCTGGCGTAGGCTTCAGGCCGCCGACGACGCCCATACGCTCTCATAGGCCGGCGACAGCGTAAAACCGGCCGGCAGCACCGAGACCGGGGGCGGGCGCCGCACGCCCTCCTGCAGATAGCGCAACGCCGACACCAGTCCGTTCATCGTGTAGGGCTTGGCGATGACGCCGATCGCGCCGGCGAAATGGTCGGGGATGCGTTTTGGATTGGCGGTCATGAACACCACCATGGAACGGTTACCCTCGCGGATATGCTCGGCAACCTCGACCCCGGTCGGCCCGTCGGCGAGGTGGATATCGACAAAGGCAATATCGGCATCGGCGGTATCAATCATGCCTCTTGCTTCGGCCAAGGAGGTCGCCCAACCCACAACGCTGTGGCCGGCTTCCTCGACAAGGCTTTCCAGTTCCATCGCCAGCAACGCCTCGTCCTCGACGATCAGGACCTTGAGCGGTTCGTTCATGACAGCTTCCCTTTCTGCTGCGGTTCGTTCGGCATCGAGATGACGACCTTTGTGCCCGGGCCGGCGTCGCGCCATTCGATGTCGGCATGCAACTGACGGGCAAGCGACTTGATCAGCCGCATGCCAAAAGAAGCATCGCCACTGGCCTCGGCCATGCCGACGCCGTCATCGGAAACCTCGATGTTGAAGTGGCCGTCGGGCTGGCTCATCTTGATGCCGATGCGCCCCGCGGTGGTGCCGTCCGGCTTTGCCTTGAAGGCGTGCTTCAGCGCGTTGGTGACAAGCTCATTGACCATCAAGGCAACAGGCGTGGCTTTTTCGGCCGGAATGACGATGGGTTCGAGGTCCAGCGTCGGCTTGATCTCGGCGCGTCCGGATGCGGTCAGCAGGTCGGTGACCAGATCCCTGGCGAAATCCGAGACATCGAAGCGGCTGACATCCTTTGACTGGTAGAGACGGCGATGCACCGTGCTCAGCGCCTCGATGCGCTCCAGCATGGTGGTCAGCGATCGCTTTGTCGCTTCATCCTTGATTGCCCGGCTTTGCATGATGATCAGCGAGGAGATCATCTGCAGGTTGTTTTTCACCCGATGGTCGACCTCGTGCAGCAGCGTGGTCTGCGCCTCAAGGGCGGCCTCAAGCTCGCGTGTGCGTTCCTTGACAGCCTTTTCAAAACGGTTCTTGTCGGCGGTGATGCGATCCTCGGAGCGCTTGCGATCGGAGACGTCGAGCTGTGAGGCAAAGAAGAACAGGAGTTCGCCTTTGTCGTTGGAAACCGGGCTGATGTAGAGCGCATTCCAGAATGTCGAGCCGTCCTTGCGGTAGTTCAACAGATCGATGGCGATATCGGTTCCCGCTGCTATCGCGTCGCGCACGCTAGCCACAGCTGCCTTGTCTGTCTCTGGCCCCTGCAGGAAGCGGCAGTTCTTGCCCATGACCTCGTCGCGCTCGTAGCCGGTCAGGCGCAGGAACGCGTCATTGGCAAAGACGATCGGATTGTCCGCTTGACGGGGATCGGTGATGACCATCGACATGCGGGTGGCGCGGATGGCGGCCGCGAACGGATCGCCCTTGCCGTGCTCGGCATGCAGATTGTCCGTCATGTGCCATGCGTCGGCCGGTTCCCTGGTCCTTTTCCAATCCATGCTTTCACTCCAAGCCGTTTTTCAGGGGTCACAACGGCTTAGACGTGGAATTGGTTCAATCTTGATCTTCTTGTCGCAGGCAGCCGTTTGCGAAACCGAATCGCCGGTTGCGCAAACTGTCGAAATGAACGGTTTTTGAAGGTTGTCGGATGTAGCCGATTCGCTGAAAGCAGGGCTGGCGCCGACCTATAGAAATGATCAGGTCGCAATGGTCCGTGGCGGCGCTCGCCGGTGGCGGCTTTCTCAGAACAGCGGAAACATCAGGCGTGGCCACGCTTCATGCGCGCCTGCTTCAGGATGGCGCGCCAGCGGATCATGTCGAAGGGGATAGGCTCGTTGTTGTTGGCGATGTGGAAGATCTCGTTGTTGACGTTCTTCAACGAGCGCCAGAAATCATAGTCGGTGATGCGCGGATCGGCAGCCAGCCTGTCCACCTCGACCTTGATGTCGGTTTTCATGCACGTTCCTCGAACCGCCTGTTGCCCGCCGCCCGCGTCGCAACTCGCATGGCACCGTTCTCAAACGGTCAGCTGAGTCGTTCAATGGCCCAAATGGCTTGTCCACGTTAAAACCTTGGTAAGGTTAACGCGGGCGCGGCAGCGCTTCAAGCGGTCCTGCGGCGAATACCGATCGAACGGCCGGCCCGCTCGGGCATCGGCAGTGCAGAATGGGCGGCGCGCATGGCTTCCACCTTGGCCTGCACATCGGCGGGGAAGGGCGCGACTTTCGGCCCGGACATGTCGACATGCAGCGACAGGGTTTCGGAAGTGGCGGCGAGCCAGCCATCGACATGGCGGATTTCCTGGTAGGCCCGCAGCCGCTTGTCGTCATGATCGATCAGTTGGAAGGATACGACGACCTTGTGTTCGAGGTGCAGTTCCTGGACATAGCAAACATGGACTTCGGCCGTGTAGATGGTCAGGCGCCGCTCTTTGACATAGTCCAGCCCCATGCCCATCGCCTCGAACGCCTCATCCGAGCAGCGGTCGAACAACACGTTGTAATAGGCCATGTTGAGATGGCCGTTGTAGTCGATCCAATCCTTCTCGATGTCCATCGGTTTGGAAACGAATTGGGCAGGGATGGGCATGGAAACTTCCTTGTTCTGGTGCTGGACCGAGTTCAGTGCTGGACAGGCTGCGGCCCGTGAGACTAGAGCGGTTCACCGTCTCGCGGAAACACGAACCGCTCTAGTTTTTTGTTGACGCAATCCCGGACGGAAAACCGCTTCACACTTTCCCTGGAATTGCGTCATGTGCATCCATAATCGCATAACAAGCATGGACGCTGGTCCATTCGCGGAGGAATTCATGGCTCTGAGCGACCTCAATCCGGTCGAACGCAACGAGGAAGGCATCGCCGCCGTGCTCGGCATCCTCAAACAGCAGTTCGGCGAGCGTTTCCAGACCGGCGCGGCGATCCGCTCGCAGCATGCGCACACCACCACCTATATTCCGACGCAGGCGCCCGATGGCGTTGCATTTCCGGAGAAGACGGCCGAGGTACAGGAGATCGTGCGCGCCTGCGCCGCGCACCGCGTGCCGGTCATCGCCTTCGGCGTCGGCTCGTCGCTCGAAGGCCACACCAACGCGCCGGGTGGCGGCATCTCGGTCGACACCTCGCGCATGAACCGCATCCTGTCGGTCAACCCCGAGGATCTCGACTGCACGGTCGAGCCTGGCGTAACGCGCGAGGATTTGAATCGGCACCTGCGCGATACCGGCCTGTTCTTCCCCATCGATCCCGGCGCCAATGCTTCGCTCGGCGGCATGGCGGCAACGCGGGCCTCCGGCACCAATGCGGTGCGCTACGGCACGATGCGTGAAAACGTGCTGTCGCTGACGGCCGTCATGGCCGATGGCGAGACGGTGACGACCGGCAAGCGGGCGAAAAAGAGTTCGGCCGGCTACGATCTGACGCGGCTTCTGGTCGGCTCGGAAGGCACGCTCGGCATCATCACCTCGCTGACCTTGAAGCTGCAAGGCATTCCGCAGGCGATCTCCGGCGGCGTCTGCCCGTTTCCAAACCTCGAGGCGGCCTGCAACGCGGTCATCGCGACCATCCAGATGGGCATTCCGGTGGCGCGCATCGAACTGGTGAATGGACTGCAGATGCGGGCGATGAAGAATTACTCGAAGCTCGATTACCCCGAGAGCCCGTGCCTGTTCGTCGAGTTCCACGGCAGCGATGCCGGTGTCGCCGAACAGGCCGAAACCTTCGGTGCCATTGCTGAAGACAATGGCGGCGGGCCATTCCTGTGGACGAGCGTCGCCGAGGAGCGCACGAAACTCTGGAAGGCCAGGCACGATGCTTATTGGGCGTCGCTGACGCTGCGGCCGGGCACCAAGGGCCTGTCGACCGATGTCTGCGTGCCGATCTCGCGGCTGGCCGAATGCGTTGCCGAAACCGAGGCCGACATTGCCGAGATGGGCCTGGTTGCGCCGATCGTCGGCCATGCCGGCGACGGCAATTTCCATGTGCTGGTGCTGATGGATGTCAACGACCCCAAAGAGATCGCGCTGGCGGAGAAATTCGTCTCGCGGCTGAACATGCGGGCGATCGCCATGGACGGCACCTGCACCGGCGAACACGGCATCGGCCAGGGCAAGATCGGCTTCCTGCGCCATGAGCTCGGCCATGGTGTCGACATCATGCGCTCCATAAAAAAAGCGCTCGACCCGCAAGACATCATGAACCCTGGCAAGATATTACCTGCATAGCCGAAATGTGAGGAGCGGCAATGGATACCCTGATTATAAGGGCATCGCTTGGCAAGACACTGTTATTGCTGTCGGCCAGCCTCTTCTTTGTCCTGGCCTGCGCTTTCCTGATTTATGTCTCCGAGGACGGCGACACCGCCGGCCTTTGGTGGTGCGTGGCCTTTTTCGGGCTGGTCGCGTTGGTGTTTGCCTGGCAGCTTGTGCGGCCGCAGATTCTGGTGCTGAACGGACAAGGTTTCAGTCTCGGCGGAGGCCTTGTTCGATCGCCCAAGCTGGTCCCCTGGAAGGATATCGAAAGCTTCTTCGTCGTCCACCGCCGGCGCAGAATCAGCGATATGATCGGGTACAATTTCGCACCGGGGGTCAAGAAAAGCTCCGTCATGGGCAGCGTGACCAAAAGCCTCGGCGCCGAAGCCGCATTACCGCAGGGCTGGACATTGTCGCCCGAGGAGATGGTAGTGCTGCTGAACGAATATCGCCGACAGGCGGTGGCGGGTTAGTCTGTTGCATGTCGGCCGGCACGCAGTCACAGGCGTCCGAAATCTCTGCTCGTCCAGATACAGAGATCAAGCAACTCTGGATGAATTGCCTCTTTATCGACACGCTGATGCGGGTAGAGTGCGGCTGACTTTCAATCAACCCGTTCGGAGCTGATGCTCGCACGCCTGTTCGTGATCTTCGGTGGCTTGTTTGTGCTGGTGCTGGTTGCGGCGCTGGTGGTGCCGTATTTTGTCGATTGGACCGGGTACCGCGCCCAATTCGAGCGCGAGGCGAGCGCCATTCTCGGCCGCAAGGTGACGGTGCAAGGCGACGCCACGGCGCGGCTGTTGCCGTTCCCCTCGGTGACCTTCTCAAACGTCACGGTCGCCGGCGGCCCCGGCGGCCAGCAGGCAATGACCGTCGAGACCTTTTCGATGGACGCGGAACTGGCGCCGTTCCTGCGCGGCGAAGTGCTGATTTTCGATATGCGGCTGGTGCATCCGAAGGCGACGATCGACATCGCCGATAACGGCACGGTCGACTGGGCGATACGGCCGTCCTCGCCTTTCGACCTCAACCAGATCTCGATCGAGAAGCTGACGGTGACGGAGGGAGAAATTGCGCTCCGCCATGCCGCAGGCGGGCGCAGCCATCTGATTTCCGAGATCAATTCGACCATCTCTGCCAAGTCGCTGGCCGGGCCGTGGCGCATGGACGGAACGTTGCTGCTCGATGGCCTGCGTTCGACGGTTGCGGCTTCGACCGGCAAGGCCGAAGGCAGCGGCCAGATGCGGCTGAGGCTCAAGGTCGATCCCGATGCCTATCCACTGGTCATCGAAACCGACGGCAATGCAGGCATCGTCAATGGGGCTGCCGTCTATTCCGGCCAGTTCAAGATTTCCGGCAACGACAAAAACAGCGCCGAACTGCGCGGCAGCGATGGCGAGAGCGTCAAAATCAGCGCCGGCAAACCCGATCCGGGCTTCCGGCTGAACGGCAAGTTCTCGCTCGACCACCAGAAGCTTGGCGTCGACGAATTCCGCTTCGAGACCGGGCCGCTCGACAATCCCTACACAGCCGACGGCAAGGCTTCGGTCGATCTCGGCCTTAGGCCGAACTTCGCCATCGAGGCCAATGGCGCGCAGGTGCAACTGGATGAAGCGGTGGGCGCTGAGAAGGGCGCCGGCCTGACGCTGGACCAGCGCATTGCCGGAATCGAGCAGGCGCTGCTCGAACTGCCGAAGCCGAGCATCCCCGGCACTGTCGAGGTCAAGCTGCCGGCGGTGGTGGCTGGCGACACCACGGTGCGCGACGTGCATCTCTCGGCCGAGCCGGTCGAGGGCGGCTGGTCGGTGAAATCGCTGGCCGCGACCTTGCCCGGGCGCACGACGCTGGAAGCCAGCGGCATGCTCAGCGTCGAAGATCATTTCGGTTTCAGCGGCTCCATGCTGCTGGCGGTGGCGCAGCCTTCCGGCTTTGCTGCCTGGTTGTCCAAAGATGTCGACGAGGCGATCCGCCGGCTGCCGGCCGCCGGCTTCAAGGCCAAGGTGGACCTGTCGGAGAAGCGCCAGGCGTTCAGCGATCTCGAACTGATCCTCGGCAAGTCGAAGTTCACCGGCCGCATCGATTCCAGCCAGCCCGACGACGCCAAGTCCTCGGTGCTGATGCGGCTCGAGGGCGGCGAACTCGATGTCGACGGGCTGACGGCCTTCGCCTCGATCTTCGTCAGCGACAAGGGCGCCAACCGCTTTTCCGACCGTGACCTCGATTTTCAGATCAAGGCAGGGCCGGTCAATGCTGGCGGGCTCACCGCCGACACGGTCGATACCGCGCTCCGGCTCCGCGACGGGCTGCTCGAAATCGACCGGCTGTCGATTGGCGGCCTTGCCGGCGCCTCGATCAGCGCCACCGGCCGGATCAAGGATTTTCCGGCAAGCCCGACCGGCAAGCTCGATGCCTCGGTGGTCGCCGTCGATCTGAAGCCGCTGATCGACATTGCCGCGCAACACTATCCCGACAAGCTGATGCTGAAGGGACTGGCTGGCCGCACGGCCGCCTATCCTGAACTGTTCCAGGACGCGCGCGTCGATCTGGTGGCGAGCGCCGCCGACAATGGCGACGGCACGACCGGGCTGGCGGTGAGCGGACAAGGCAAGGCCGGCGGTTCGGCCTTTTCGGCGTCGCTGTCGGGCGAGGGTGCCGTCGGCCAGTTGCTCGACGCGCCGGTGACGCTGACCTTCAACGCCAAAAATCCCGACGCCACCGTGCTGCTGGCGCTCTACGGCCTGCCGGCGCTGCCGCTCGGCATGCTCGGCCAGGCAAGCACCGATATTTCGGCCAAAGGCACGTTTGGCGGCGGCCTGGCGACGAGCTTCAATTTCGCCGCCGACGACTTCAGGGCGACGTTCGACGGCACCGTTGCTCAGACGCCGCAAGGCGCCACCGCCAAGGGCAAGATCGGCCTCGACGCCTCCGATATAGAGCCGTGGCTGATGACCACCGGCGCCGGCCTGCCGGGAATGGGCACGGGCACCTCGACCTCGCTCAGCGCGGATGCCGATTTCGGCAATGGCCTGCTGGTGTTGAGCGGCCTCAGCGGATCCATCAACGAGTCGGAGATTTCGGGCGACGTCAACATCGATGCGAAGCAGGGGCTGCCGCATTTTGCCGGTGCGCTGGCGCTCGACGAACTGGACCTCGACCCGATTGCGGTTGCGCTGTTCGGTGACCAGTCGTTACTCAGCAGCAACGCGAACTGGCCGACGGCGCCATTCAGCCAGAAATCCAGCCTGCCGTTCAGCGCCGATCTCGACCTGACGACGGCGACGCTTGCCGCCGGACCGCTGGCGACAGCCTATGACGCGTCGCTGTCGTTGAAACTGGACCAGGAAGGCATCCGCGTTTCGGACCTGAAGGCAAAACTGCTCGGCGGCGCGCTCACCGGATTGTTCGAGTTGAAGAACACAGACGGCACGGGGCTGTTCTCCGGCCAGATGAGGCTTGCCGGCGCTGACCTGGCGACCGTGCTGCCGGCTGCCGGCTTGAGTGGCAGCGGCGACTTCTCGACAGGGCTGTCGACCAGCGGCAAATCGGTCGACGCGATGATTGCCGCACTCTCCGGCTCGGGCACGGCGGCGCTGAAAGGCCTGACCATTGCCGGCGTCAATCCCGATGCCTTCGGCGCGTTGATTGCCAAGGCTGATGCGATCGGGCGCGACATCGACGTGGCCAAGACCGCGGGCTTTGCGCCGCAGATTGCCGGCGACGGCAGCTTTGCAGCCGGCGATACCGACATGGCCTTCACGGTCGCCGGCGGCACGTTGCGGGCACCACCGATGAAACTCGAAAACCAGGCGGCGACGCTGTCTGCCGACATCACGGCCGACCTCAACACCGGCACCGTCGCCACCAAGGGCGCTGTCACCTACAAGCCTGGCGACGAGGCGCTGATCGGCTCCGATCCGACGGTCAATTTCAGCGTCGATGGGCCGTTCGGGGCGCTGAAGAAGCAGTTCGACAGCGAGCCGCTGGCGCAATTTTTGACCCAGCGCGCGCTGGAAAAGGAGCAGCAGCGGGTCGAGGCGATGCAGGCCGCACTGCTCGAGAAGCAGCGGCTGCGGCGCGAGGTGCGCTACTACGCCGCCCTGCAGACCGAGCGCGACAACGCCGCCGAGGAATTGCGCAAGCAGGAGGAAGCGGCACGGCTCAAAGCCGAGGCCGACGCCAAGGCGAAAGCACAGGCCGACGCAAAGGCACAGGCCGAAGCGGATGCCAAGGCCAAGGCGGATGCCAAAGCAAAGGCCGATGCGAAAGCGCAGGCAGAGGCTGACGCCAAGGCCAAGGCGGATGCGGACGCGAAGGCGCAGGCCGAAGAGCAGGCCGCCGAAGACGCCGCAAAGGCCGAGGACGAACGGAAGAAGGCTGAGCAGGCGATGCGGACCGCTTCGCAGGAAAAAGCCAGGCTGGAGGCCGAGCGCAAGGCTCAGGAGCAGGCGCCGAAGGTCGACCGCTCACTTCCCGGTGTCAGTGACGGTTCGGCCCCGGCGCCGCCGAAGCCCAGGACAAATCCGTTCTCCGTCGACAATCTGCTGAAGTCGCTGGGCAATTAAGAACCATTCAGACCGCGCCGCGCTTGGCCCAGTCCAGCACATGCAGCCTGAGCGCCGAGGACAGGTTCGCATCGCGCGGTCTTGTCTCGTCGATCTCCGCGACCAGGGCAGCAAGGGTCAGCTTGCGCGCGGCGGCGATGGCGACGAGATCGTCATAAAAGGGTTTTTCGAGGGAATAGCTGGTGCGATGGCCGCGGATGGTCACGGAGCGTTTTTCGACCGGGCTCACCGCAGGCGGTCCATCAATCGCCCTGGTCTTCCGGGCGTTCGCGGCGGTGGCCGGCGACGAATTTTTCGGCCTTGTCCGATGTCAGACGGTCACGAGTTCTTTCGGCTTTGGAACGGCCGTGCAGAGCGCGGTTCTCGCCGGCGAGCTTTTCCTTTTCGGTGCGCGCCTTCTGCTTGCGGACCTGGCGAAGGTTGACGATTTCGCCCATGTCGCGCCGACCGTCCCGCTACTTCTTGCGGAAGGCGTCGAGCGACACGACGTCGGCGCCCTTGCCGGCGGCGGCATCGGCCACGGCGGGCTTTTTCTCCGCCTCAGTGGCAGCTGCCTTCTTCTCGGCCTTCGGCTTTTTCTCGGAGACGATAGCCAAAGGCTCGGCAGCCGGCTGGGCGGCTGCATCGTCTTCCGCCGGGACGTCGGTCTTGACGTCGAATTCGAGTTCGAAATTGACCGATGGGTCGTAGAAGCCGCGTACGGCCGAGAACGGGATTTCCAGCTTCTCCGGCACGTCGGAGAAGGACAGCCCGACCTCGAAGCCGGTATCGGTCACCTTGAGGTCCCAATACTGGAACTGGATGACGATGGTCATCTGTTCGGGATAGCGCTCGCGCAGCCTGGAGGACACCCGCACGCCCGGCGCGCCGGTCAGGAATGTGATGAAGAAATGATGATTGCCGGGAAGGCCGGTGCGCGCGACTTCGGCCAGGACCTTGCGCATGACGCCGCGCAATGCCTCCTGGGCCAGGATGTCGTAGCGGATGTGGTCGTCGGCCATGTGCTGGTCGGGTTCCGTTGAATCGTCCGCATAGCTGTAATCAAGCTTGAGCGCGGCGTAAACCGGATATAGATCGCTGATGCGCCGAAGCGAAGCCCGTAACGGACGATTTGATCGCCTGCTTTGGCGTTCAGGCGCTGGCCAGCTGTTTTTCCACCGCTGCCGCTGATCTGCGCTTGCCGAAGGCGCGCAGGAATGTGCGCACGCCGTGGGTGGCGGATTGCAACACTTCGTCTTCCGACGGCATGCCGCCTAGCATGAAGGTGGTCTGCAGTTCGGCGTTGGCCAGCGCCAGGAACTGGCGTGCGGCGACATCGGGATCGTCGACCGCGAGATGGCCGGCATGGGCGAGGCGGGCAAAACGGGCGGCAAGTGCGGGCCAGGTCCGGCCCGGCCCCTGGTCGCGCCATTCTGCGAAGAGCTCGGGATAGCGCTCGCCTTCGGTCTGGATCAGCTTGCGCAGGAAGCGTCCGTCGCGGTTGCAGATGCAGTTCTGATTCATGCGCACGGCAAAGCCGATCAGGTCGGCTTCCAGATCCTTCGGCTGGTCTGGGAAAGAGGCGAAGGTGGCGAAGATGCCGGCATTGCAGCGCTCCGTCAGATCGCGCACCACAGCCATGAAGAGCTTTTCCTTGTCGCGGTGGTGATTGTAGATGGTCTGGCGCGACACGCCGGCCTCCACCGCGATCAGGTCGATATTGGCGCCGGCAAAGCCTTCCCGGCAAAAGACCGAAGCCGCCGCATCGATAATCGACATACGCTTGGCCTCGTGGCCGCGTGGCGGGAAAATGTCAGGAGAAACGGCAAGCTTCATAGAAATCTATATAGAGGTGATTGACGAATTAGACAAGGCTGTCTAAATTTGTGGACACAATAAATGGTGAATTCGCTCCGTAGAGACGAATAATCTCGCTCTGACCCGTCGGATTTCAACGGGATGGAACGTCCTAGGGTTAGTCGTCGCGTTGGCGGCGCCAACCAGACTTGAAAGAAGCCTTTATCATGAGTCCCAAATTCCTCCGCATCGCGGTCGTGCTCGGCCTGTTGTCCGCTATCGGCCCCTTCGCCATCGACATGTATCTGCCGGCGTTGCCTTCGATCGGCGAAGATCTGCATGCCGGCACCGCCGCCGTTCAGATGAGCCTTTTGATCTTCTTCCTGTCGATGGGCTTCGGCCAGATCGTCGTCGGACCGATCTCCGACATGGTCGGCCGCAAGCTGCCGCTTTACGGCGGCCTTGCGCTGTTCATGGTCGGCGGCATTGGTTCGGCCATGAGCCCGACCATCGAATGGCTGATCGCCTTCCGCTTCCTGCAGGGGCTGGGCGCCAGCGCCGGCATGGCGGTGCCGCGCGCCATCGTGCGCGACCTGCACACCGGCACCGAAGCCGCCAAGCTGATGTCGCTGCTGATGCTGGTGTTTTCGGTGTCGCCGATCCTGGCGCCGCTGACCGGCAGCCAGATCATCGAGAATTTCGGCTGGCGCGCCGTGTTCTGGACGGTGACGGGCGCGGCCCTGCTGGCCACCATTCTGCTGGCGACCTCGCTGAAGGAGACGCGGCCGGCGGAAGAACGCGTCGGTTCCTCCTTCGGAACCGCACTCGCCGGCTATCGCTTCCTCATGGGTGACCGCAATTTCCTCGGCCTGGTGGCGATCGCCGGCTTCGGCATCGCCAGCTTCTTCGTCTACCTCTCGAGTTCGTCCTTCATCCTGATCGACCATTACGGGCTGTCGCCTTCCGTCTACAGCGTGTTCTTCTCGATCAATGCGGTGGCCTTCATCGGCATGTCGCAACTGACGGGGATGCTGTCGGAGCGCTTCGGGCTGAAGCGCGTCGTCTGGGTGGCGGTAACCGGCTATGCCACGACGATGGTTGTGCTGTTCGCAGTCATGGCGACCGGCGTCGACCGGCTCGATGTTATGGCGGCACTGCTGTTCGTCGGCTACGGCTTCCTTGGCCTGGTCATCCCGACGACGTCGGTGCTGGCCATGGAAGAGCATGGCGAGATCGCCGGCACGGCCTCGGCGCTGATGGGCACGCTGCACTTCGCCATCGGTGCGCTGGCGATGGGCGTCGCCGGCATCTTCTTCGACGGCACCCCGCTGCCCATGGTGGCCGGCATCACGCTCTGCGCCGTGATCTCGTTCACGCTGGCCAAACTGACGCTTGGCCGCTCGCGCGAAGCCGTTGAAGCGCCGGCCGAGTAAGCTGACCGCAATCGACCGGAAAGGCCGGGTCATCCCGGCCTTTTTCACGTCTGGGGTAATCCGGCCCCGGCCAGAACCACGGCCTTCGACCGACGCCAGCGGCAAATTGCACCAGCTCATGGCTCAATTTGGTGTAGGCTTCGCGTCCCATCGTCATGCGAAATCCGGCCAGCGGCAGCCGGCATTGCGCCTACGATATCGAGGAGGGGAGAAGTGGAGGTTTCTGTTGCCAGGTACCTCCGAACCCCGCCTAGAAGTGCGAACCTCTAGGGCTTGATTTGAAGCTATCGCACCGCTTACGCGGCGAGACGTGCTTCCGCATAGTTGTCATTTGCAACTACAGGTTTAGCCCGATGACGGTGGTACCATGCCGGGCAAAAGTACGATCTTTACACCTTCGTCGATCCTATTTCGCCCCCAGCAACAGCCGCTCTGATCACAGAGCGGTTCTTGGTGGAGGCGCCGGGTACCGCCCCCGGGTCCGAACGGCTTATTACATCGCCCATTTATCGCCATAGTCGGTCAAGCCGACAAAACGAATATAGGGGGGCGGCGCACAAAATGAAAGGCCGCAATGACACTTCTTGGCCGCACCAAACTGCGGCGCCGAGGGTTGACTCGCGCGCGGTCTCAACCGAAGCTTTGCGATGGTGAGGAGCATCGACATAGCGCACAAGTTGCGGCAGCGCGCCACAGCCCTCATCGATCGGATCCCGTGGCGCCGACATGGGGAAATTTGATGGCCGATTATCTCGCAGACGTGAAGAAATACGACGCCGCCGCAAATGCCGATGTGGTTGCCAAGATTGTGAAACATCTGGGCATCGCGCTGCGCAACCGCGATTCCTCGCTGGTATCCTGCACCGACCCCAAGGAATTGGAGCGCGTCAAGACCAACTGGGTTGCCAAGAAACTCGGCGTGACCGACGGGGCGAAAGCCGACTCAGCGATCGAGAAGACCTGCAAGGCGTTGGCCGCCGACAGCTCCAAGAGCCGCGTGACTTTCTACTATCTGGTCGCCAAGGATCTGGGCAAGCTCGGCTCTTTGTAGAGATTATTGCCGATAGGCAGAGCGCGCGTTTGATTTTGCTCCTCACCGGAGGTCAGCACCGCCCCTCATTGCCCTGCCGGGCATTTCTCCCCGTATAGTGACGGGGAGAAAGGGCTGACCGCAGCCTTGGCTCTCTCTCTCGAACAAGCTTGTGATTGGCGAAACCGCTGATGACTGCGCCCCTCTCCCCGTCCCTATACGAGGAGAGGATGCCGGCAGGCAGGTGAGGGGCAGCGCCACCTCTTGAGAGATGGGGCAAGCCGCGTTCTGGTCCCTTTTGCTGTGTTCGGCCGGCGGCCAGTCGGTTATGATGGCGGTAACCCCGAATCGAGGCGAAGCCGATGCGCCAGTATCTCGACCTTTTGCAGCATATGCTGGACAATGGCGCCGATCGTGCCGACCGCACGGGCACCGGCACGCGTGGGGTGTTCGGGTACCAGATGCGCTTCGACCTGTCGCGCGGCTTTCCCGTCACCACCACCAAGAAGCTGCATCTGAAGTCGATCATCCATGAACTCCTGTGGTTCCTGGCCGGCGACACCAACATCAAATACCTTAGAGATCATGGCGTTTCGATCTGGGACGAATGGGCCGACGAGAATGGCGATCTCGGCCCGGTCTATGGCAAGCAGTGGCGCTCTTGGCCGGATGGCCGTGGCGGGTCGATCGACCAGATTGCCAATGTTCTGAAGGAGATACGCAGGAATCCGAATTCACGCCGGCTGATCGTTTCGGCGTGGAACCCGGCCGAAGTGGAGGCGATGGCGCTGCCGCCCTGCCACTGCCTGTTCCAGTTCTACGTCTCGGACGGCAAGCTGTCCTGCCAGCTCTACCAGCGCTCGGCCGACATTTTTCTCGGCGTACCCTTCAACATCGCTTCCTACGCGCTGCTGACCCTGATGGTGGCGCAGGTGACCGGGCTGAAGCCCGGCGAGTTCGTCCATACGCTGGGCGATGCGCATCTCTATTCCAACCATTTCGAGCAGGCGCGCGAGCAATTGCGGCGTACACCCAAGGCGCTGCCGACGCTGTGGATCAATCCGGAGGTGAAGGACCTGTTCGCCTTCCGCTTCGAGGATTTCCGGCTGGAAAACTATTTTGCCGATGCGTCGATCAAGGCGCCGATCGCGGTCTGATCCGTCCACCGTCAATCAATTCCGACCCTCAATCGATGTCGACCATGACGTCGGTTGCCTTGATCATGGCATAGGCTGCTTGCCTTTTTCGAGCTTGAGATCGGCAACGGCCTCGTTGGTGATCGAAGCGTGACGACGGAGCCGGCGACATCACCCCGGACAGGCGAGGTGCTTTGACGATCTCGACGATCGTTCCCTTGAGGATGTTGCGGGCGCTGATCTTCATCGGAGTTCCTTTCCGGGTTTCGGTGCACGTCCAAACCAGAACAATCGATGCCGAACATACGCTTTCGCAGGAGGCGGCCTTCCCTTGTTATATTCATCCAGATATATCGGTCGGCAGGAGTCGAGCCAGCAGATTTCAAGCCCAGGGAGAGTTTTCATGTTGGGGCACAAAGGTTTTGGTATGAGGGCAATCGCGATTGGCGGCTTTGCCGCAGCTCTGATGGCCGCGATGCCGGCGGCTCACGCGGGAGACAAGGTGATCGTGTTTGCCGCAGCCAGCCTCAAGGACGGGCTCGACGCCGTCACCAAGGCCTGCGAAGCCGATGTCGGTGAAGCGGCGACCGTCTCCTACGCCGCGAGCTCGGCCCTGGCCAAGCAGATCGAACTCGGGGCGCCCGCCGATGTGTTCATCTCGGCCGACCTCGACTGGATGAAATATCTCTCCGACAAGAAACTGACCAAGCCGGACACCGAGGTGAAACTGCTCGGCAACCAGATCGTGCTGGTGGCGCCGAAGGATTCCAAGGTCGAAACCAGGATCGAGAAAGGCTTCGACCTCGCCAAGCTGGTTGGCGACGGCAGGCTCGCCATGGGCGACGTCAAGGCGGTGTCGGCCGGCAAATACGGCAAGGCGGCACTTGAATCGCTCGGCGTCTGGTCGTCGGTCGAAGGCAAGGTGGCGCAGGCTGAGAATGTGCGCGCCGCGCTGAAGCTGGTTTCAACGGGCGAGGCCGCGCTCGGCATCGTCTATGCCACCGACGCGCATGCCGACAAGGGCGTCAAGGTGGTCGGCACCTTCCCGGAGGATTCGCACCCGCCGATCATCTATCCGGTTGCCCAGACCACCGATTCGAAGGACAAGGATACGCCGGCCTTCCTGAAGTGCCTGCAGTCCGCCAAGGCGGCGGAACTGTTTAGGGATCAGGGTTTCACCGTGCTCACGCCGAGCAATTAAGGTAGCGGCTGACGCATGAACTGGCTGCTGGACCTCACTCCCGACGAATGGAATGCGGTCCGGCTGTCGATCAAGGTGGCGACGGTGGCGATGCTGTTCAGCCTGCCGCCGGGCATCTTGATGGCGCTTTTGCTGGCCCGCGGAAAATTCTGGGGCAAGACGCTGCTCAACGGTGTGGTTCACCTGCCATTGATCCTGCCGCCGGTGGTGACAGGTTATCTCTTGCTGCTTACCTTCGGCCGGCGCGGGCCGGCGGGAGCGTTCCTGGCCGAGCATTTCGGCATCGTCTTCTCGTTTCGCTGGACCGGCGCCGCACTGGCCTGCGGTATCATGGGCTTTCCCCTGATGGTGCGGGCGATCCGGCTGTCGATCGAGGCGGTCGACCGCAAAATGGAGGCAGCGGCGGGAACGCTCGGCGCCAACCCGATTTGGGTCTTCGCCACCATCACGCTGCCGCTGATCCTGCCCGGGCTGATCGCCGGCTCGATCCTGTCCTTCGCCAAGGCGATGGGCGAGTTCGGCGCCACGATCACCTTCGTCTCCAACATTCCCAACGAGACGCAGACGCTGCCTTCGGCGATCTACACCTTCACGCAGGTGCCTGGCGGCGATGACGGGGCGCTCAGGCTGACGCTGATCTCCATCGTCATCTCGATGGCCGCATTGGTCGCCTCGGAAGTGCTGGCGCGGCGCGTCGGCCGGCGGATGGACATCGAATGAGCGTGCTGGTGGACATCAGCCATCGGCTCGGCGGTTTCGCCGTCGACGCGCGTTTCGAAAGCGCCGGGCGGCTGACGGCGCTGTTCGGGCCATCGGGCTCCGGCAAGACGACGCTGATCAACGTGATCGCCGGCCTGATCCGGCCGACCAAGGGCCGTATCGCGGTCGACGGCTGTGTGCTGGTCGACACCGATGCCGGCATTTTCGTGCCGAAGCACAAGCGCCGGATCGGCATGGTGTTCCAGGACGCGCGGCTGTTTCCGCATATGAGCGTGGCCGGCAATCTGCGCTATGGCCGCTGGTTCACGCCACCGGCGGAGCGCTATGCGGATATCGACGCGGTCGTCGAACTGCTCGGCATCGGTCCTCTGCTCGACCGGCGACCGGCAAAGCTCTCGGGCGGCGAGAAGCAGCGCGTGGCGATCGGCCGGGCGCTGCTTGCCAGCCCGAAACTGCTGTTGATGGACGAGCCGCTGGCCTCGCTCGACGATGCGCGCAAAGCCGAGATCCTGCCCTATATCGAGCGGCTGCGCGACGAGACCAAGCTGCCCATCGTATATGTCAGCCACTCCGTCGCCGAGGTGGCGCGGCTGGCCAGCGACGTGGTGGTGATGGCGCAAGGCAAGGTCGCTGCCTCAGGCCCGACCGGCGCGATCATGCAACGGCTCGAATTGCTGCCGGCGGAGGAACGCGGCGAGGGCGGCGCGGTTCTCGACACCAAGGTGCTGTGCCATGATGAGATCTTCGGGATGACCGTGCTCGGCTCGGCGGCGGGCGAAATCCGGGTGCCGCAATTGGCGGTCTCGGTCGGCGCGCCTGTGCGCATCCGAATCCGCGCCCGCGACGTGATGATCGCCACCGAACAGCCGAAAGGTCTCAGTGCGCTCAACATCCTGCCGGGCGCCATCGTCGCAATCGGCTCGGGCGAGGGGCCGACGGTCGAAATCGGCATCGACTGCAATGGCGCAACCGTGCTTGCGCGCATTACCGAACAATCCAGGCAGGTACTGAACCTTCAACTCGGCGGCAAGGTGTTCGCGGTGATCAAGACGGTCAGTTTCGACCGTGCCAACACCGGCGCCGGGCTGCCGGCCGAAGCGGATGGCTGATAGCCGCTATATCGTTTTGGAATAGCGCTATGGGTCGAGAGGGGCTAGTGTGACTGTGGAGGACAAGAGATGCCGTCGCTGAGCCTGCGGATAAATCTCGATCCGGACGGGCGCATAGGTCCGGGCAAGATCGAATTGCTGGAGCAGATCGCCACTTTCGGCTCGATCTCGGCTGCGGCACGCGGCATGGAGATGTCCTACAAGCACGCCTGGGATCTGGTGGAAGATATGAACCGTGTGTTCGGCAAGCCACTGGTCGCGGCGCAGACCGGCGGCAAAAAGGGCGGCGGCGCACAGCTGACCTCAGTTGGCCTTGCAGTTGTCAGCCGTTTTCGCGCTATCGAGCGCGCTGCGGCGGCAGCGGCGGCCACGCATATGGACGCCTTGCAGGCGGAGATTGATGCTGGGTGAGGGTTGAAGCTTGCGATCCGTCACACCCCCCTCTGTCCTGCCGGACATCTCCCCCGCAAGGGGGGAGATCAGCTCGCCCGTAGACGGGCGCTAATCTGTTAGGCGATTGGCGAAATCCTCCGTGACGGCCAATCTCCCCACTAGAGGGGGAGATGTCCGGCAGGACAGAGGGGGGCGCGAAGGAACTCGACCTTTGAGCGCGCTATTCCTCGGGCTCTCCTGCTTTACGCAGCAGATAGGTGTCCATGATCCAGCCCTTTCTTTTCCGGGCTTCTTCTCTCGTCCTCTCAATCTCCTCGCCGACATCACCCAGGCGACCGAAAACGATGATCTCGTCCGGTGTGCCGAGATAGGCGCCCCAATGGATGATCAGATCCTTGTCTGCCAGCGTGTTGAAGGCGCATTTGCCGTCGAGCATGACCACGGCGCTGCCGGCATAGTGCGGCATGCCTTGTTCGGCGAGGCGGCGGCCGGTGGTGATCAGCACGGGGTCGCCGATGCGGTTCAGCGCCATCTTGTGGCCGGCGGCGAGCGCCTGGACGGCGGTGATGCCGGGAATGACCTCCAATTCGAATGCGACATTGCCTCTGAGCCGTACGCGCTTGAGAATGCGCAGCGCGCTGTCATAGAGCGAGGGGTCGCCCCAGATCAGGAAGGCGCCGCAGCCGTCCTCGGCAAGTTCGTCGCGGACCAGGCTCTCATAGATCTGGGCGATGGCCTCGTGCCAGTCATCGACGGTCGAGCGATAGGAAGGCGCCGGCTCGGCGCGCACCGGCACGTCGAACTCGACTCGGCGCGATTTCGGATTGCTGACGAAACGGTCGCAGATATGGCGGCGCAATTCGGCAAGGTCGTTCTTCTTCGCCCCCTTGTCGGGGATAAACAGGACGTCCGCCCGGTTTAGGCCTGATATGGCCTGCACGGTCATATGGTCGGGATTGCCGGCGCCGATGCCGATGACGAGAAGCTTGCGCATGACGCGAACTCCTGCCCGATCGAAACCTGTTAGTCCAGACCGCCGATTGGCGTGTCCAGACACTGTGGCGTCCTGCTGGGAGACGGAAGGCTTTGAAACGCCACATTGAAACGGCTAGGGTCGCGGCATTCTTGGCGAGGGGCTTCGATGTTGCAATATGTTCTGTCCGTAGCGCTGGCGCTTTTAGCCGTGCCCGCGCTGGCCAATGATACGACCGCCGAACTCGGCACAGGTGGCCTGATCCTGTCGCGTAGCGACGCGGTGTCGATGCAAAGCGAGGACCTCTATATCTCGCCGGAAAAGATCACGGTCGACTACGTCTTCCACAACAACACCGACAAGGATGTAAATGCCATCGTCGCTTTTCCGCTGCCGGACATCGAAGGCAATCCGGAGGAAATGCCGGCCATCCCGGAAAACCAGAGCGACAATTTCCTTGGCTTCGAGGTGACGATCGACGGAGCGCCGGCAAAGCCGCAGCTCGAGCAGAAAGTGTTCGCTGTCGGCATCGATATCGGCGCCGATCTGAAGGCGCAGAACGTGCCGTTCAATCCGTTCGGCGATGCGGCCAAGGCGGCCCTGGCGAAGCTGCCGAAAACGGTCGCCGAGGATTGGGAAAACCGCGGCATCATCATCGAGGATACGGGCAGCGACGGTACCGAGGCGAACAAGGTCTATACGCCGTGGTGGCAGTTGCGCTCGACCTATTGGTGGCGCGCGATATTTCCGGCCAACAAGGATGTCCACGTCTCGCACCGCTACAAACCGAGCGTCGGCGGCACGTCATCGGTGAGTTTCTTCTATGACGGCAAGTTCACCGAGGGCAGCCAGTACACGACCTACAAGACCCGCTACTGCATGGACGACAGCTTCGAGAATGCGGTGCGGCAGGCCGCCAAGGCCGACGGTTATCCGCATTTTTACGAGAACCGCATAGCCTATATCCTGACCACCGGCGGCAACTGGGCCAATGGCAGCATCGGCAAGTTCAAGCTAACCGTCGACAAGGGCAATCCGAAAGCGCTGATCTCGTTTTGCGGCGACAATGTCAAGAAGGTCGGGCCGACGACCTTCGAGACGGCGGCGCAGGATCTCTATCCCGAGCACAACATCGACATATTGCTTTTGGAGCCGTCGGATGACGGCGCCGGGGGAGCCAACTGATGGACGTCGCGATCTATGTCGCCATTGCGCAGAACGGCGTCATCGGGCGCGACGGCGGCTTACCGTGGCGGCTGTCCACCGATCTCAAGCGCTTCAAGGCCGATACGATGGGCAAGCCCGTCATCATGGGCCGCAAGACTTATGAAGGCATCGGCCGGCCGCTGCCGGGCCGATTGAACATCGTGGTGACCCGCGACAAGGCCTGGCGCGCCGAGGGCATAGAGGTGGCGCACTCGCTGGAGGCAGCGATCCAGCTGGCCACGGTGCGCGGGCGTTGCATGGCCGGCGTCGACGAAATCTGCATCATCGGCGGCGGCGAGATCTATGCGCAGGCGCTGCCGCTGGCAGACCGGCTGCACGTCACCCATGTGCTGGCGGCGGTCGATGGCGACGCGCATTTTCCCGACATCGATCCGGATTTGTGGCGCCTTGTCAGCGCTCAGGACGTTCCGGCCGGTGAAAAGGACAGCCATGCGACGCGCTATTCGGTTTACGAGCGACGCCGCGGCGTGCATTGAGACGATAAAAGGGTCGCGAACGTCCAAAACGGACATGCTCGGCAGCGGATCGCGTTGAAAGCGCATCGCTGCGTCCCTATAGAAGAACAACTGGATTTGCGCCGCAACGTCGGCGCTGAGGGAATCCCAAGCGAAAGGACATTCATGCCCTGGAACGACAAGAGCGGCGGCGGCGGCCCATGGGGCGGCGGCGGCAACAATCAGGGACCCTGGGGGCAGGGACCGAAGGGGCCTAGCGGCCCGCCGGGGTCACCTCCCGATCTCGAAGACATCATCCGCCGCGGCCAGGACCGGCTGCGGCGCGCGCTGCCCGGTGGCGGCGGCGCCAGCCCGGCCGTCTTTGCGCTGATCGCAGCGGCTCTGATCGTGCTGTGGGCGTTCAAGGCGGTCTACACCGTGCAGCCGGACGAGGTTGCGGTCGAGCTGCGCTTCGGCAAGCCGAAGGCGGAGCTGTCGCAGCCGGGTCTGCATTTCCATTGGTGGCCGGTCGAAACCGTCGAGACGGCCAACATCGCCGAACAACTCGTCGATATCGGTGGTGGCGGCGCGACGAGCGGCAACTCGTCGGGGCTGATGCTTACCGGCGACCAGAACATCGTCAACGTCCAGTTTTCGGTGGCCTATCAGGTCTCCGATCCGCGGGCCTATCTGTTCGACGTCTCCGACCCAGAAGGCATGCTGCAGCAGGTCGCAGAGAGCGCCATGCGCGAAGCGGTCGGCCGGCGACCGGCCCAGGACATCTTCCGCGACGACCGTCAGGGCATTGCCGCCTCGGTGCGTGAAATCATTCAGACGACGCTGGACGGCTACAAGGCCGGCCTGAATGTCAACGCGGTTTCGATCGAGGACGCGGCGCCGCCGCGTGAAGTGGCCGACGCGTTCGACGAAGTGCAGCGCGCCGAGCAGGACGAAGACAAGTTCGTCGAGCAGGCCAACCAGTATTCCAACCAGAAGCTTGGCCAGGCGCGTGGCGCCGCGGCGCAGATCCGCGAGGACGCGGCAGCCTACAAGAACCGTGTCGTCCAGGAAGCCGAAGGTGAGGCGCAGCGCTTCATCTCGGTCTATGACGAATACGCCAAGGCGCCCGATGTTACGCGCCGGCGGCTTTATCTGGAAACGATGGAGAAGGTGCTGAAGGATTCCAACAAGGTGATCGTCGAACAGGGCAATGGGCAAGGGGTCGTTCCCTATCTGCCGCTGCCGGCATTGCAACCGAAGGCGCCGCCGCCTGCGACCATGGGAGGAGCCCAGTGATGGCCAATCGTCTTCCCATCATCGCGGTCATCGCGGCCGTGCTTCTGTTCCTGCTCTACTCCTCGGTCTTCGTGGTCAATGCGCGCCAGCAGGCGCTCGTGCTGCGGTTCGGCGAGATCGTCGACGTGAAGAATGAACCCGGCATCTATTTCAAGGCGCCTTTCGCCTTCTTCGACGCCGACAGCGTGCAATTGATCGAAAACAGGGTGCTGCGCTTCGATCTCGACAACATCCGCGTCCAGGTTTCGGGCGGCAAGTTCTACGAGGTCGACGCTTTCATCGCGTACCGCATCTCGGATCCGCGGGTGTTCCGCTCAGCCGTGTCCGGTCAGATCACACTGGCCGAAGCACGACTGAGGACGCGTCTCGATGCGGCGCTGCGCCGTGTCTACGGTCTGCGCGACTTCGAGGCGGCGCTTTCGGAAGAGCGGGCCGTGATGATGCGCGAAGTGCGCGATCAGCTTCGGCCCGACGCCACTTCGCTCGGCCTGCAGATCGAGGATGTGCGCATCCGCCGAACCGATCTGACGGCCGAGGTTTCGCAGCAGACCTTCGACCGCATGAAGGCCGAACGTTTAGCCGAGGCCGAACGGCTGAGGGCACGCGGCAAAGAGGCCGCGCAGCGCATCACCGCCCGCGCCGACCGCGAAGTGGTGGAAATCGTCGCCGAGGCGCGCAAGGAATCGGAAATCCTGCGTGGTGAAGGTGAAGCCCAGCGCAGTGCGACCTTTGCCGACGCCTACAAACGCGATCCGGCGTTCTTCGACTTCTACCGGTCGATGAATGCCTATGGCACGGCGCTGGACAACTCCGGGACGACGATGGTGCTGTCGCCGAACTCGGAGTTCTTCCGCTTCTTCCGCAATCCGGACGGGACGGACGCGAAGCCGGCGGCGCCTGCGGCTCCGGCGACGGCGCCTGCGGCTCCGGCGACGGCACCTGCCGCGCCGGCTGCACAACCTGCACCCGCCCAGTAGGGCGGTGCAGGATTTCCTTGCGGCCATAGGCCTGGTCCTCGTTGTCGAGGGTCTGGTCTATGGCGGCTTTCCCGGCCTTGCCAGACGTCTTGCCGGCGAAGTGCTGTCGACGCCGGAAATTGCGCTGCGCATCGTCGGGCTGGTGGCGATCGCCATCGGCGTCGGCATCGTCTGGTTGGTGCGTGGCTGAGGACCGCTGATCTGCAATTCCAGGAAAGTGTGAGCGGTTTTCCGTCCGGAATTGCGTAAAAGCAAAGGGATTGAACGGTTCGCCGTTTCCGCGAAACGGCGAACCGCTCTAAGGTGTAACGGAGGATTTATCCTCCTGATGTGGCCATAGCCGCAAACGTGCCGTATTTCTTGCCAACATGACGCGACGCGGCGTTTTGCCGAAGCGCTTTTTCTTTTCAGATTCCGGGAGGCTTTCGATGACATCCAACACCCTTCTGCGCGCGGCGCGGCGGACGTTCATCGCAGGTGCTGCGGCACTTATGGTCGGCGCGCTTGCCGTTCCCGCTTTCGTGACGCCGACGGTGGCCGCGGACGGACCGGCTTCGGTTGCCGACCTCGCCGAAGGCCTGCTCGGTGCGGTGGTCAACATCTCGACCTCGCAGACCGTGAAGGGCACGGAAGGTCCGGGCGCGGTGCCGATGCCGCAGCTGCCCGAGGGTTCGCCGTTCCAGGATTTCTTCGACGACTTCTTCAAGAACCGTGGCGGCGACAAGGATGGCGGCGCGCAAAAAGTGCAGTCGCTGGGCTCCGGCTTCGTAGTCGACGCCGAGCAAGGCATTGTCGTCACCAACAACCACGTCATCGCCGATGCAGACGATATCGAGGTGAATTTCTCCGACGGCGTGACGCTCAAGGCGACGCTGGTCGGCACCGACACCAAGACCGACGTGGCGGTGCTCAAGGTCGACCCGAAGGGCCACAAGCTGACGGCGGTGAAGTTCGGCGATTCCAACAAGATGCGCGTCGGCGACTGGGTGATGGCGATCGGCAATCCGTTCGGCCTTGGCGGCACGGTGACGGTCGGCATCGTCTCGGCCCGCAACCGCGACATCAATTCCGGCCCCTACGACGACTTCATCCAGACCGACGCCGCCATCAACCGCGGCAATTCCGGCGGGCCGCTGTTCAACAGCCTGGGCGAGGTCATCGGTATCAACACGGCGATCATCTCGCCGTCGGGCGGCTCGATCGGCATCGGTTTCTCCATCCCCTCGCAGCTTGCCTCGGGCGTCGTCGACCAGCTGCGCCAGTTCGGCGAGACCCGTCGCGGCTGGCTCGGCGTGCGCATCCAGCCGGTGACCGACGACATCGCCGAGAGCCTCGGCATGGCGACCGCCAAGGGCGCGCTGGTGGCCGGCGTCATCAAGGGCGGACCGGTCGACAACGGCACAATTCTCGCCGGCGACGTCATCATCAAGTTCGATGGCAAGGACATCCATGAAATGCGCGACCTGCCGCGCGTCGTGGCGGAAAGCCCGGTCGGCAAGGCGGTCGACGTGATCATCGTGCGCAAGGGCGTCGAGCAGACGGTGAAGGTGACGCTCGGCCGGCTTGAGGACGGCGAGAAGGTCGCTGCCGGTGAGGACGGCACTACCGATGAGGACAAGGGCGGCGACAAGGCGCCCGCGGTCTCCACGGCCTCGGTGCTCGGCATGACCGTCGGCGAGCTCAATGACGACACACGGAAAAAATTCGGCATCGCGGCCGACGTCTCCGGCGTCGTCATCACCGACGTCACCAAGGATTCGGCCGCCGCCGAGCGCGGCATCCAGGCCGGCGAGGTGATCACCGAAATCGCCCAGGAATCGGTCGCGACCCCGAAGGACGTGATGGACCGGATCGGCGCGCTGAAGGAGCAGGGCCGCAAGAATGCGCTCTTGATGCTGGCGTCCAAGACAGGCGAGTTGCGCTTCGTGACGATCCGGATGGATTGAGTCCGGAAAGCCCCATAACCGATTGTCTTCAGGGAAAGGGCGGCTAGCGAGCCGCCCTTTTTCGTGCCTGCCAGTCCGTGCGTGACAGTTTGTAGAGGACATGCCGCTTGAGGTGCGGGTGGCTGTCAGGGATGGATGGGTGGTCGAAATCGCGAGCCGGGTCAGGGCTCATGCCAAGACGGTCCATGACGGCCGTCGAGCGGCGGTTGGCTGCGACGGCGAAGGAGACGATCTCGTCGCGGTCAAGCGTTTCGAAGCCAAAGGCGAGCCAGGCTTCGGAGGCCTCCGTGACATAGCCCTTGCGCCAGAATTCCGGCGCCAACCGCCAGCCGATCTCGATCGTATCGGAAGGCAGGGACGGCACGTGATCGGTCTTTAAGAGACCGACGAAGCCGATGCATTCCCCAGTCGCGGCGATCTCGGCGGCGGCAAAACCAAAGCCGTCCTCGGCGATCCAGCCCCGAAACTCGTCCATCTTGGCATCCGTCTCGGCGCGGTCGCGGCGGAACGGAAAGAATTCCATCACCCGCTCGTCCGAATTGATGCGGTGGAAGAGTTCGCGGTCGCGGTCTTCCCAGTTGCGCAGGATGAGGCGCTCGGTGCGCATCGGTTTCATTGGGCGAACTCTTCCTGGCGGTAGCCCTGGAGATAAAGCAGCGCGGTGAGATCGCCATGGTCGATGCGGACCTTGGCTTCGGCAGCAACGGCCGGCTTGGCGTGGAGCGCGACACCGGTGCCGGCCAGGCGGATCATGTCGAGGTCGTTGGCGCCGTCGCCGACCGCAATCGCATCGAATGGCGTCAGGCCGAGGCGGGCCGAGATATCGTTCAGCGCATCGGCCTTGGCGGCGCGGCCGAGGATCGGCTCGGCGACCAGGCCGGCAAAGCGCCCGTTCTCCTCGATCAGGCGGTTGGCACGGTTTTCCTCGAAGCCGAGCATGGCGGCGACACGGCTGGTGAAGACGTCGAAGCCGCCGGAGACAAGCGCCGTCCAGGCGCCATTGGCGCGCATCGTCTGCACCAGAGCGCGGCCGCCCGACGCCAGCGTCAGGCGGTTCGCGATGATGCGGTCGACGACGGCGGCATCGAGGCCTTTCAGCAGCGCCACGCGTTCACGCAGCGCCGGCTCGAAAGCGATCTCGCCGTTCATCGAGCGTGCCGTGATGGCGGCAACGCGGTCCTTGACGCCGATCTCGTCGGCGAGTTCGTCGATGCATTCCTGGTCGATCATGGTTGAATCCATATCGGCAAGCAGGATTGTCTTGCGGCGGCTTTCGGCCTGCTGAACGATCACGTCGACCGGCTCTGAACCAAGTGCTGTGCGCAAGGCCGCACTTGCCTCAGCGGCTTCTGCCCCCTCGGGCAACACCAGATCGCAGGCGACGCCTTCGCCCAGCCAGCGAACAGCGCTTGCGCCGACCGACCGTGAGGCCATATTCGCAAGCGAGGCCGACATCGCGCGGCGGACGGGGTGAGACACAAGCGTGGCAATGAGCGGCATCGAGACTTCCAAGCAGCTAGGCGAGGGCGGGCAGGCGGGCGAGGGCCGCGTGAAGAACGCGATCCTGATAGCCGGGCCGACCGCCAGCGGCAAGTCGGCGCTGGCGCTCGATCTCGCCGAACGCAAGGGCGGTGTCATCGTCAACACCGATTCCATGCAAGGCTACTCGGTGCTCGACGTGCTGACGGCGCGGCCGAATGCCGCCGATCTCGCCCGCGCGCCGCACTTTCTCTATGGCCACGTGCATCCCTCCACCGCCTATTCCACCGGCGCCTGGCTGCGCGACGTGATGAAGCTGATCGATGACGGCACGCTCGCCCGACAGCCCGACGACGCCGCCTTTGAACGTCCGGTGATTTTCGTCGGCGGCACCGGGCTCTATTTTCGCGCACTTGCCGAGGGCATTTCGGAAATGCCCGACATTCCGCAGCAGGTACGCGACCGCTGGCGCTACGAGTTAAAGGAGCAAGGCGCAGCCAAGCTGCACCGCATCCTGATGCATGAGGATTCGGCGGTCGCCATGCAGCTGAAGCCGACCGACGGCCAGCGCATCGTGCGGGCGCTGGAGGTGCTCGATGCATCCGGCCGCTCCATCCTCGAATGGCAGGCAGCGCGCGGCCGGCCGCTGATCGACCGCGACAGCGCTCGGTTCTTCGTTATCGAGCCGGACCGCGCCGCCCTTGTCGAGCGGATCGAAACAAGGTTCGACCGCATGCTCGATCTCGGCGCGCTCGATGAGGTCAAACGGCTTGCGGCGCTTGGCCTCGATCCCGAGCTGCCGGCGATGAAGGCGATCGGCGTTCGCGAACTTTCGGCCGCCATGGCCGGTGACATCAGCTTTCCTCAGGCCATCGAGCGCTGCAAGGCAGCGACGCGGCAATATGCCAAACGGCAAACGACGTGGTTTCGCCATCAGCTGGGACCGGAATGGCTGAGATTGCGGCCCGGCGACGGCCTGCAAGCCGTGACTTGATTTTCGTGCTGCTAATACAATTAAAGAAACAGAAGTAGGAATGAACATTCCCGCTCCGGTTGTCTGGATTAACCGTCCGTAAGGCGCCGGCATGCCATAGATCCGGGGGGTACTTTTCCAACGGGGAGCAGATGCGTTTCCACAAGGCGGAATCCGCATTTTTCGTCTTTATTTTCGTGATCCTGGCCGCAGGCCTGGTGACGCTTTATGCCTATGGTCAATTGCAGTCCATCGCGGTCGGTCACGATACGACTTCCCGGGTCGAGAGGATCGCTTATCTCAACACGCTGCTGTTTGTCACCGGGGTGCTGCTGGCGACAGCGCTGTTCTTCGGCGTGTTCTTCATCTACCCGTTGATCCGTAGGCAGGCGACGGAAGAGGGCAAGCTGCGCGCCATGACGGTTTCGCTCAGCGCCCGCTCGGAAACGCTGCAGCATGCGGCATTGACCGACGGCCTTACCGGCATGCAGAACCGGCGCTATTTCGACGATGCGCTGAAGGAATATCTCGAGGAATTCCGCCGCATCGAAAAGCCCGTCGGGCTGATGATCCTCGACCTCGATCATTTCAAGCAGGTCAACGACACGCATGGCCACGATGTCGGCGACGAGGTGCTGAGGGCAGTCGCCAATTGCCTCAAAGGCATGACGCGCTATCACGACGTGGTGGCGCGGCTCGGCGGCGAAGAGTTCGCCGTTGTCACCCCCAACATGGACGCGGAGTTGTTGGGGAAGTTCGCCGAACGCATCCGCAAGGCGATTGCCAACATGTCGGTGCTGTCGGGCAATGTCCGCCTCAAGATCACCACCAGCGTCGGTCTTGCCGTCTGGGATCGGAAGGAAACGGCCGAGGAATTCTACCGCCGCGCCGACCGCCAGCTCTACGAGGCGAAGAGGCAAGGCCGCAACCGCGTCTGCGCCTAAAATCCCGGCATTTAAATTCGTGAGGCTGGCCGTTTGATGCCGTCTTCTGCGCTTCCGGTGGCTCACGGACTCAATGTCCGCTCCGCTCCGGTTCTCGAAGTCGACACCGACCGACTCAGCCTGACGAATTTTCTGGCGTGATTTACCCAAGCTGGCTGACGAAGCTGATCTCGGAAGTTGACGCGGCTTGCCGGTGGCCAGAAGGGTGTGCAGGCTAATCGTTCTGCGGGCGCATGCCGAAGGTTGTGGGCTTGAGGCCGTAGCGCAGGTCGAAATCGTCGTCCGGCTGGACGCGCTGGGCGGTCGCCGGCTTGCGGTAATCGGGATCGCCGGCCTGGCGGCCGGAATCCACTGCTTCGGCGAAGGCCATCTGCTGCTGCGGTTTCGGGACGTTGCGCAGCCGCTCGACGATGGCGGCGAGATCGACGTCGTTGCCGTCCTGCGAGAACTCGTCCTGCTCTCGCTTGGCGGTGCCGGGGATCAGGTTCTCCGCCAGTTTTTCGAACTTCAGCCGCATGGTCGTCGCCACGCCTTCACCGAAGGCGATGGCTTCGCGCTGGCCCATGGAGGACAGAAAGGCCAGCGTCGAGGCGGAGGAATCGGCGATCGCCGAGCGGATGATCGCCTGGTCCTGCTCATTGGCCAGCCGCATGGCGAAGAAGGTCGAGCATTGCGACAGGATGGTCGGATCGAGTTCACCCGGGCGCTGGGTGACGACGCCGAGATAGCAGCCATATTTGCGGCCTTCCTTGGCGATGCGCGACAGTGCATGCCTTGTCGGGGCGAAGCCAAGGCGTGGATCGGCCGGCATATAGCGGTGTGCTTCCTCGCACAGCAGCAACAGCTTCAGCCGGCCCTCGCTCCACAGCGCAAGGTCGAAGGCGAGCCGAGCCAGCACCGAACAGACGGAGTTGACCACTTCGGACGGCATGCCGGCCATCTCGAAGCAGGTCACCGGGCGGCCATGATGCGGCACACGGAAAATATTGCCGATCGTCTCGTGGATCGTGTCCTCGATCAGCCGCGAATTGAACATGAAGCGATAGCGCGGGTCGGACGCGGCGGACTCGATGCGCGTCTTCAGCGATTTCAGCGTCGGGCGGTCGTTCTTGCTTTCCAAGAGGCCCATGCGCTCGTCGATCTGCTTGATGAGATCGACCATGCGGTAGGGCACCGGCGTGTCGGCGGTCAGCGCATCGCTGCCGCGGCGCACGTAAGAGCCTGAATTGGGATTGCGATAGAGGTTCTTGGCGGCGGGGATCAGGTCGCGCAGGACATCGACTTCTTCCGGCACGACCTCTCGGCCGCGAAACAGCACTTCGGCGAATTCTTCGAGCCTGAACATCCAGAACGGCAGATCAAGCGTCTTGGAATCGACCCGGACGCAGAACTCAGGCAGGGATGCCGCGAATTCATTGTGCGGATCGAGAATGAGGATTCGCAGATCGGGCCGGGCGGCGATCGATTTGCGCAGCAGCAGCGAGATGGCGGTGGATTTGCCGACGCCGGTTGTGCCGACAACGGCAAAATGGCGCGCCAGCGTGTCGTCGATGGCGATGTTGGCGTCGATCGACTCATCCTGCGACAGCGTACCGATGGTGATCGAATGACGCCCGGCGAGATCGTAGACGGCCTGCAGATCACGGGTACGGATGCGGTGCGCTATGGCGCCGATATGAGGATAGGTGGTGATGCCGCGGTCGAACACCGGTTTGGCCCCCGGTTCGGCGCCGTCGCGCACTTCGCCGATCAGCTCGACGCTGACCTCGATGGGGTTTTGTCCCTCATTGCTCCAGGCGCGATCCGACTTGCCGATTTCGTAGACCAGACCAACGGTGCGCGATGTCCCGAGATTGATGGAGATCATCTTGCCGACGGTCCACAGGCCGGTGACCGCGCCTTCGATGTCGTCGGCATAGGCGCTGATGGTGGCGCGCGCACCGTCGCACTGCACGACGTTGCCGAGAATGCGCTTGTCGCTCTGCTCTGCGCGGCGGCGCTCCTGCGAGGTCGGTTCGCCGACGGAGGCTTCGCGCTCGACAAACATACGATCCGATCCCCATTCCCGTGGAGCCTCGATCCTACACAGACGGGGTTAAGGTGGCGTGATGCGGGATGGTGTAGCAGGGGTTAACCGGTCAGCGAAAATTCAACCTGCCGGCCTCTTTTCCGAATCCAAATATTCGATATATTGGACGAATGACTGATATAGCGAATGACATGTCGGCCACGATAGGCAGACGAATCCACGCCGAAAGAGCCTTGCGGGACTGGTCGTTGGCCGACCTGGCGAACCGCTCCGGCGTCTCCAAAGCCATGCTCAGCACTATCGAGCGCGGCATGACCAGCCCGACGGCCGCGCTGCTGGTGCGCATCGCCGCTGCTTTCGGCATGACGCTGTCGACGCTGATAGCACGCGCCGAGCAGCAAGGTGGCGGCCTGCTGCGCGAGAGTGAGCAGCCGGTATGGCGCGACCCCGGTACGGGCTATGTCCGTCGGCATCTGTCGCCGGTTTCCGACACGCCGCTCGAATTGATCCGGGTGCAACTGCCGGCTGGCGCCAGTGTGAGTTTCCCGGCGGCGTCCTATGCCTTCATCAAGCAGCAGATGTGGCTGATCTCCGGGCGACTCGAATTCACCGAGGGTGATATGGTGCATAGTCTCGAGCCCGGCGACTGCCTGGCGCTCGGCGCGCCGTCGGACTGCACGTTCCATGCCGTCGGACCGCAGCCGGCCGACTATCTGGTTGCGCTGGTCAGGGGCTGAAATCGTGGCAAGACGTCCCAAGCGCTCCGACAATGGCGGACCGCCGCTCGATGATTACAAGGGCCCGCCATGGG
The DNA here is from genome assembly GCF_040323125.1 of Mesorhizobium sp. M0062. Lineage (NCBI taxonomy): Bacteria > Pseudomonadati > Pseudomonadota > Alphaproteobacteria > Hyphomicrobiales > Phyllobacteriaceae > Mesorhizobium > Mesorhizobium sp. M0062. The sequence goes on from NZ_JAMYUO010000015.1 coordinate 36,787, forward strand.
GCAAGGGCGATCCCTACATCTTCCTGGCCTGGCAGGCAGCGCATGCCAAGGCGTGGAAGGCGCCAAGCCGTGACGTGATGCTGATGCGCATGGAAAAGGCCGAGCGGCTTGGCCTGACCTATGAGGAATACACGCTCGAAATCCTCGAACGCGGGCTGCATCTGCAGCCGAAAGACACCGATCGCATCGCCGCGATCAAGGCGAGACGAAAGCGGCGCCGCGTCGCGCGTCTGGATTAGCAAGGGAAAGTGCAGGTGAGTCCCATCGAAATCAGGTCGCTGACTGCGGGAACACGCGACATGCTGGCCGACCTCCTGATCGAGACGGTCGCGGACGGCGGCTCCGTCAGCTTCATGCATCCCTTATCCAGGCAAGCGGCGGAAACTTTCTGGAGCAACTCTTTGGTGGCAGCAGAGAGAGGTGAAAGAGCGGTGCTGGGTGCATGGAAGGGCGAGGTTCTGGTCGGCACCGTGACCGTGCTGCTCGACTTTCCTGATAATCAGCCGCACCGGGCCGAGATCGCCAAGCTGATGACCCGCGTCGAACACCGCGGCAAAGGCATAGCGAGCCGGCTGATGCGGGCGGCAGAAACGCTCGCCGTCGAGAAAGGCCGCACGCTTCTGGTGCTGGACACCGCAACCGAGGAGGGCGCTTCCGGCCTTTACGAAAAACTCGGCTTCACGCTCACTGGCGAAATACCGGACTTTGCCTTGAAGCCCCATGGCGGGCTGACCGGCACGCTCATCTACTGGAAGCGCATCGGCGGCGCTGCCTAAGCCTTGTGATGAACCTCTTGCAGCGCGTAGACCGGCGTCGCGATGCCTTCCATGCGGGCCTTCAACTGCAACGCCAGGAACTGCGAATAGTGGCGCGACTGATGCAGATTGCCGCCATGGAACCACAGCGCCTCCTGATGCGTCGGCTTCCACATGTTGCGGAGCTCGCCTTCCCAGGGGCCTGGGTCCTTGGTGGTGTTGGAGCCGAGGCCCCAGCATTTGCCGACCTTGTCTGCGACCTCCCGTGAGATCAAATCGGCCGCCCAGCCATTCATCGAACCGTAGCCGGTGGCGTAGACGATGAGATCGGCCGGCAGTTCCGATCCGTCGGAGAGCAGAACGGAGTGCTCCTTGATCTCCTTCACGTCGACACCGCTTTTCAGCTTGATCGACCCGTCGATGATCAGGTCGGATGCGCCGACATCGATGTAATAGCCCGAGCCGCGCCGCAGATATTTCATGAACAGGCCGGAGCCGTCATCGCCCCAGTCAAGCATGAAGCCGGCCTTCTCCAGGCCCTTGTAGAATTTGTCGTCGCGCTTCTTCATCTCGGCATAGGCCGGGATCTGGAATTCGTGCAGGATCTTGTAGGGCAGGGAGGCAAAGACGAGGTCGGCCTTGGCTGTGGTCATACCGCTCGCGACCGCCTTTTCCGAATAGAGCGAGCCCAGGCCGATCTCCATCAGCGTGTCCGACTTGACGATGTGCGTGGTCGAGCGCTGCACCATGGTGACGTCGGCGCCGGCCTCCCAAAGGGCTGCTGCAATGTCGTGGGCGGAGTTGTTCGAGCCGATGACGACAGCTTGTCTGCCGACATAGGCATCGGGTCCCGGATGCTTCGAGGAGTGATGCTGGTCGCCCTTGAATGTGTCCATGCCCTTGAAGTTCGGCATGTTGGCCTTGCCGGATTGCCCCGTGGCCAGCACCAATTGTTTCGGCTTCAGCGTGATGTCCTTGCCGTCGCGGCGCACGACAACGGTCCATTCCTTTTTCTTGTCGTCATAAACGGCGCTCTTGGCCTCGGTCGATGACCAGTAATTCAGCTCCATCACCTTGGCGTACATTTCCAGCCAGTCGCCGATCTTGTCCTTGGGCGCGAAGACCGGCCAGTTCTTGGGGAAGTCGATATAGGGCAGATGGTCGTACCAGACCGGGTCGTGCAGGCACAGCGACTTGTAGCGCTTGCGCCAGCTGTCGCCGGCACGCTCGTTCTTCTCGACGATGATGGTGGGCACGCCGAGTTGCCGCAGCCGGGCGCCGAGCGCGATGCCGCCCTGGCCGCCGCCAATGATGAGCGTATAGGGCTGCGTCTTGAAGCCGAGTTCGGCGGCTTCCTTCTCGCGCTCCTCCTTCCAGGTCGGGCGGTTCTTGCCATGGCCGTGCTTGGCGCCGAGCGGCCGGTCGAAACCGGCCGGCTCCTCATGGCCCTTGAGCTCGACCATAGTGGTGAGCAGCGTCCAGATCTTGCCGTCCTTCAGCCGGATGTGGCCGAAGCCGCGCGCGACAGACGTTTCGAAACTGATCCAGCCGTCGAGCACGCCGTCGCTTTCCGTGGCATCCTCGCCCTTGGCGATCGCCCAGTTCGACGGTTTGGTCCTGGCCAACTGGCTGACCAGCATGTCGCGCACCTGATCGCGGCCTTCCATCGTCTTGATGTTCCAGGTGAAGGTGACGAGATCGCGCCAGTAACAATCCTCCTGGAAGCAGGCGACCGCCTTGTCGATGTCGCCGGCGGTGAGTGCCGCGCCGAAGCGATCGAGCAGGTCGGAAAGCTTCTTGTTGGGGGCCTTGTCGAGCATTGAATTTCCTCCGCGATTTTTCCTGGCCGCCCGTAGCGAACGGAACCCTGCCGAAGCTTGACGTCCGGCCTGGCGCAGTATCGCGGCAAATTATGCGCCGCGTCACGTCGTCCAATAGTTTGCCGCGTATTCAGGGGCTTATCGGGAAATCGGGACGCCGAAGACCGTCACGAACCAGCGGCGGACCGCTTCCTCGGCCGGGCTCAGATGCGCGCCCGAAGGTGCGGTCAGATAGTGGCCGGCACCGCTCGACAGCGTAAAGCCGGACAGGGTGACGAGAGATCCTTCGCGCAGTGCCGCGTCGGCCAACGGTCGCGATCCCAGCACCATGCCGGCGCCGTGCTTCGCCGCCTCCAACGCGGTAACGAAACTGTCGAATTTGTGCGTCGGCCCGAGCGCCGGCTTCATCCGGGCGACGGCGAACCATTCGCCCCACATTTCCCGTGCGCCGACCACTGTAAGTCTCGGCAATCCCGTCCAATCCTTGACGTTGGCGAGATGTGGCGATGCCATCGGCGTCAAGGTTTCGCGGGTGAGGCGGTCGGCCTGCCGTCCGGCAAAGGAGCCGGAGCCAATGCCGAAACGGATGTCGAGACCCACAAAGCGCTCGCCGTAATCGGCCGGTGTGTGGATGGTCTCGATCTGCAGCTGGACGAAGGGCAGGTCCTTGGCCATTTGCGGCAGCTTCGGCGCGATCATCAGCACGGCGAAGGAAATCGGCGAGCGGATCGTCACGCTCTGGACGGTCTTGGGTTCAAACAGCTCGCGCGTGCTGTTGGCGATCACGGCGAAGGCCGATTGCAGATGCGGCAGGTAGGCGGCACCCTCCGGCGTCAATTCGACGCCGCGCGCCAGGCGGATGAACAGCGGCTGCTTCAACCGCTCTTCGAGAGAACGGATGTGCTGGCTGACCGCAGCCTGGGTCAGGCCAAGCTCGGCCGCGGCGGCGGTGAAATTCGACAGCCGCGCGGCGGCCTCGAAACTCCGCAGCCAGTCAAGCGGGGGCAAGGGCAGGGTTGTTTCAGTCATAAACCGTTTAGGGCCTCTGGCTGCAAAATGATAATTTGAGTTATGCCTTCGACATCATCACGATGCAACCGGAAACCCTGCGGAGTTGGCTGCGGGGCGCTGCGGACAGGAACGGATCCCCATGCTTAGCCAGGTGCTGATCGGCGACGAAGGAAGAACGATCGACCTCGGGTGGAAGGACGGCGCGCGCACTCGCTTTCACGCAGTGTGGTTGCGCGACAATGCGCTCGACGACAAGACGCGCAGCGCCGGCAACGGCCAGCGGCTGATCACCATTCTCGACATTCCCGTGCAGACATGGATCGGCGCAGCCGCGATCAAGGGCGATGCGCTTGAAGTCAGTTTCGAACCGGAGGGAAAGACGGTGCGCTTTCCTGCGGCATGGCTGAGCGCCAATGCCTATGACCGCGATGCCGCCCGACAGCCCGGCTGGACAGGCGAGGGCACCGTGCGATGGACCAGGGCCTCTATGCAGAATTCGGTGCCGCGCGCCGGCTATCTCGCTGCCAGCCGCGACCGCGCCGTCTTGCGGCAATGGCTGTCGGCGGCGAAGACCTACGGCTTCGCGGTGATGGACGATTTGCCGCCCGAATCCGGGGCGCTGTGCAAAGTGTCCGATCTGTTCGGCTATATCAGGGAGACCAATTACGGCCGATGGTTCGAGGTGCGCGCCGAGGTCAATCCAACCAATCTGGCCTACACCAATCTTGGCCTGCAGGCGCATACCGACAATCCCTATCGCGATCCGGTGCCGACCTTGCAGATCCTGTCCTGCATCGAAAACACCGTGGAGGGCGGCGAATCCAGCGTCGTCGATGGTTTTGCCGTGGCGGCCGCGCTGCAGGCAGAAAACCCCGAAGGCTTCCGGCTGTTGAGTTCATACCCGGCGCGTTTCGAATATGCGGGGTCGTCGGGCGTGCGATTGCAGGCCAAACGGCCGATGATCGAGCTCGGGCCGGATGGCGAACTCATCGCCATCCGCTTCAACAACCGCTCGCTGGCGCCGACCGTCGATGTGCCGTTCGCGGAGATGGAGGCCTACTACGCCGCCTATCGCCGGTTTGCCGAACTGATCGAGGATCCTTCCTTCGAAGTCACCTTCAGGCTCGAGGCGGGCGAGGCCTTCATCGTCGACAACACCCGCGTCATGCATGCCCGCAAGGCGTTCTCCGGCACCGGCAAGCGCTGGCTGCAGGGCTGCTACGCCGACAAGGATGGCCTTTTGTCGACGCTGTCGGCGATCGAACACAGCTTCAAGGAGGCTGCGGAATGAGCGGCCAGGATTTGAACGCGGGCAACATCGTCGAATTCATCGCCGATATTTTCGAACGCCGAGGGGCGGAATCCTATCTCGGCGAACCCGTCACCATGTCGGAGCACATGTTGCAGGGCGCCTGGTTCGCCGAAAAGGACGGCGCGCCCGATGTGCTGGTGGCGGCAGCACTGCTGCACGATATCGGCCACTACACCAGCGAGTTCGGCACCTATTCGCCCGACGATGTCGAGGACAAGCATCATGACGAAGCCGGCGGCGAGGTGCTGGCGCCGTTCTTTCCACCGGTGATCGTCGAATGCGTCAGGCTGCATGTCGCGGCCAAGCGCTACCTTTGCGCCACCGACCCGAGCTATTTCGGCAGGCTGTCGCAGGCCTCGGTCCACACACTGTCGCTGCAAGGCGGGCCGATGAATGCCGAAGAGGTGGCAGAGTTCCGCAAGAACCCGTTCCACGAGGAAGCGGTGCGGGTTCGCGTCTGGGACGAGGCCGGCAAGATCGCCAACATGAAGACCCGGGCATTTCGCGACTACATGCCGCTGCTGCAACGGGTTGTCCGCGAATTCGCCAATCGCGCCTGATCATAATCCGGGGAAGGAACGGCATGTGCTACCGCTTCGACGGCGAGCATGCGCTAACCGTATGCCGGAGACCTGCCGCAAGCGTCTGCGTGCCGCAGGCGCTCGCGCCTCGCTGCCGATCCCTACCGGTGACGAGCCTTGTCACCGCGGATTTTATTGCGACATCCGTCGGCGCGGCCAAGATCAGTAGGTCAGACTTCGGTGTATATTTGACTCAGACGAAGGTCTGAGAATCGAGCTGAAAGCACGAAAGGAGAGTTTCCTCAGCGTTTGTAAGCCGCGATTTTGGGCTGTTCATTCTTGAATACCGTGACACATCATGATGTGATGGTGGCATGAATGGAGAAAGGCAGCCCCTGTTTTCATCCGTGCGTCGCTGGGCGTACTTTAGCTTGCGCGTATTCGCGGCGGTTGCGGTGGCGATGCCGGTGCTTGGTCTGCGGTTGAGCCATGTCGACGGCTACAAGATCGAATTCGCCGCTGCCAGCGCCAAGAGCGGAAACAATGGCAATGGTAACGGTGGTGGCAACGGTAGTGGTAACGGTAATGGCTCAGGCGGCAACGCCGGGAATGGCAACGCCAACGGAAAGGGAAAAAATGGTGCCGGCGACAACGCCCCCGGTAGCCAAGCTCCCAGTAGCCAAGTCAATGCCGCTGGCGACACGGTGACGGTACAGGGCGCCAAAATCCAGGTCGTGCATCGCGATGGATTCAGCGAAAGCATCGAGGCCGGCCGCTTCACTATGAAGGATCCGCTTGGAAGGACAATTGTCGAACGCGCCGTAAGGGCCTCCGACATTGCTCGTCTGAAAGGGCTGTAACTGTTGGTTCGCCAACCAGCATCCGACCTTCAGACAAGCCCCGATCTCCCTATACAAGACCCGTTTTGGGCGCGTGCATAAGAATGGCTGCTTCGGTGCGGTTTCGCACCTTTAGCTTTTGAAATATCCGAGTCATGTGGTGTTTTACCGTTTTCTCCTGCAGGTTGAGACGTTTGGCGACTTCTTTATTGCTCAGTCCTTCGCCTACCAAGGAGATTATCCCAAGCTCGCGTCCCGAGAGATTGGCAACGAGATCGGTTGTGCGCTTTTCCGGCCGGATCAGTTCATTCAAAAGCTGCGCTGACAGGGTCGGCGAAACATATTTTTTTCCTGCGGCTATATAAGTCAGCACCTCGGCCAGCGATGCCGCCCCAATCCCTTTCAGCACATATCCGCGTACGCCCAGCCTGAGCGCCGTCGCCAAATCGGCGTTCGCCTCCGAGACGGTGAGCATGACGATCTTGCAGTCAGGCTGAGTTGCAAGAATATTTTCCGCTGCCGCCAGACCCCCTCCCGGCAAACTGATGTCTAGCAGCAATATGTCGGGATTTGCCAAGGCCGCAAGCTGTTCGGCATCCGTCGCGGTTTCGCCCGCACCAACGACTTCGAAGCCGCCGATTTCGGCGAGGCTGCGAGCCACACCCTCGCGAAACAGCGGATGATCATCAACAATGGCAATCCTTATGGGAGCGGTCATTTCTGGTCCTCGATGTTGAGCGTTATGGTCAGCCGGGTCCCCCTGGGGCTCGAAAAGGTCTCGAAGTGACCTCCGATACTTTCGATACGTTCCCTCATACCGGCGAGTCCAAGTCCTTCACACGATCCCGACTGGAATCCAGGGCCGCGATCAAGCACTTGAATGAGGAGCTTGCCCTGCGTCACTCTCGCCTTGACAGCCTGCCCCTTGCCCAGACCGTGTCGCCAGGCATTGTTCAGCCCCTCCTGCGCGAAGCGAAAGATGCTTATTTTCTCGGACGTCCCCAGGTCGGGCAGGCGAGATGGCAGTGAAAGCGATACGGAGGAGGCCGTCCGGCGTTCATGTTCGGCAACCGCAAGCCGCAATATCTCCGCGACTGTCGAAGCTTCGATCTGTGGCAGCACGAGGCCGGTGCAGATGGCGCGGATCTCCCGCATCGCCTCGTCCAACGTATGATGGATATCGGCGATCTCGGTCTTCCGGTGGCTTGGGGATGCGGCGGGATCGAGCAGCAGAGGGCTGTCCATGCGCAGCGCAGCCAGTGCGACCAGCTGAGCTGGACCGTCATGCAAATCAGACCCGATGCGACGCAAGTAACGCTCGTTGATTGCCGTTGCGCGGCGCGACGCCTGCTGGACGCGCTCCCGCAAAGCGGAATTCTGCTCCAAAAGCAACTGAAGTTCGGCCACTTGTGTCTCAAGCGCTGAACGCTGCGTTTCGATAGTGCTGCTGCCGCGAAGCACGATTCCCGAGAGCATCGCCAAGGCGACCGCGGTCGCGCCAGCCACGAGCAGCCAGCTCGACCATAGTGCCGAGTTTAAAGTGCCCTGAAGATCGTCGGCTATCTCGTAGAACTCGGAAACGGCCACAACATCGCCCGACCACGGCTCTCGAACCGGATTGTAGATCTCGAGCAGCGAGGCGGTGGGGCTCTTCCGTTCCTTCCTTTCATTTTCGTCCAGATCATTGAATTGCGCCACCACGTTTCCACCGAACGCATGCAGCAAGTTCGCATTTGGCTCGAAGGTCTGGCCGATAAGAGCCGCGTCTTTGGCGTACAGCACCTTGCCATCACGCCGCCAAAGCACGAACGACGCCAGTTTTTTGCCGAGAGCACCCTGGTCCAGGGTTTCATCGAGCGCCCGTTTAACGGTGTCGCTGAGCTGCTGGCTTTTGCGCATATCCGGCAGGATTGGCGCGATGACACTGTCGACGTAAAGCGCGGTCGTGCTTGCAGAGTTGCGGATCACTCCATCTCGTATTTGCGAGGTGACCCATAGGCCGACGACCAGCATCAGCGACAGCAGCCCAATGCTTCCGACTATGATGAACTGCCAAGCCAACGATAGCCTGTTCCAGTTTTGATAGAGACTATCAATGTAGCGCACGTCTCAACCGACCCCGCGACTTTGGCCGCGCCAAAATGCCTAAGCCATCCTACATCTAGAACGGTCGATGGTGCGAGCAAGCGCTAGGTTGAATTGCCGGGGAAACCGCAATTTCAGGGCATGATCCCACCGCCACCCGCGGGGAACGGCGGTGGGATCAGCGTTACTGTATGATCTTGACGATCTTCCGCGTGCCGGGGTCGACCAGCACGGTTCGCCCGTCGACCACAACGTAGCGATACTTGACGCTCGGCACTTCATGCAGTTCCACCGTGTCGGGAATGGCGGTCCCCACGTTCAATTCGACACCTGGAATCTTCACCGACGCAAGGGGCTGCTTTTTCACGTATTCGCGCACAACCGTTTCCTGCTCCGGCGCGATGATGACGTCTTGAGCGGCAACTACGCCCGCGCTCGCGAGCAGCAAGAATCCGGCAATTGCGGTCGACTGGTACATGGTCGTCATGATTCTCTCCTTCATCAACGCTCATGCATCTTGCGCGAGCTCGATTCCGATACGGTGGTTGTTGGTGAGGTTGATGCACACCGCAAGCCGAACGGGCTTTTCGCGGCTGCGTTCCCGCGTGGGGCTTCGGTCCGGGTGTCATCGGGCCAATGGACTATAGGGAGAGGGACCAAAGTCTGGTGCCAGGCTGTAGAGGTCCTAGAGCCTCCTCAGGGCGGAACACAGGGTTCTCGGCATCGTTGAGATCAGCACTTGTGGGAGGCGTTAATGGACAACAGCGTCCATCAGGCACGATGGTTGCTCTTGCCTGTTTTCGGGGTAGCCATCCTGGTCATGACGACGGGAGTACTTCTAAGCTTGTGAGGCTGGTGTCATCGCTATGGGATCACAAGCTCAGAAAAAAGCAAAAATCTTGCGTTGCATTAATTTTTTTATGCAATTTGTAGCTGATTGTTGGCAAAACTACTGCCTACATTTATTGGTCTTCTTAGAAGCCCGATTTTATTCGCAAAATGCGGAACAAAGTATTTTTGACAGAGTTGGCTAGGCTGAGGGATCGACTCTTTAAGGAGAAAGCAGATGAAACATGTGTTGATCACGAGCATGATTGCGCTTGGCGTCGGGTGCGGCGCCGCGATCGCCCAGACCCAGGCTGTGCAGCCGAGCGGCGGCGACAACTGCGCCGCTGGCGCGGCCGATTGCCAGAAGGGCGGCAAGGCCGGCGAACAGGCGCAAGGCAAGATGAAGTCACAGACCGATCAGAATGCACAGGGCCAGGCTGGCGCCACGACCGATCAGCAGGCTCAGGGCAAAGCCAAGCTCAAGACGGATGAACAGGCACAGGGCAAGGCCGGGACCAGTACCGAGCAGAATGCTCAGGGTCAGGCCGGCGCCACGACCGATCAGCAGGCTCAGGGCAAGGCCAAGCTCAAGACGGATGAACAGGCCCAGGGCAAGGCCGGGACCAGCACCGAGCAGAATGCTCAGGGCCAGACCGGCACCAGCACCGAGAAGCAGGCTCAGGGCAAGGCCAAGCTCAAGACGGATGAACAGGCCCAAGGCAAGGCCGGGACCAGCACCGAGCAGAACGCTCAGGGCCAGACCGGCACCAGCACCGAGAAGCAGGCTCAGGGCAAAGCCGGGACCAGCACCGAGCAGAACGCTCAGGGCCAGACCGGCACCAGCACGGACCAGCAGGCCCAGGGCAAGGCCGGGACCACCACCGAGCAGAACGCTCAGGGCAACACAAACGTCCAGACCGACCAGGGCAATACGGCCTCGATCAACAACGTGACAGTCGAGCAGAAGACGCAGGTCACGCAGATCATCCACGAGACCAGGGTTGAGCCGGTGAAGAACGTCGACTTCGACATTTCGGTCGGCATCGAGGTGCCGCGGCACAAAGTGCGCCTGCACCGTCTGCCGGCGCGCATTGTCAAGATCGTCCCGGCTTACGAATCCTATGAGTACTTCGTGCTGGCCGACGGGCGCATCGTCATCGTCGACCCGGATACGTACAAGATCGTGCTGATCCTGACGTGACACGGCAGTGGCTCTTGTTCCCGGCGCGGTGCGATTGAGGGGTATCGTATGCGCCGCGGTGGCCCGCCGACCAGAGGCGGCGGGCCACTTGCTTTGTCTTTCGCATCGCGCGTTTTTCCCGTTGACACCTTGCCTTTCACCCTCGTAGTGTCCGCCACGATGAAAAAGGCACTCATTCTCGTAGGAAAGCGCGTGGGCAAGGCGGTGTAACCGCCGGGCGAAAACCTCCCATGCGCAACACACAGGCTCCCATCGGGGGCCTTTTTTATTGCCCGAAACACGACTAAACGACCAGCAATCGCCTCATGGCTAGAAGTACGGGACCAGACCGATGAGCAACGGACAGAACGAACGGCGCGAAATGCCAAACAGGGAAATGACTGGCGCCGAAATGGTGGTGCAGGCGCTGAAGGACAATGGCGTCAAGCATGTCTTCGGCTATCCCGGCGGCGCGGTGCTTCCGATCTATGACGAAATCTTCCAGCAGGACGAGGTCGAGCACATCCTCGTCCGCCACGAGCAAGGCGCAGGGCATGCGGCCGAAGGCTATGCCCGCTCGACCGGCAAGGCCGGCGTCATGCTGGTGACCTCCGGCCCGGGCGCCACCAATGCGGTGACGCCGCTGCAGGATGCGCTGATGGATTCGATCCCGCTGGTCTGCCTGACCGGGCAGGTGCCGACTTCGCTGATCGGCTCCGACGCGTTCCAGGAGTGCGACACGGTCGGCATCACGCGCCCCTGCACCAAGCACAACTGGCTGGTGAAGGACGTCAACGAATTGGCCGCCACCATCCATGAGGCCTTCCATGTCGCGACGACCGGCCGCCCCGGCCCGGTGGTGGTCGACATTCCGAAGGATGTGCAGTTCGCCAAAGGCATCTATGTGCCGCCGCAGGCGGCGCCGCGCACCAGCTACCAGCCGAAGGTCCAGGGCGACCTGGAAAAGATCAAGGCCGCCGTCGAACTGATGGCCAGCGCCAAGAAGCCGATCATCTATTCGGGCGGCGGCGTCATCAACTCCGGTCCGGAGGCCAGCCATCTTCTGCGCGAACTGGTCGACCTCACCGGCTTCCCGATCACCTCGACGCTGATGGGCCTCGGCGCGTATCCGGCATCGGGCAAGAACTGGATGGGCATGCTGGGCATGCACGGCACTTATGAAGCCAATATGGCGATGCATGATTGCGACGTGATGATCTGCATCGGCGCGCGCTTCGACGACCGCATCACCGGACGGCTGACCGCCTTCTCGCCCAACTCGAAGAAGATCCACATCGACATCGATCCATCGTCGATCAACAAGAACGTGCACACGGAAGTGCCCATCATCGGCGATGTCGGCCGGGTGCTGGAGGACATGGTGCGGCTGTGGCGGGCGAGCGCCAAGGCCGACAAGAAGGCGCTCCATCCCTGGTGGGAGCAGATCGCCAAATGGCGCGCGCGTGACTCGCTCGCGTTCAAGATGAACCACGATGTGATCATGCCGCAATATGCCATCCAGCGGCTCTACGAACTGACCAAGGACATGGACACCTACATCACCACCGAGGTCGGCCAGCACCAGATGTGGGCGGCGCAGCACTATCATTTCGAGAAGCCGAACCGCTGGATGACGTCGGGCGGGTTGGGCACGATGGGCTACGGTCTGCCGGCTGCGCTCGGCGTGCAGATCGCGCACCCGGATGCGCTGGTCATCGACATCGCAGGCGATGCCTCGGTGCAGATGACGATGCAGGAGATGAGCGCGGCGGTGCAGCACAATGCGCCGATCAAGATCTTCATCCTCAACAACCAGTATATGGGCATGGTGCGCCAGTGGCAGCAGCTGCTGCACGGCAACCGTCTGTCGCATTCCTACACCGAAGCGATGCCCGACTTCGTCAAGCTGGCCGACGCATATGGCGGCCATGGCATTCGCTGCGAGAAGCCGGACGAGCTGGACGATGCGATCAAGGAGATGATCGCGGTGAAGAAGCCGGTGCTGTTCGATTGCCGGGTGGCGACGCTCGCCAACTGCTTCCCGATGATCCCGTCGGGCAAGGCGCATAATGAAATGCTCCTGCCCGACGAGGCGACCGACGAAGCCGTGGCCAACGCCATCGACGCCAAGGGCAGGGAACTGGTCTAGGTCCAAGCCGGGGCAGGGCTGTCGCGAGAAGCCGTGCGCAAACAGAGAATTAGCTCAAAGTCTGAAATCGAGATTCATGTCATGAACGCACAGCTTCAACCGACCGGCTCCGCCTATTTCATCGCCAAGGAAACGGAAAAGCCGGAGAACCACACGCTCTCCGTGCTGGTCGACAATGAGCCCGGTGTGCTTGCCCGGGTCATCGGCCTCTTTTCCGGCCGCGGTTATAACATCGAGAGCCTCACCGTCTCCGAGACCGAACACGAGAAGCACCTGTCGCGCATCACCATCGTGACGCGCGGCACGCCGCATGTGCTGGAGCAGATCAAGCACCAGCTCGAACGCATCGTACCGGTGCATCGCGTCGTCGATCTCACCGTGCGCTCGCACGAGTTCGGCCAGGAGCGGCCGCTGGAACGCGAGTTGGCGCTGGTCAAGGTCGCCGGCACCGGCGAAGCCCGCGTCGAGGCGCTGCGTCTGGCGGACGCTTTTCGCGCTTCGGTCATCGACGCCAACACCGAGCACTTCATCTTCGAGATTACCGGCAAGGGTTCGAAGCTCGACCAGTTCATCGCCATCATGAAGCCGCTCGGCCTGGTCGAGATCTGCCGCACCGGCGTGGCGGCGATGAACCGGGGCCCGCAGGGGATGTAGTCTCAGTCCAACTATTTTACCGGCTTGGGATCGACCTTGCCGCTCGCCAGATTCTTACTCTCCCTTTTGATCGGGCGCGATACCGGACAGACGTCCTGGATGAAGCCGTTCAGCGTGTTAACCAGATTGTTCTGGACCAGCGAGTAGCGGATGAATTGTCCCTGCCGCTCCCTGGCGATGAGGCCGGCCGTCTCCAGGATGCTCAGATGCTGCGAGATCGACGGCTTCGACATGTCGAAGCGCGCCGCGATCTCGCCCGCGGTCAGCGAGGAGTGGGCGAGATAGGCGAGGATCTTGCGCCTCGGCTGCGATGACAGCGCCTCGAACACGCGCTGTATGGCGCTGCTTGCCCCGATAGCCGTGTCGCCATCCGCTGCATTGTCTTCGATCACCGCCTGCCTCTGTCGTTTCGCTTCCGGTATTTAGTCTATTGCCTAAATCGGAATAGTAGATAGTTAGCTTATTGCCTAAATAAGCGCCGGCGCGCCGGAAGGCAAGGCTCTTTGGTCCGGAAATGTTTCCTGCAGAGGAGGGGTACCGATGAAGACCATATCCACAGGCAGAATGATCTCGCAGCCCTTGAGCGATGCCGAAGATGGCGAGGTCGTCTGGATGCCGGCCAAGTCGATCTGGGTCGGTGCGATGACGCTGATTGCGTTGGTGTTCGGGCCGCTGACCTTCAGCTGGAGCGCTTTCGCCCTGTTCGTAGCGACGACGGCGGTGACGATCTGCGCCGGACACTCGGTCGGCATGCATCGCCTGCTCATCCATCGCTCGTTCAAGGTTCACATCTGGCTCGAACACGCGCTGGTCTATCTCGGCACGCTCGTCGGCATGGCCGGTCCGTTCGGCATGATCTATGCGCATGACATACGAGACTGGGCGCAGCGCCAGACGGCCTGCCACGAGCTGCACGCCCATCGCCGGCCTTTCTTCACCGACGCTTTCTGGCAAATGCATTGCGCCGTGGCGTTGCGCAATCCGCCTGACTTCGTCATCGAGCCGTCGATCCGCAACGACCGCTTCTACAGATTTGTCGAGCGGACCTGGATGCTGCAGCAACTGCCGTGGACGATCCTTTTCTTTCTGCTCGGCGGGTGGAGCTGGGTGGTCTGGGGCATTGCGGTGCGGATCTCGGTGTCGCTGACCGGGCATTGGCTGGTCGGGCATTTCGCACATCGCAGCGGGCAGCAGGGCTGGCGCGTCGATGGCGTTGCCGTGCAGGGCTACAACCTGCCGCGTTTCGGCCTGGTGACCTTTGGCGAGAGTTTCCACGGCAATCACCATGCGTTTCCCGAATCCGCAAAGCTCGGCCTGGAACGCGGGCAGATCGATCTCGGCTGGCTCTTCATCCGCATCCTGGCTGCCCTCGGCCTCGCGCATGGCGTGAAGCTTCCCGGGAACACGCCGAGGCGCAAAGGCCTGCGGCGTGTGGCTGGCCATCAGGAGGCGGCCGCCGCTCCCAGCCTGTTGTCGGCGCGGGCCCACGGCAGGTAGACTGTGCCGGCCTGGCTGGCTCGGGATAGACGGATCACGGCGGGGCGCTTTGGACCAATGGAATGAGGTTGCGTCCAGCGCCCTGTCGATTTAAGTCAGCATTGCTGACCTTTGTGAGCCGTCATGACCCTCGACGCTTTCCTTGCCCTTTTGGTCTACGCCTTCGTGACCTCGATCACGCCGGGGCCGAACAACCTCATGCTCTTGGCGTCGGGCGTGAATTTCGGCCTCGTCAGAACCATTCCGCATATGCTGGGCATCAGCATGGGTTTCCTGGTGCTGTTGCTTGCCGTCGGCTTCGGCCTGGGCGCGGTGCTGACGGCGTTTCCGGCCTTGCACACCGGATTGAAGATCGCCGGCGCTGCCTATCTGCTCTATCTCGCCTGGAAGATCGCCATGTCGCGCTCGCTGTCCAGCAAGGGGGAGACGGAGGCACGGCCGATGCGCTTCATCGAGGCAGCCGCATTCCAGTGGGTCAATGCGAAAGCCTGGGTGATGGCGATCACCGCCATGGCCGTCTACTCCAATCCGGACCACCCGTTCCTGTCGGTGGCGCTGATCGCGATCGCCTTCACCGTCGTCAACCTGCCGAGCGTCTCGGTGTGGGCCGGTTTCGGCACGGCGCTGCGCGGGTTCCTGTCGGATCCGGTGAGGCTGAAATGGTTCAACATCGCCATGGGTGTGCTCTTGGGGGCGACGCTCTGGCCGATGCTGAAGTAGACGCATCCCGCCTGAGATCTCAACCGCATCCTGGCTGGTTTTCCGACTGCTGAGCCGGCTGCATAGTCATTGTGCAGTGCACATTAAATCTTCGTAATGCCGTGTTTTGGCCCTTTTCCGACAAATGTGCGTCCTATCTACTTCGGCGAGATCGCGGCAAGACGCCGTGATTGGGTAGAATGAGACCACCGGGTTCGGCGTGTCGGATCATAGGGCTTTCAGTCGATGCGCGGAAAAGTCGTTCTGGCGGTGGTGGTGGCAGCGGCCTGTGTCGCCGCGGCATGGGTCTATTTTTCGCCGGCGGCAATGAGCAGTCTGCGGCAGATGCTGCCGGGCGCCAGGCAGGCGGCAGCAACGGACAAGCCGGCTGGATCGGACAAGGCTTCGGCCGACAAGGCTGGGGGCAAATCCGGCGCCGGCGGTAATGCCGCCCGTTCGGCCTCGATCGTCTCGGCCACCGCGACAATGGCCGATTTTCCGATCCGCCGTTACGCCATCGGCTTCGTGTCTTCGCCGGCCGTGGTCAACATCAACGCCCGCGTGTCCAGCCAGATCGTATCGATCGACGTCAAGGACGGCCAGATGGTGAAGGCGGGCGACCTGCTGTTCTCGCTCGACGACAGGGCGCTCAAGGCGCAGCTTGCCAAGGATCAGGCGACGCTCGCCAAGGACCAGGCGCTGCTAACCAGTTCGGGCTCCGACCTTCAGCGCGCCAAGGATCTCGTCGCCAAGCAGGCCGGCACGCAGCAGACTTACGATCAGGCGGTGGCGGCGCAAAAGGCTGCGGCGGCGACGGTCGATGCCGACAAGGCGACGATCGACGCCGACAATGTCCAGCTCGGCTTTGCCAGCATCAAGGCGCCGATTGCCGGCCGGCTGGGCGCGGTCAACGTTTCGGTCGGTGACCTGGTTACCTTGAGCAACGGCAACTCGAGCACGGCCACGCCGCTGGTGACGATCACCGAGATGGATCCGCTGCAAGTCAACTTCAACCTGCCGGAGAGCAACCTGGCGCTGCTGCACAAGGCGCTGGCCAACCCGCAGCAAGGCGCGGTGACGCTGACCAAGGATGGCGATCCGATGCCGATCGGCAAGGGCACGCTCGACTTCGTCGATTCCAGCGTCGACACCGCGTCCGGTACGATCGCGACACGGGCGAGCATTCCCAACGCCGATCTTTCACTGTGGCCCGGCCAATATGTGAATGTCGTGCTCGACGCTGGCATCATGCCGCAGATGACATCCATCCCGACCGTTGCCGTGCAGCCCAGCCAAAAGGGACCGTTCGTCTATGTCGTCAAGCCCGACAACACGGTCGAGATGCGACCGGTGCAGGTGGCGCTGACCGAAGGCGAAAACAGCGCCATCAGCGAGGGCGTCAAATCAGGCGAGAAGGTGGTGGTCGAGGGCCAGACCAGGCTGAAGGACGGCGCCGCCATTCACGAAGGCAAGGCGGCCGGCGGTGATCAAGCTGCTCCCAAGGTCGCCGAGGCCGGCAAGGCGGCTGCCCAATGATTTCCGAATTCTGCATAAGAAGGCCTGTCGCGACGCTGCTGATGTCGTTCGCCCTCGTGCTGGGCGGGCTGTTTGCCTACAAGTTCCTGCCGGTGGCGGCGCTGCCGAGCGCCGAATTCCCGGTCGTCAACGTCTCGGCCAACCTGGCCGGCGCGTCACCCGAAACCATGGCGACATCGGTGGCGACGCCGCTGATCAAGCAGTTCGCCACCATTGCCGGCATCGATTCGATCTCAACCAGCAATTCGCTGGGACGCACGTCCATTGCCATCCAGTTCGTGCTCAACCGGGATATCGACGCGGCGGCCGCCGATGTGCAGGCGGCGATCGCGCGCACGCAGCGGCAGTTGCCGCCGGAGATGACGTCGCCGCCGAGTTATCGCAAGGTCAATCCGGCCGACGCGCCGATCCTTCTGATGTCGCTGGTCAGCGACACGGTTCCGCTCACCGACCTCGACGCCTTCGCCGAAAATGTCATCTCGCCCTCGCTGTCGACCATCGACGGCGTGGCGCAGGTGTCGATCTTCGGCCAGCAGAAATATGCGGTGCGCGTGCAGATCGATCCGACCGCACTTGCCGCGCGCGGCATTTCGATCGATCAGCTGCAGACGGCGATCGCGTCGGCCAACTCCAACACGCCGCTCGGCGTCTTGCAGAACGACAAGCAGCAGCTGACCATCACGGCCAATACGCAGCTCACCGATGCCGCCGGGTTCTCCAACCTCATCATCGCCACCAAGAACGGCCATCCGGTGCGGCTGGGCGAGGTGACGCGCGTCATCGACTCGGTCGAGACCACGACGACTGCAAGCTGGTATGACGGCACGCGCGCCATCATCCTGGCGGTGCAGCGCCAGCCCGACGCCAACACGGTCGACGTCGTCGACAAGGTCAAGGCGATGCTGCCGTCGTTCAAGGACCAAATGCCGGCCGCCGCCGACATCAAGCTGCTCAACGACCGTTCGACCTCGATCCGCCAGGCCGTCGACGACGTCCAGTTCACGCTGCTTCTGACCATCGCTTTGGTGGTGATGGTGATCTTCGTCTTCCTGCGCCGGGTGACTGCAACCATCATTCCGGCCGTGGCGGTGCCGATCTCGTTGATCGCGACGCTCGGCGCCATGTTCCTGTTCGGCTTTTCCATCGACAACATCTCGCTGATGGGCCTGACGCTCGCAGTCGGCCTCGTCGTCGACGACGCCATCGTCATGCTGGAAAACATCTTTCGCCACATGGAGGAGGACGGTCTCTCGGCCTTCGATGCCTCGCTGAAGGGCGCGCGCGAAATCGGCTTCACCATCATCTCGATCTCGATCTCGCTGGTGGCGGTGTTCATCCCCGTGCTTCTAATGGGCGGCGTCATCGGCCGCATCTTCAACGAATTCGCCGTCGTGGTGACGGTCGCCATCCTGGCTTCGATGTTCGTGTCGCTGACACTGACGCCAATGCTGTGTTCGCGCTTGCTGTCGGTGACCAAGGCCGATCGCGACAAGCATGCCCCCGGCCACAAGCAGGATATCGTCACCCGCGGCTATGACCGGCTTTTGACCTTCTGCCTGCGCCACACTTTTCTGGTGTTCTTCGTCTTCGCCGGCACGGCGGCAGGGTCGGTCTGGCTGATCGAGGTCTCGCCGAAAGGCTTTTTCCCGCAAGAGGATATCGGCCAGATCTCGGTTACGACGATCGCCAGGCAGGACATCTCCTACGACGCCATGGTCAAGCTGCAGAACCAGGCGGCAAGTGTCTTCTCGCATTCGCCCTATGTCTCGCATGTCGCCTGGTCAGCCGGCGGCGGCAACAATGCGCTGAACCAGGGCCAGCTCTATGTGCAGCTGAAGGACAAGAGCCAGCGCCCCGACATCGACAAGGTGCTGTCGGATCTGCGGCGGCAACTGGCCACTGTGCCGGGGATCGATGCCTATATGCAGCCGGTGCAGAACCTGCGGCTTGGCGCGCGTTCTTCCGCCAGCGCCTACCAGCTCGTCGTTCAGGGCCTCGATACCGGCCTGACCGACACATGGGCGCAAAAGCTCAACGATGCGATGGCGGCCGATCATGCGAATTTCACCGACGTCACCAGCGATCTGCAGAACAATTCATTGCAGGCGACGCTGGTGGTCGATCGCGACAAGGCGGCGTCGCTCGGCATCGACACCGACACGCTGCGCTCCAGTCTCTATGGCGGCTTCGGCACGGAGCAGGTCTCGACGATCTTTGGCTCGGCCGACAGCTACGAAGTCATCATGGAGCTCGATCCCAACATCGAATGGTCGCCCGAGCGCATGCTGGCCATCCAGGTCAGGACGGCAAGCGGCAGCCTGGTGCCGCTCGGCGCCTTTGCCCGCGTCGACCGCACCGCCGGCGCGCTGACGGTCAACCAGCTCGGCCAGCTGCCCGCGGTGACCATCTCCTACAACCTGCCGCAAGGCGTGGCGCTGGGCGACAGCACGGCCCGCATCGCCGCGCTGAAGGAGCAGATCGGCATGCCGCCGGCGATTTCGACCAGCTTTGCCGGCACCGCCAAGACCTTCCAGGATTCGCTGGCCAATCAGGGCCTGCTGATCGGCGGCGCCATTCTGACCATCTATATCGTACTCGGCATCCTCTATGAGAGCTTTATCCATCCGCTGACCATTCTGACCGGCCTGCCTTCGGCGGTGCTGGGCGCCGTGGTCGCGCTGCGCTTTGCCGGCATGGACCTGTCGGTGATCGCGGTGATCGGCATCCTGATGTTGATCGGCATCGTCAAGAAGAACGGCATCATGATGGTCGACGTCGCGCTGGAGCTGCGACGAGAAGGCATGTCGGCCAAGGAGTCCATACACAAGGCGTGCCTGATGCGTTTCAGGCCGATCATGATGACGACGTTGGCGGCGCTGATGGGCACGTTCCCGATCGCGCTCGGCACCGGCGCCAGTGCTGAGCTGCGCCAGCCGCTCGGTGTCGCGGTGGTTGGCGGTCTCCTGGCGTCGCAGGCGCTGACGCTGTTCGTCACCCCTGTCATCTATGTCTATTTCGAGAATTTCTCCGGCTGGCTGGTGAGCTTCTTCTCTTCGAAAAAGAACAGGCCGGAGCTGCATGCGGTCGAGAGCGGCGAGCAGGCCTCGCTGTTCGCTCCCGAGGATCGGCTCGAGCCGCAAAGGGCCGCCGCCGAATAGGCGATAGCCCGTGGCCCAAGCTGTCATGCTTGCGGCCGCGTGCCGCCGATCCTAATCTGAGGTCATGTCCCATGATCATGACCACGACAACGAACTCGACCCGTTTGCGGCGCGCGTGCGCGCGCTGGAGACCATCCTCACCGAAAAAGGCCTGATCGATCCGGCCGCAATCGACGTCATCGTCGACACCTATGAGACCAAGATCGGACCGCGCAACGGCGCCAGGGTGGTGGCGAAAGCCTGGAGCGATCCGGCCTTTGCCGAGTGGCTGAAGCGCGACGCGACTGCGGCGATCACCTCGCTGGGCTACACCGGCCGCCAGGGCGAGCACATGCAGGCGGTGTTCAACACGGACGAGACGCACAACCTCGTCGTCTGCACGCTGTGCTCCTGCTATCCGTGGTCGGTGCTCGGCCTGCCGCCGGTCTGGTACAAGGCGCCGCCCTATCGCTCGCGCGCCGTGATCGATCCGCGCGGCGTGCTGGAGGAGTTCGGGCTGACCTTGCCGGCGGAGAAAAACATCCGCGTCTGGGATTCGACTGCCGAACTGCGCTATCTCGTGGTGCCGATGCGGCCTGACGGTACCGAAGGCTGGAGTGAGGACCAGCTCGCCGAACTGGTGAGCCGCGATGCGATGATCGGCACGGCGGTGGCGAGAGAACCGGCATGAACGGGCCGCAGGATCTCGGTGGGCAGATGGGTTTCGGGCCGGTCGCGCCCGAAAAGGACGAACCGTATTTTCATGCGGATTGGGAGAGGCGGGCGCTCGGCGTGACGCTGACTGCCGGCGCCATGGGCGCGTGGAACATCGACGAGAGCCGGCACGCCAGGGAATCGCTGCATCCGGCCGTCTATTATTCCTCAAGCTACTACCAGATATGGATCAAAGCGCTCGAGGTGCTGCTGAAGCGCCATGGCTTCGTCAGCGAGCGCGATCTGACGGAAGGTCGGGCGGTCGATCCGGCGGCGACGCCCAAAAGGGTGTTGAAGGCCGAAAACGTTCCGGCGGTGCTGGCCAAGGGCAGTCCCTGCGACCGGCCGGTCGAGACAGCGCCGCGCTTCAAGGCCGGCGACCCGGTGCGGACAAGGAATTTCAATCCCACCGCCCACACGAGGCTGCCGCGTTATGCGCGCGGCAAGCACGGAGTGATCGAGGCCGTGCGTGACGGTTTTGTGTTCCCCGACAGCAACGCGCATGGAAACGGTGAAAACCCGCAATGGGTCTATACCGTGGTCTTCGATGGCTCGGAAATCTGGGGCGAGGGCGCCGACCCGACGCTTACCGTCTCCATCGACGCTTGGGAGAGCTATCTTGAGCCGGCCTGAAGGTGCATTGCCGGCGGGTCTGGACGAACCGGTATTCGCCGAACCCTGGCAGGCCGAAGCCTTCGCCATGACGGTGGCGCTGCACGACAAGGGCCTGTTTTCCTGGGCCGAATGGGCCGATGCGCTGTCGGCGCAAGTGAAGAAGCCGGGCGCCGCAAGCGACGGCCACGATTATTACGAGCATTGGCTGGCTGCGCTGGAGACGCTGCTGGCGGCCAAGGGCGTCGCGGGAAAAAGTGACGTCGACACGCTCGCCGCCGCCTGGGAACGCGCCGCGCATGCAACCCCGCACGGCAAGCCGATTTTGTTGGAGAACGATCCCGGGCCGACCAGAGGTAGCGGCGGCGGCGCGAACATATAGTCCGCCTGTGGTTGGTGTTTGAAATCTGGCGGCCGATGCAACTAATTTTCGACGACCATGCCTTCGTCGTCCCCATAGACAAACGCCTCAACGACGGCGAAGCGGCCACGGTTTTTGGAAATGGCGACGAAGTCGTTGTCAGCCAAGTGGAGGATCACTTGCTCGTCGCTGATGGTAACACGTTCTATGGTTCTGGCATTTTCGTCACTCAGACAGGCCGTGACCTCGGTATATATCGCGAACCCTGCGTCATCTGACAAGGAGACAACGATGCCATAACCAGGTTCGCCGATTTCGATCTTCTTTATCGACTTTCCGATCAGCCTGTCTGCGAACGACCTCATCAATATCCTCGCTTATAGGTGTCTGCGCCGATCTGCATCTCGATCATGTCCGTGATAGTGGCATTGCCCGATCTAGGTTCAAATGCCTGAATTCAAATCGTTCGTTATCCGCTTGCATGTTCACTTTACGTTCGCATTTGCGCCTGCTAGTTTGTCCCGTTGAAGGTGAGGCAATCCCATCGTTTTAAGCGGTGGTTGGCACCAAGCTTGTCTTTCTCTCGCGAATCCGGTCTGTCGAATCGATGGAATTCTCTCCCCAACAGGACGAGGCTCTGAAAGCGGTCGCGCGCTGGCTCAAGGAGGGCCGGCCGCAGGTCTTCCGGCTGTTCGGCTATGCCGGCACCGGCAAGACCACGCTGGCGCGCTATTTTGCCGAGCATGTCGACGGGCAGGTGCAGTTCGCCGCCTTCACCGGCAAGGCGGCGCAGGTTCTGCGCTCCAAGGGCGCGGTCAATGCACGCACTATCCATTCGCTGATCTACCGGCCCAAGGGCGAGGAATCGGTCGCCGACGAGGTGACCGGCAAGACCTCGATGTCGCCGACCTTCTCGCTCAACCGGCAAAGCCCTATTTCACGGGCGAAGCTGGTGGTCATCGACGAATGCTCGATGGTCGACGAGCAGCTTGGCCGCGACCTTCTGAGTTTTGGCACGCCGATCCTGGTGCTTGGCGATCCGGCGCAGCTGCCGCCGATCTCGGGCGGCGGCTTTTTCACCGAGCATGAGCCGGATGTGCTCTTGACCGAAATCCACCGCCAGGCGCGCGACAATCCGATCATCCAGCTGGCGCTCGACGTGCGCGAGGGCCGCGAGTTCATGCGCGGCGACTACGGCAGCGCGCAGGTCATCGGCAAGGAGGACGTCACCCAGGAGCTGGTGCTGAAGGCGGACCAGGTGTTGGTCGGCACCAACCGCACACGCCGCCGCTACAATCAGCGCCTGCGCGAGCTGAAGGGTTTCAATGCCGATTATCCGCAGGCCGGAGACAAGCTGGTCTGCCTGCGCAACGACCCCGCCAAGGGCCTGCTCAACGGTTCGCTGTGGAAGGTAATGACCTCGTCGCGCGAAACGGTGAAGCCGGGCATCAACCTTCTGGTCTCGCCCGAGGAGGACGATCCCGACCGCGGCGTCGCCAAGATCAAGCTGCTCAAGTCGGCTTTCGAGGATCCGGACGCCGATATCCCCTGGCAGCAGAAGAAGCGCTTTGACGATTTCGACTATGGCTACGCGCTGACCGTGCACAAGGCGCAGGGTTCGCAGTGGAACGATGTCGTGCTGTTCGACGAGAGCTGGGCGTTCAAGGAAACCCGCCAGCGCTGGCTCTATACTGCCATAACGCGGGCGGCAGAGCGGCTGACGATTGTTAGATAGCTGGCGTTAGATAGCCGGCGTCAGGTAGCAGCCGGCGCAGCAGGGCTGAGTGGCGTCGCACCCAGCCATTGCCAGGCATCCGCTTCATCCTCGGCCGCGAAGTGCCTGAACTCGATGGGTGGCGAAGCCGGAAGGAAGTTCCGCGCATCCGCTATCCAGTCGGGCTCACCGATCGTCGCGCACCGGGCGATATGCTCTAGGGCGTGCACCGTGCCCTGTTTCAGCGTCTCGTCGTCCATATCGATCCAGTCGACGCCCTCATGATCGACCAGCCGCACCAAGACATCGATCCTCGGGTGCAGCGCGTAGGCAGCTTCCAGCAATCCAAACAGATTTTCGCCGTCGGCGGCAGAGACATGGCCGACGACGTCGATGGCGAAAAGGTCCTCACGGTCGGTTTCGAGGCGGCGGATCGCGGGCACGGATTGGAGAAAATTCATTGGCTGGGTTCCCCCTTGCGAGCAGATGTCATCACTGGAACACCCGAAAGCCCCTGTCTGTTCCCATCAAAGGCAGTATAGATGCGCTGCACAAACAGCCGGACCTCACGCCATGCCCGCGAAACTCTCGGTCAATCTCAACGCCATCGCCATGCTGCGCAACCGCCGCGACCTGCCGTGGCCGAGCGTCACCGGGCTCGGCCGCCTGGCGCTGGCGGCCGGCGCGCACGGGCTGACGGTTCATCCGCGGCCCGACGAGCGCCACACCAGGCATTCCGACCTGCCCGACATCCGGGCGCTGATCGACGACGAGTTTCCCATGGCGGAATTCAACATCGAGGGCTACCCGACCGAGGATTTTCTGGCGCTTGTGGAAAGGCACCAGCCGGAGCAGGTGACGCTGGTGCCCGACGATCCGGCGCAGGCGACATCGGACCATGGCTGGAACTTTGCCGCCGAGGCGGCGTTCCTTAACCCGATCGTCAAGCGTCTGAAAAAAGGGGGCTTCCGCGTGTCGCTGTTTTCCGATCCGGATCCCACCGGCGTCAATGCCGCGCGCGATACCGGCGCTGACCGCATCGAGCTCTATACCGGGCCCTACGGCAGCTACCATTCCGATTCCGCCAAGGCGCGGAAGCAGCTGGAAAGATTGGGAAAAACCGCGGATGCCGCACTCGCCGCCGGGCTCCAGGTCAATGCCGGGCACGATCTGGTGGTGAACAACCTTCCGGCATTGGCAAAGCGCATTCCGGCATTGGCCGAAGTGTCTATCGGACACGGGTTGACAGCCGATGCGTTGGAGTATGGCATGGCCGGCACGGTGGGGCGGTTTCTGAAGGCTTGCGGTTGGTAGCGGTGGAAGGCTCGTGTCGAAGGTGATATCGCATGACAGCAAGCAAGGCGCACCGCACGATGATCGGGGAGTAGTCGATGGCTCTTTCCAGCATCGGTAGCGAGGCTGAACCCGTCGAACAACCGAACCACTCCCACACTGAACAGCACAGCACCAAAGTTCTGATGCTGGGCGCGCTTGGCGTCGTCTATGGCGATATCGGCACCAGCCCGATCTATGCCTTCCGCGAGGCGCTTCACGCTTCGCCTGGTACCGACACGCGCATAGATGTCCTGGGCGTGCTGTCGCTGATCGTCTGGGCGCTGACGATTATCGTCACCATAAAATACGTCGCTTTCGTGCTTCGCGCCGACAACAAGGGCGAGGGCGGCACGCTGTCCCTGATGGCGCTGGCGCGCAGCGCCTATCCAAAAGGCGCCAAGCTTATCCTCGGCATCGGACTTTGCGGGGCGTCGCTTTTTTTCGGAGACGCTATCATAACTCCGGCCATTTCCGTGCTGTCGGCAGTTGAGGGCCTGGAAGTGGTGACACCGACGCTGGAGGCCTATGTCGTTCCGATCACCTTGGTCATCCTGGCATTTCTGTTCTCCGTGCAGCGCTTCGGCACGGGGAAGGTGGCGGCAGTATTCGGGCCGGTGACGGCGCTATGGTTCCTGGCCATCGGCGTTTCCGGGCTCTACCACCTGATGGATGATCCTTCGGTGCTGTTGGCTATCAACCCGTATTATGCAATCGCCTACTTAGCCGGCACGCCGACCGCCGCTTTCGTGACCGTTGGTGCAGTGTTCCTGGCGGTAACGGGGGCCGAGGCGCTTTATGTCGACCTTGGACATTTCGGGCGCAAGCCGATCGTGCTCGCGTGGTTTTCCGTGGTGTTTCCTTGCCTGCTGCTCAACTACTTCGGCCAGGGCGCCTTTGTATTGGCGAATGGCGGCAGGCCGACCAATCCATTCTTCGAGATGTTGCCGGATTGGGCGCTGATGCCAATGGTCGGCTTGGCAACGGCCGCCACCGTGATCGCCAGTCAGGCGGTGATCTCGGGTGCTTTTTCGCTGGCACGTCAGGCAGTGCAACTCAACCTGCTGCCCCGCATCGAGGTGCAGCACACGTCCGAAATGCAGAGCGGCCAGATTTATATGCCGCGCGTCAACCTGCTCATCGCCCTGGGAGTGATGCTGCTGGTTGTCGGCTTCGGCAGCTCGAGTTCGCTGGCTTCCGCTTACGGAATTTCGGTGACCGGCGAGATGCTGATGACAACCATTCTGCTGTTCGTTGTCATGCGCAATTTGTGGAAATGGCAGCTTGGGCTCGCCCTGGCATTGGCGCTGCTGTTCGGCACCATCGACATGGGTTTCTTCCTGGCGAATGTCGTCAAGATCGTGGAAGGCGGATGGGTGTCAATATCCGTTGCCTGCCTCATGGGGCTGATCATGACCACCTGGATACGCGGCAGCCGCTATCTCTTCGACAAGACCCGGCGCAACGAAATCCCGCTCGATTTCCTCGCCGGCAATCTGCTGAAGAAGAAGCCGCAGCTGGTGTCCGGCACCGCCGTGTTCCTGACCAGCGATCCGCAAAGCGCGCCGACAGCGCTGATGCACAGCCTGAAGCACTACAAGGTGCTGCACGAGCAGAACGTCATTCTGTCGGTGGTCACCGCACCGCAGCCGCTGGTGCCCGACAGCGAGCGGGTCAAGATGGAGACAGTCAACGAGTTGTTCATGCGGGTGACGCTGACCTTCGGCTACATGGAACAGCCCAACATTCCGCGCGCGCTGGCAATCTGCCGCAAGCAGGGCTGGAAGTTCGACATTATGACGACGTCGTTCTTCCTGTCGCGGCGCTCGCTCAAGGCATCGCCCA
The DNA here is from genome assembly GCF_040323125.1 of Mesorhizobium sp. M0062. Taxonomy (NCBI): domain Bacteria; kingdom Pseudomonadati; phylum Pseudomonadota; class Alphaproteobacteria; order Hyphomicrobiales; family Phyllobacteriaceae; genus Mesorhizobium; species Mesorhizobium sp. M0062. The sequence continues at coordinate 63,388 of NZ_JAMYUO010000015.1, forward strand.
ATTCCGGCATGCCGGTGTGGCAGGACAAGCTGTTCATCGGGCTCGCCCGCTCGGCGGCCGATGCGACGGAGTATTTCCAGATCCCGACCGGACGTGTGGTCGAGATCGGCACGCAGGTGGCGATCTGAGGTTTCCGGCAGCCTTTGACGCCACGCACCGGTCATTGCGGGGCAAGCCCTGCGTTGGGAACATGGTAGCCCTACCGTCACGGCACTTGATATTGCATCGCAGCAAGCGTAGAGCACCGCGCGCTTATCGGAGTGTCGTCCATGGCCCTTACCAATGCTGGTATTGAGGCAGAACCCGTCGAACAATCGAGCCATCCCGAAATCGAACAGCACAGCACCAAAGTTCTGATGCTGGGCGCGCTCGGTGTGGTCTATGGCGACATCGGCACCAGCCCGATCTACGCCTTCCGGGAAGCGCTTGTTGCGTCCTCCGGCGGCGAAATCGCCGAGCGCGGCGATATTCTGGGCGTGCTGTCGCTGATCATCTGGTCGTTGACGATTATCGTCACCATCAAATACATCATGTTCGTGCTCAGAGCCGACAACCGAGGCGAGGGCGGCGTGCTGTCGCTGATGGCGCTGGCGCGCGGGAGTTTCCCGACCCGCTCGGCGATCATCCTGGCCATCGGTGTTGTCGGCGCGTCATTGTTCTTCGGTGACGCCGTCATCACGCCGGCAATCTCGGTGCTTTCGGCGGTTGAAGGCATGAATGTCGTTACCCCGACCTTCCAGCCCTACGTCGTGCCGCTGACGCTGGTCATCCTGGCGATCCTGTTTTCGGTGCAGCGCTTCGGCACCGGCGGTGTGGCGCTGATCTTTGGCCCGATCACGGCGGTCTGGTTCCTGGCTATCGGTCTTTCGGGCTTGAACCACATCATCGCCGATCCCGAAATCCTGTGGGCGGTCAGCCCGCACTACATCGTCGCCTTCCTGATCAATTCGCCCGATGTCGCCTTCGTCACCATCGGCGCCATCTTCCTCGCCGTCACCGGTGCCGAAGCGCTTTATGCCGATCTCGGCCATTTCGGCCGCAAGCCCATCGTGCTCGCCTGGCTGGCCATCGTGTTTCCCTGCCTGCTGCTAAACTATGCCGGGCAGGGCGCTTTCGTGCTGGCGAAGAACGGTCACGTCGGCCATCCATTCTTCGAGATGAACGAAGGCTGGACGCTGATCCCGATGGTGGTATTGGCAACCGCGGCGACGGTCATCGCCAGCCAGGCGGTCATATCGGGCGCCTTCTCGCTGACCAGGCAGGCGGTGCAGCTCAATATGCTGCCGCGCCTCGAAATCCTGCACACGTCGGAACGGCAGTCGGGCCAGATCTACATGCCGCGCGTCAATGTTTTGCTGGCGTTGGCGGTGATGTTGCTGGTCGTCGGTTTCGGCGAATCGAGCAAGCTCGCCTCCGCCTATGGCATCTCGGTGACCGGCAACATGTTGGTGACGACGGTGCTGCTGTTCGTCGTCATGACCCGCATCTGGAAATGGCGGCTGTGGGTGGCCGTCGCCATGACGGCGCTGTTCGGCTTCATCGACATCGGCTTCTTCGCCTCCAACATCGTGAAGGTGTTCGAGGGCGGCTGGGCGTCGCTTGCGGTGGCCTTCACCATCGTTCTGGCGATGTGGACCTGGGTGCGCGGCAGCCGCTATCTGTTCGACAAGACCCGGCGCAACGAAATCCCGCTCGATTTCCTCGCCGGCAATCTGCTGAAGAAGAAGCCGCAGCTGGTGTCCGGCACCGCCGTGTTCCTGACCAGCGATCCGCAAAGCGCGCCGACAGCGCTGATGCACAGCCTGAAGCACTACAAGGTGCTGCACGAGCAGAACGTCATTCTGTCGGTGGTCACCGCACCGCAACCGCTGGTGCCCGACAGCGAGCGGGTCAAGATGGAGACAGCCAACGAGTTGTTCATGCGGGTGACGCTGACCTTCGGCTATATGGAGCAGCCCAACATTCCGCGCGCGCTGGCGATCTGCCGCAAGCAGGGCTGGAAGTTCGACATCATGACGACGTCGTTCTTCCTGTCGCGGCGCTCGCTCAAGGCATCGCCCAATTCCGGCATGCCGGTGTGGCAGGACAAGCTGTTCATCGGGCTCGCCCGCTCGGCGGCCGATGCGACGGAGTATTTCCAGATCCCGACCGGACGTGTGGTCGAGATCGGCACGCAGGTGGCGATCTGAGGGGTCTCGAAGGGATAAATCGTCGAGGAGGCTAATATGAGCGGCGAATTGGTGCTGGTCACTGGCGGGTCCGGCTTCCTCGGCGCTCACTGCATCCTCGAACTGTTGAAGGCCGGCTACCGCGTCCGCACCTCCGTGCGATCGGCCAGGCGCGAAGCCGATGTGCTCGCCATGCTCAAGGCAGGTGGCACGGAGCCCGGTGACGCCCTTTCATTCGCCCATGCCGATCTGATGGCCGACGCAGGCTGGCCGGCGGCGGTGGCCGGCTGCGATTACGTGCTGCATGTCGCATCGCCTTTTCCGCCCGGCGTGCCCACGCATGAGGATGACCTGATCCTTCCGGCGCGCGAGGGCGTGTTGCGCGTGCTGCGGGCGGCGCGGGATGCCGGGGTCAGGCGCGTCGTGCTCACCTCATCCTTCGCGGCCGTCGGCTATGGCAAGATGCGCGCGGATGGGCAGCCTTTCAACGAGGAAAACTGGACCGATCCGGCAGGCAAGGTCAGCGCCTATGTGAAGTCCAAGACGCTCGCCGAGCGCGCGGCCTGGGATTTCATCGCCGAGCAGGGCGGCGCGCTGGAGCTTGCGGTCGTCAATCCCGTTGGCATCTTTGGACCGGTGCTCGGCGCGGACCATTCGACCTCGACCGAATTTGTCCAGCGCATGCTGAACGGCGCCGTGCCTGGGCTGCCGCGCCTGTCCTTCGGCGTCGTCGACGCGCGCGACGTGGCGGATCTGCATGTTCGCGCCATGACCCACCCCGCCGCCAAGGGCGAACGGTTCCTCGCTGTCGCCGGCGATTTCATGACGGTGCGCGAGATCGCGCAGACCCTGAAGACGCGGCTCGGGCCGGCGGCGTCGCGCGTCTCGACGCGGGAGTTTCCCGATTGGCTGGTGCGCATCATCGGGCTGTTTAATCCGGAAGCGGCACAGCTCGCAACGGAACTGGGCAAGATCAAGAACGCCACCAACGCCAAGGCGGTGCGCGTGCTCGGCTGGGCGCCACGCTCGCGCGAAGATGCTTTGATTGCCACGGGCGAAAGCCTGATCCGGCTGGGACTGGTCAAGCGACGTAAGTAATTGTGCGGGAGGCCGAATCGTAAGGGCTCGGCGTCCCGCAACGGCAGCTTTCAGCCGGCCAGTGCAGCCTTGTTCGTCTCCAGAAACTGCTTCAGCGGCACCGACTTTCGGCCGGAGAGTTTTTCGACCGCGTCGGTCACCATGCCGAGGTCACCTGCGCGGGCGGCAGCGTCGAACGACACCAGCACCTTTGCGAAGGGTTCAGGCAGGCCGGCCGACTTCATTCCCTCGGTCAGGGCTTCGTCGGAAAGCTGGATGACCTGGATCGGCTTGCTGGTGACTTCGGTGACCAACGCCGCCACTTCGGCAGCCGTATACGCACTGGGGCCGGTCAGCGTGTAAGTCGCGCTTTCGCTGCTGTCCGAGGCGAGCCCCGCTGCGATCGCCGCCGCGAAATCGTCGCGCGTGCCGTAGGAAATGGCGCCGTCGCCGGCGGAGGTGTACCACTGACCCGATGCCAGAACCTGCGGCAACGCCATGAACAGGTTCTCGTTATACCAGCCATTGCGGAAGATCGTGTAGGGGATGCCGCTCGCCTTGATCGCCTGTTCGGTGTCGTAGTGGTCGGGCGCGAAAACAACCGGCGAACCAGGCTCGGGGTTGGGCATCGAGGTGTACAGCAGGTGGCCGACGCCAGCCTGTTTGGCCGCGGTCACCGCCGCAAGCTGCTGCTCGCGCCGCTTCCCCTGTACCTCAAGTTCGTTGGTCGAGATGACGAGTGCCCGGTCGGCTCCCGCGAAGGCCTCGGCAAGCGATTGCGGGTCGTTGAAGTCAGCGGCTCTGACGACGACGCCGCGCGCCGCCAGATCGGCAAGGTTGGCGGGTGTACGGGTGGTGGCGATGATGCGGTTTGCGGGGACCTTTAATGTGTCCAGCAGGTGGTTGATGACGCCGCGGCCAAGCTGGCCGGAAGCGCCGGTGACGAGAAGGGTTGCGGTCATGGGGGATCCTGAAATTGCGCCGGGTGGCGGGTGCTTCTGACAGTCTCAAAAAGAGACCAGCGCTAAAATAAGAATTGACCGGCCACCGTAAAGAAGGCAGTTTTTAGGGAGGTAGGCACCGCCAGGGAACCAGCAGCCATGGACGGCAAGGTCGTCAATCTGAGAACCAAGCTCAATATATTCAAAGCCACCAGCGATGGCGCAAACATTGCCGATTGCCCGGTTCGCGACGTGATGCAGGGCGTGAACGGCAAATGGAGTTCGCTGCTGATGGCGGCGCTCGCCGAGCAGCCCTATCGTTTCGGCGAGTTGCGGCGCCTGGTGCCCGACATCTCGCAGCGCATGCTCACCCAGACGCTCCACGATCTGCAGCGCGACGGCTTTGTTCATCGCGAAGTGTTCCCGACCAAGCCGCCAAGCGTCGAATACAGCCTGACCGATCTCGGCCGTTCGATGTTCGGCGCCTTGCATCAATTGATCCTGTGGGCCGAACTCAACCATGGTGCGGTGCGCAAGGCGCGCGCTGCCTTCGACGCCGGTGGCTGATATTTTGGTCCATGCAGCAAAGGCTTGATTTGACAATGGCGCTGAAGGATTGTCCGGCCAGTAGTTGGGCGGGCAATGGAAAAATCTCTCGACATCGCGATTGCGGGCGCCGGCCCGGCGGGGCTCGCCACCGCGCTCTATCTCAAGCGCGCGGGCCACAACGTCACCATCTTCGAACGTTTCGAGGAACCCAAGCCCGTCGGTTCCGGACTGATCCTGCAGCCGACCGGGCTGAGCGTGCTCGCCGATCTCGGCCTGCTCGACGACATTCTGGCGCTGGGGAGCCGCATCGAGCGTCTGCATGGCGCCGATGCCTCGAGCGGCCGCACCGTGCTCGCCGTGCGCTACGATGCGCAGCCTGGCGGCCGTTTCGGGCTGGCGGTGCACCGGGCGGCGTTGTTCAACATGTTGTTTCGCGCCGCGCAGCGCCAAGGCATCGCCATCGAAACCGGTGTCGAGATCGAGACGCTGGACGTCGGTGAGCGGGCGATCCTGATCTTCGACAAGAGCCGAACGGTGGGGGGCCGCAGGGCAGGGCCGTTCGACCTCGTGGTCGACGCCAGCGGCTCGCGTTCGAAGCTGCGCCGGTGCCTCAACGATCCGGCCCAGCCGCGGCAGCTCACTTACGGCGCGTTCTGGGCCTCGCTCGGCTGGCGCCAAGGCTTCGACGAAAATGCGCTGCTGCAGCGCTACGACAAGGCCAGCGTGATGATCGGCGTCCTGCCGATCGGCCGACCGGAACCGGGCGGGGAAAAGATGGCGGCGTTCTTCTGGAGCCTGAAGCCGGCGGATGCCGAAAACGTGCGCGCGGCAGGGCTCGACGCATGGAAGGCGAGACTGGTCTCGCTGTGGCCGCAGTGCGAGGCGTTCACCAGCCAGATCGACAGCTTCGACCAGCTGTCGCTGGCGCGCTACGGCCACCACACGATGAAGCTGCCGGCTGGCCGCAGGCTGGCCGTGATCGGCGATGCCGCGCATTCGACCAGCCCGCAGCTCGGGCAAGGCGCCAACATGGCGCTGCTCGACGCGGCAGCACTCAGCCATGCCTTGGCACAAACGGGCAACGTCGAGGCAGCGCTGGAAAGCTACGCCCGGGCGCGGCGATGGCATGTTTGGATCTTCCAGCTGCTGTCGCTGGCGCTGACGCCGTTCTACCAGTCGGACGGCACGATGCTGCCCTTCTTCCGCGACAGGCTGGTGGCAACCATCGCCAAAATCCCGCCAGTGCCAAGCGTGCTTGCCTCGATGGTGGCCGGCACGCTGATCGATCCGTTCAGGCGGATCGGGCTAGAGGAGGTGCACTGGCCAGATCATCGGGCGGGATCAGGGTCGAGAGAAACGAATTTCTCGCACGCAGGAATAGACGCAGCCGCTGCGGATAGTCCGGCGCCACGGCACCCTTGATCGAGGCGCGTTCGCTCAACGCCTTGCGCCAGGCCTGGACCAATGGCTTGCCGTCCAGAATGCCGAAATTGCCGATCCGGTCGAAGGCGTCGAGATAGCGGAAGACCGGGCCGTAGACGGCATCGACGAGGCAAAAGCGCTGGCCGCTGAACCACGGTCCGGCCTGGTCGGCCAGTTCGTCCTCCAGACGATCGAACATGGCCGAAAGTGCCGTGGACTCTGCCAGGAAGGCGGCCTCCGTCGAAGCCGAGTAGAACCGGCCGATGGTGTTCAATGTCGCCGAGCCGAACTCGATCCAGGCGCGATGCCGGGCACGGGCGTAGGCGTCGGCCGGATGCAGAGGATTGGCTTGCGTCTCCTCGAGGAATTCGAGAATGACGGCGGATTCGAAGATCACCGTCTCCTCGCCATTTGCCTGGACGATCAGCAGCGGCACCTTGCCCAGCGGCGAGATCGCCTTGAACCAGTCCGGCTTGTTGGCGAGGTCGATGGTGACGCGTTCGAACGGCACGCCCTTCTCAGTCAGCGAGATCGCGGCGCGCTGGACATAGGGGCACAGATGATGGCTGACCAGAATGAGCTTGCCAGTCATTTCATTCTTCTCAGGCATGTCACTCTCCCCAGACATAGTTCAACGCGCCGTCCTCTACGCGCGTCGACAGGAACATCAGTCGCGACGCTTTTGGCGCCGGACCTTCAAGCCGATCGCCGCTTTCCATATCGAAGGCGGCACCGTGCCATTGGCAGACCAGCTTGCCGTCCTTGCAGTCGAGCGGCCCGCCGAAATGCAGGCAGACATTGGCGGCGGCACGGACACGCTCGCCGCTGCGCCAGACATGGACCTCGCGGCCGAAGAACGGTGCGATCAGGCTGCCCGTCTGTGGGACGTCGGCGACTTTGCAAATTTCGTGTTTCATGGATCTTTCCCGGATCGATGCAGTTGCATGCATATAGATGCAAGTGCATTGACCGTCAAGCTTGATGCAACTGCATCTACCGCCTAGGATGGGTCATGACCAAAACAACCACGCCTTCGCCCGAAGCCGTCAAGGCCTGGGCCCGCCTGATGCGGGTTTCGCGCCAGCTCATCGAAAAGGCGGAAGAGGCTTTGAAGACTAGCGGCTTGCCGCCGCTCGACTGGTATGACGTGCTGCATGAACTCGCCGAGGCGGGTGAGGGCGGGCTGCGGCCATTCCAGCTGACTGAGCGCACACTGTTTGCGCAGTATAACATCTCGCGGCTTCTGGCGCGCCTCGAGGCAGACGGACTGGTCGAGAAGCTCAGGGCTGCCGATGACGGCCGCGGCCAGACCATCCGCATCTCGGCCAAGGGCCGTCAGACGCGGCGACGGATGTGGGCTGTCTATGGACGGTCGATTGCGGAATTGGTCGGCGCAAAACTCTCCGCGGAGGAGCTGAAGATACTGGCGAGCCTGCTTGGAGAGCTGCGCCATCCGCCCGCCGATGATTGATCCGTCAGAATCTCGTGGTTTGCTCGGCGGCTCTCACGTCGACGATTTTTCTACCTGACCCCTTGCGTCGAGCATAGGATTGCGCAATATGCCGAACCGTAACGTACGGTACGCCGTTTGAGGCGACCCGGCGACCTCATCGAATGGGCAGGAAATTGTTGCAGGCAAGGGCCGAGATCGATACCAGCGAAGTGCTGACAGAGCGGCAAAAGGCCGTCTTGGACGCGGCTTTGCGGCTGCTGGTCGAGGAGGGCGACAATCTGACCATGACGGCGGTGGCGCGCCGCGCCAGCTGCTCGAAGGAAACGCTCTACAAATGGTTCGGCGACCGCGACGGACTGCTGACGGCGACCGTGCAGTGGCAGGCATCGAAAGTGCGCGTGGTGCCGGTCGACGGTGAGCGGCTCGATCTTGCCTCGCTGACGGCAAGCCTGGAAGGCTTCGCCTCGGACTGGCTGAAGGTGATTTCGAGCGATACCTCGATCGCGCTGAACCGCGTCGCGGTCGGCCATGCCGGATCCGGAAAGGACGATCTCGGCGCCATCGTGCTGGAGAATGGCCGTTTCGCGCTGGCCAGACGGCTGAAGCCGGTGCTGCTTGCCGGCAAGCAGGCCGGGCTGCTCGACTTTACGGATGCCGAAATGGCGTTCCGGACCTTTTTCGGGCTGGTCGCCCGCGACGTGCAGATCCGTCTCCTGCTCGGCGACAGGCTGGAATTGACTGAAGCGGCGATCGGCGGCGATGCCGTCCGGGCAACGCAGCAGTTTCTCGCTCTTTATGGAGCAAAAACCGGGCCGCAAGGCCTCTAATCTCTACGGGAAGGAAGCAAAAGATGCGTGTCTATTACGATCGCGACGCCGATCTCAATCTGATCAAGGGCAAGAAGGTCGCCATCATCGGCTATGGCAGCCAAGGCCGGGCGCATGCGCTCAACCTCAAGGATTCGGGCGCCAAGGAAATCGCCATCGGCCTCAAGGCGGGATCGGCGACGGCCAAGAAGGTCGAGGCCGACGGGCTCAAGGTGATGAGCGTGGCGGACGCTGCCAAATGGGCCGATTTGATGATGATGGCGACGCCTGACGAATTGCAGGCCGACATCTACAAAAACGAAATCGCGCCGAACATTCGTGACGGCGCCGCGATCGCCTTCGCGCATGGCCTCAACGTGCATTTCGGCCTGATCGAGCCGAAGTCGACCGTCGACGTCGTTATGATCGCGCCGAAAGGGCCCGGACACACGGTGCGCGGCGAATACCAGAAGGGCGGTGGCGTGCCTTGCCTGGTCGCCGTCAACCAGGATGCTTCCGGCAACGCGCTCGATCTCGCTCTGTCCTACGCCTGCGGCGTCGGCGGCGGCCGTTCGGGCATCATCGAGACCAATTTCCGCGAGGAATGCGAGACCGATCTGTTCGGCGAGCAGGTCGTGCTCTGCGGCGGCCTGGTCGAACTGATCCGCGCCGGTTTCGAGACGCTGGTGGAAGCCGGCTATGCGCCCGAAATGGCCTATTTCGAGTGCCTGCACGAGGTCAAGCTGATCGTCGACCTGATCTATGAAGGGGGCATCGCCAACATGAACTACTCGATCTCGAACACGGCCGAATGGGGCGAATATGTCTCTGGCCCGCGCATTATCACCGCCGAGACCAAGGCCGAGATGAAGCGCGTGCTGAAGGACATCCAGACCGGAAAATTCACCTCGGAGTGGATGCAGGAATACCGCGCCGGCATGTCGCGCTTCAAGGGCATCCGCCGCAACAATGACAGCCACCAGATCGAGGAAATCGGCGCCAAGCTGCGCGCCATGATGCCCTGGATTTCCAAGAACAAGCTGGTCGACAAGGCCAAGAACTAACCCGCAGTCGTCGGGATTGGGAGCAAAGAGCCGGCGGAGCGATCCGCCGGCTCTTTCATGCCGGTTTATCGATCAGGACGCTCAGCCATAGTGCCAATGCGGCTTCGGCTCGGTGCCGGTGAACTCGACGCCGATGCGGTCGTCGCGGCGCCAGCGCACGATGGCCTTGTAGCCGATGCCGTCGACCGGCACATAGAGCAGGAACTCGTCCGGCACGCGCGCGTCTATAGACACTTTCAGCTCGGCGCCGCCGGCATGCATGTTGCGCACCGTGCACTTGACCTCGGAATTGGTGAGGCCGGTCAGAATCGTCGCGCCTTTCAGCACGCGCTGCCGGTGTTTGTTTCGCAATTCGTTGTCGGCCATGACGGCACGTCCTTCGCGACCGGATCGGCGCGATCGTCAGATGGGGCACGATATCACGGATAGGCTGAGCCGATAAACATATGGTTAGCGGTGACCGAGACCAGCCGTCTTTCCCAAATGAAAACGGCGCCGCGATGGGGCGGCGCCGTCGTGTATTGTCGTTTATAGTTCAGCTGTAGGGCGACCAGCATTGCTGGCGCGGGCCATCATAGGGCTGGAACGTGTTGTCCCAGGCCCGGTAGGACCGATAGCGGTCGTAGCACCACTGTACATGGGCGCTGGACAGACGCTGCGTGCGGTAATAGCGGCGGGGCGCCGGCTGCACGTAATAGCCGTCATTGTAATAGCCGTTGTTGTAGTAGCCGTTGTTGTAGATGCTGCCGAGGCCGAGACCCAGGCCGAGGCCGAGAACTGCTGCGGCGCCGGTGTCAAAATCACGGCCGCGATGGTGGCGGTGATGGCGCCAGCGCCAGTTGTCGCCGCCGTTCCAGTTGCCGCCATTCCAGTTGCCGTTGTTCCAGTTGCCTGACCGGGCAAAGCGACGGCCGTCGTGGCGGCGCCACTGCCAATCGTTGAAGGAGCGGCGGTCATTGCCGCCCGCCCAGCTGTCGCGAACCGGTGTGATGTCAGACAATGCGGTGCTTGCCGGCACCGACAAGTCCGGCTGCAGGATCGGGCCCGCGGCGGATGGCGCCGTGAGACCCGAGAAAAGACCGAGCGCTAACAGCCCGGATTTGACTGTGGACGAAAAGAGCGAGCTCATTGCACTCTCCAAGTGATACAGGCCCCACGCCCGGATACCCCAGGGAAGTGGCCTATTGATGGACCTTGGCGTCTGAACGGAGGATGAACGGAAAGGTTCCATCAGCCATGACGAGCAGCCCTTGTTTTCATGGGCGCTTGCAGGCAAAGGTCAGCCCATGTCGCTGCGCCTCGCCACTTTCAATGTCGAAAACCTGATGAACAGGTTCGATTTCTCGGGCTTTCGCAACCAGCTCAACGAAGACCGCACGCTGGCGCTTTTCGACATCCAGAGCGAAGCCGAATACCGGATGCTGGAGCAGGCGCGCGCCATCGCACAGTCCGACGATACGCGCCAGTTGACCGCGCTCGCCATCGCCGCCACCCGCGCCGACATCATCTGCATGCAGGAGGTTGACAACATCGAGGCGCTGAAGGCGTTCGAGTATGGCTATCTCTTCAAGATGGTGGGCGAGGGTTACCGGCAGAAATACACCACCGCCGGCAATGATTCGCGCGGCATCGACGTTGCCCTGATGATGCGCAACGAGACAGCGCAAGGTCAGCCGATCGAATTCGTGCGCATGACCAGCCATGCCTATGTCACGTTCGAGCAGTTCGGATTGCACACGCCTGAACTCGAGGCGCTCGGCAACCTGGCCAATGAACGCATCTTCCGGCGCGATTGCCTGGAGGTCGACATCAAGGTCGGCGGCGTGCCGCTGACGCTTTACCTCGTCCATTTCAAATCGATGGGCTCGCCGCGCAATGGGCTCGACGGCCGCGAGGCGACGATGCCGGTGCGCATCGCCGAGGCGCAAGCCGTGCGCCGCATCATCGAGGAGCGCTTCGGCAAAGAGCACGCAGCCGATAAAAACTGGGCGATCTGCGGCGACATGAACGACTACCGCCAGCGGGTGAAGATCGAGGGCGACGCTATCGACGGCTACCGCTTCCAGGTGATCGACGAGAGCCAGTCCTGTATCGATGTGCTCACCGCCGGCGGCTTTTGCGAGAATGTCGTCGAGCGGCGGCCGGAGATGGACCGCTGGAGTTTCTACCACACGCGCGGGCCGAAGGAGCGGCATCTGTGCCAGCTCGACTACATCCTGCTGTCGAAAGGGCTGGCGGCGAAGAATGCGACGGCGGTGCCCGACATCATCCGCAACGGCCAGCCCTGGCGCACCATCTTTCCGGCGGGACAGGCGGTGGAGCGCTTTCCGCGCGCCGGCTGGGACCGGCCGAAGGCGTCGGACCATTGTCCCGTCGCAATTACCCTGGACATGGCTTGAGCACGGTGAGCTTCGACCTGCCGCGCAACGTCATCCTGCCCGTCGACGAAATCGACGTCCGGCTCGACCCCGGCCCGCATCCGTTCGAGCGCGACAACGCGCAGGCGATCACTGACAACTGGCGGCGTGAGGTTACGGCCAATCCGGCGCTGTTCGACGGCACGGTGGTGCTGCTCTCGGCGCTCGCCTGGCGCGACAACCGGATCGTCGGGCGTTGTCACGCGGTGAAGTACTCGACCTTCCTGCTGTGGCGAAAGAACCGGCAGGGGACGGGCGCCGAGCATGCCTATGGTCACGCCATGCTGGTCGCCGGCGACAACGCCCTGGTGGCGATCCGCATGGGCGCGCACACGGTCCCGGCCGGCAGTGTCTACTTCGCTGCCGGCTCGTTCGAGCCGATCGATTTTCGCGATGGCCGCGTCGATGTCGATTTCAACATGATCCGTGAAGTGCGCGAGGAGACCGGGCTTGACCTGACAGGCGCTGCGCGCGGCAAGCGCTACCATGCGCTGTCGACTTCGACCGGCACGGTCCTCTTCCGCCGCTACCACGTCGATGCGCCGGCCGACGAGATTGCGCGGCGCATCGGCGCCTTCGTCGCGACCGAGACCGAGCCGGAGATCGAGGGGCCGGTGATCATCCGCCACGCCGCCGACCTGCCGGAAGGGCTGGCACCGCATATGAAGCCGCTGGTCGAGTGGCATTTTGGCGGTGGCGGGGGCTAACGGCGCGGATTGTTCTGCGCCGCCTTGCGGTCGTTGCGGGCGGCGACGAGGAACAGGATAACGCCGATGCCCAGCAATCCACCCATGACCATGCCCATCGTCTGGCCGACGACTGCCTGAAAATCGGCGGTGACACGATCGGGATTGGCCATGCCGTAGCGGGCGAGATACCACCAAAGTCCCGCAAGGGCGCCTTCGATGATCACCATCGTCAGAATCAGCCGCGCCTTCTTGCTCATTGCCACTCCTTGACCAGATGCTTTGCTCTAAAATTAGCATCGCAGACCGGACGACAACAAGTATTGCCGATGTCGACAAGCACCCATCCTTGTGGATAGCGGTTGGTTGCGGTGGAGCTGATCTGGCGCTTATTCGTGGCGCAGCGCGTCGATCGGGTCGAGCCTGGCGCCGCGCAGCGCCGGGAAGAAGCCGAACACCATGCCGATCAGCGCCGAAAAACCGACGGCGAGCAGGATGACCGCCGGGCTCGGCGCAAACGGTATGGCCAGCGTTGCCGAGGCGAGGCCGGCCAGCGCCAGGCCGATCAGGATGCCGATAATGCCGCCGAGCAGCGACAGCACCGTCGCCTCGACCAGGAACTGGATGAGGATGTGCTTTTCATGCGCGCCGATGGCGAGCCTGATGCCGATCTCGCGGGTGCGCTCAGTGACCGAGACCAGCATGATGTTCATGATCCCGATGCCGCCGACCAGCAGGCTGACGCCCGCGACGGCGCCCAGCATGCCGGTCATGGTGGTGGTGGCGCTGGCCATGGCGTCGGCGATCTGGGTCATGTCGCGGATCGAGAAATCGTCTTCGCGGTCCGGCGTGATGCGGCGGGTGTCGCGCAAAATGTCCTCGACTCGCGGCTGCAATTCGGTGGTCGGGGTGCGGTCGTCGGCGGCGACGTAGATGTTGTCGATGTCGCGGTTGCCGGCGATGCGGCGCTGATAGGCGGCAAGCGGCATCAAGACGACATTGTCCTGGTCCTGGCCGAAGCCGGTATAGCCCTTGGGTTCGAGCAGGCCGATGATCTTGCACGAGGTGCGGTTGACGCGGATGATCTCGCCCTCGGGTTCGCCGGCGCCGAAGAATTGCTGGCGCACCGTTTCGCCGATCAGGCACACGCCGGTGCCGGAGCGTGTTTCCGAATCCGAGAACGGGCGGCCCGACACCAGCTTCCAGTCGCGGGCGTCGAGATAGGCGCTGTCGGTGCCGGTGACCCCCGAGGTCAGGCTCTCGGTGCCGAAGATGACGCGGACTTGTTTCTGCGACGCCGGCGCAATGGCGCGCGCTCCGGTCAGGTGGGCTACGAGGGCGGCTACATCCTTGTCGGCCAGAGGCCGTACCGCCTGGTCGAGCCCGCCTGGTCCGCCGGTGCCTGCCGGGCGGCCGGAACGGACGACGAGCAGGTTCGAGCCGAGCTTGGCGATGTCCGACTTGACCTTGGCCGTGGTGCCCGAACCGATGGTCAGCATGGCGATGACGGCGGCGACACCGATGACGATGCCGAGCAGCGTCAGGAACGAGCGCAGCACATTGCGGCGGATGGAGCGCAGAGAGAGGCGGACGGTTTCCCAGATCATGACGCCAACTCCGACTTGGCCGTGTCGGACGCGACGTGGCCGTCGAGGAAGCGGATGGTGCGCTCGGCATAATCGGCGACATCGGCCTCGTGGGTGACCATGGCGATGGTCAAGCCGAGCTCCCGGTTCAGCCGCGTCAACAACTCCATGATCTCATGCGTGCGGGCGGTGTCGAGATTGCCGGTCGGCTCGTCGGCGACGAGCAGCGTCGGCCTGGTGACGATGGCGCGCGCGATCGCCACGCGCTGTTGCTGACCACCGGAGAGTTCGGCCGGCGTGTGATGTTCGCGCCCGACCAGGCCGACCTCCGCCAGCGCCTGCATGGCAAGATCGCGGCGCTCGCGGGCCGGCGCGCCGCGATAGATCAGCGGCAGCTCGACATTTTCCGCCGCCGTGGTGCGCGGCAACAGATTGTAACCCTGGAAGACGAAGCCGATATAGAGATTGCGCAGAAGCGCCCGGCGGTTGCGGTCGAGCCGCCCGGCGTCGATGCCCATGAAGGAGTAGGTTCCGGCCGTCGGCGTGTCGAGGCAACCGATGATGTTCATCGCGGTCGATTTGCCCGAACCGGACGGGCCCATGATGGCGACGAATTCGCTACGCTGGATGGCGAGGTCGACGCCGGCCAGCGCATGGACCTTGGCTTCGCCCTGGCCATAGCTCTTCCAGACCGTGTCGAAACCGATGAGGCCCGCGGCCATGGCGTCAGCTCCGCAGCTGCGAGGTCGTGATAACCTCTGCACCTTCATCCAGCCCGGAGGTGATCTCGGTCAGTTCGCCGTCGGTGGAGCCGATCTTGACGTTGACCGGGTGCGGCCGGCCGTTCTCCAGCACATAGAGCGTGCGTGAGCCGTCGGTGGGCGCCTTCACCGGCTGGCGGCGGTTGCCGCCACGGCCCATGCGGCCGGTGAACAGATCGCTGAGGCTCCACGCGCGCGCGGCCTGCTGCGCCGGGCGGTAGCGGAAAGCGGTGGACGGCACGGTGAGCACGCTCTTGGCCTGCCTGGTGACGACCGAAACCGTGGCGGTCATGCCGGGCCGCAGCAAAAGCTCGTTATTGTCGACTTCCAACCGTGCATTGTAGGTGACGACGCCGTCGGTGGTGACCGAGGCGTAGGAGATGTCGCGGATCTCGGCGTCGAACGGCCGCTCCGGAAAGGCATCGACGGTGAAGCGTGCATGCTGGCCTGGTTTGACCGCGCCGATATCGGCCTCGTCGACCGCCGCCACCAATTCCATGTTCCTCAAATCGGCGGCGATGATGAACAGAACCGGCGCCTGCAGCGAGGAGGCGACCGTCTGGCCGGGGTCGACGGAACGCGTCAAGACGATGCCGTCAATCGGCGCATAGATGGTGCTCTTGGCAAGGTCGGTCTGCTGCGCCTTGAGATCGGCCTGGGCGATGGCGAGATTGGCCTGCGCACTATCGAGCGCCGCCTTGGAGCGGTCGCGCGTGGCAGTCGCCGCCTCGAGCGACTGGTCGGTCGCCATGCCACGCCTGGTCAGTTCGGCCGCGCGGGTGAGGGCGCTTTCGTTCTCCTTCAGGGTTACCGTGGCGTCCTCGACATTGGCGGCAGCGGCCTTGGCCGAGGCTTCGGCGCGTTCGATCTGGACCTCGAGTTTCACCGTGTCGAGCGTCGCCAGCACGTCGCCCTTCTTGACCTGCTGGTTCTCTTCGGCCGAGACCGAGCGGATGATACCGGACAGCTCGCTTGAAATGTCGACCTGGGTGAGGGGCTGCAGCGTGCCGGTCGCCGAAACCGCGACGGTGAGGTCGGCAATGGTAGCCGGCGTGGTGGTGTAGTCGATCTTGGCCGGGGAGCCGGCATACCACTGGTAGCCAGCGAGGCCGCCGGCAACGGCGATCAGCGCCAGCAGCGCGTAAAGCCAGCCACGACGGCGCGTCTTGCGCACGCCGCTCTGATCAAGCCCGAGCGCCGCCTCGATGGCGGAATCCGATTCCGTCTTTGGCAGATTGACAAGCTGGTCCACGCCGGACCCCTATGAAAGCGTAATGTCCCTAGTTGTGCACAGATCAGGCTTGGTGGTTCGAATATCAAATTAAATTTCGGCCATGTTCGGATTGAGGCGGAAGGTTTTTCAAGATGCAGACCCGCAATTACTTGCTCTACGATGTGTTTACGACGGAGCGGCTGGCCGGCAATCCGCTGGCTGTCGTGCTCGACAGCCAAGGGCTGGATACAGCCGCCATGCAGGCCATTGCGCGCGAGTTCAACCTGTCCGAATCGGTCTTCGTCCTGCCGCCGGACAATCCAAAACATCGCAACCGCATCCGCATTTTCACGCCCGACTATGAGATGCCGTTCGCCGGACATCCGACAGTTGGCGCCGCGATCGCGCTGGCTGAACTGACGGGCGAGGGCGACGCCGGCATCTTCGTGCTGGAGGAGAACATCGGCCCGGTGCGCTGCGCCGTCAGCTGGCACGATGGCGCCACCTTTGCGGAGTTCGACCTGGCGAAGCTGCCGGAACCGCTGAAGCTCGACGCCGATTCGCAAGCGATCGGCGCAGCCCTTGGCCTGGCGCCGCACGAGATCGGCTTCGAGAATCACCTAGTGTCGTTCTGGTCGGCAGGCGTGCCTTACGTCACCATTCCGGTCGCCAATCTGGAGGCTGCGGCCCGGGTCAAGCTCGACAACCAGGCCTGGTCGGAACTGGCGCCGCGCAAGAGCGAATGGGCCTTCGCCAGCCCGTATGTCTATTGCCGCCAGACGGTGAACCATGACAGCGCCTTCCATGTCCGTATGATCGTGCCGGGCACGCCGTCCTATGAAGACCCGGCGACCGGGTCGGCGGCGGCGGCCTTTGCCGGCGCCATCATGCAGTTCGATGGCCCGACCGACGGCATTTCGCAGCTGTGGATCGAGCAGGGGCTGGAGATGGGCCGCCCTTCGCGCATCCGCCTCGAACTCACTGTCGAAGGCGGAAAACTGGCCTCCGCGCGCATCGGCGGCCATGCGGTAAAAGTGGCGGAAGGCAAGCTGTTCGTTTGAGTGGCCCGTGGCTGAGATCGTCGCTGTCGGCGATCCTTCACGCCCCCCTCTGTCCTGCCGGACATCTCCCCCACGAGGGGGGAGATCGGATGTCGCATTGGCTTTCGCCAATCTCCAACGCCGAAAGACAGGCGAAACGGCAAGGCTGCCAATCTCCCCCCAAGTGGGGGAGATGCCCGGCAGGGCAGAGGGGGGCGCTGTCCCGCCGCCGACTCTGGTTTTTGCTTCGCTGCAACACTCGAAACCGAAGCCCGGAGCGATTTGTCGGGAAATGATTCCGGCAGGGCTGGACAGGACCGGTATCGGCGGCTATATGCCCGCCAACGCCGGTTTTTACCGGTCGAGTGGGTGCGTAGCTCAGTTGGTAGAGCAGCTGACTCTTAATCAGCGGGTCCACAGTTCAATCCTGTGCGCACCCACCAAATTTCTAGAAGAGTTGGTGGAAGACCTTGGAATGCCGGACGCGTTGACGCGCCTCGACATGCCTCAATCATGGGGCAGGTTTGCCTTAAACTCGGCGGCCGGTAAGCCGGTGCGCTATTTGGCGAAGGAGTGAAGGCCGCGCTGGATTAAGAAAAGCCCGGAAGCCGAAGCCGCCATCAATTAAAGCCAGTTTGAAACCACGGACTGGTGTCATACCCTAAGCGCGGATTATAATGATCCAGGAAGTTTTCGGCCCTATTTGACGGTCGCGCAACCACGGTGCCTGTCGATTTGCAATCCGGTTTCGCGGTCGGCTTGCTGCCAGCCTTCTTATGAGCTGTAGAACACGAGGTTGTAGCCTGAGCGGTGGCCACCTTTTTCTTCTCTTTCGCAACAGCTGCTCCGGTAGCGGCCAATACTATTGCTACGCCAAAGACAACGAGTTTCATTGAAAACGCCCTCACCCTGCACAATCCGTAATGATTGCGCCTGGTCACCGTTACGTCAATCACATTTTGTCGGCAACGGCGGCGAATAGTGCCAGTAAAAAGAGCCCACCACAGAAGCAGCGGGCCAACCCCCAGGTGGGGAATCTTTCAGCGGCCGTGCTGTTCGAGCCACCAGCCTGGAATGCCAGTGACCGGCCCGACGATGGTCAGTGAAGGTTCGGGCCGGCGCCCTCCCGTCAAATCGCTCTAGCTACTTCTCTGACACGCCAGCCTCGGCAAAACTCGCCATCCTCGCATGGCATTCCAGTGCCGAGCGGACGATGTTGACGGCGAGGCAGGCGCCGGAGCCTTCGCCGAGCCGCATGCCGAGGTCGAGCAGCGGCGGCAGGCCGAGCGCTTCGAGCAGGCGGCGGTGGCCGGATTCGGCCGAGACATGGGCGGCGATGGTGTGGGCGAGGCCTGAGGGGTGCAGTCGCGCCAGGGGCGCTGCCGCTGCCGTGCAGACGAAGCCGTCGAGCAGCACCGGGACGTTCTTGCGGCGGGCGGCGAGCGTGGCGCCGAAGATGGCGGCGAGTTCGCGGCCGCCAAGGGCGGCGGCGATCTTCAGCGGGTCGGACAGCGCGTCGGCATGGCGCTTAAGGCCGGATTCAATGGCGGTGACCTTGCGCTTCAGCCCGGCATCGTCGACGCCGGTGCCGCGCCCGGTCCATTTTTCAGCGCCGCCGCCGAACAGGGCGGTCGAGATGGCGGCCGCCGGCGTGGTGTTGCCGATGCCCATCTCGCCGAAACAGACGAGGTCGAGGTCGTTCGTCACCGCGTCATAGCCAGCCGAGACGGCGGCGAGGAAGTTTTTTTCGTCCATTGCCGGCACGTCAGTGAAGTCGCCTGTCGGATGATCGAGATCGAGCGGGATGACGTCGAGTTCCGCGCCGGCGATGCGGGCAAGCTGGTTGATGGCGGCGCCGCCGCCGGCAAAATTCGCCAACATCTGCACGGTCACTTCCGACGGGAAGGCCGACACGCCCTGCGCGGTGACGCCGTGATTGCCGGCGAACACGAAGACTTTGACGCGATCGAGTTTCGGCATGTCGCGGCCCTGCCAGCGTGCCAGCCAGGCGGCGAGGGTTTCCAGCCGGCCCAGGCTGCCTTGCGGCTTCGTCAGCGTGTCCTGGCGGCGGGCGACTGCATTGGCGGCGGTATCGCTGCCGGCAGGCAGATCGAAACAGGCGGCGCGCAGTTCATCGAATGATTTGAAGGGCATGGGGGAAGGAATCTCCGGGGAAGAATCAGGACAGGGAAATGGAAGCGACGAGCAGGACAGTGATCTCGCCCAACTGCTGCAGGGCGCCGATCGTGTCACCGGTGTGGCCGCCAATCTGGTTGAGGCAGAGCGCGCGCAAGGCGCTGAACACGAGAGCGAGCAGGATCAGTGCGGCAAAGGCGCCGCCGAGCCCCAGAGTCAGAAGCGGGATGGCCCCGAGCACGGCGCCGAGAACAGCTGTCTGGGTCGAGACGGTCCCGGCGCCGGCAGACAGGCCGTCACTGCGCGCCGCCGGCGCCAGATGCATGAACGCGCCGAGCAGGCCGCGCGATGCGGCGTGTGCGGCGATCAGCGCGAAGAGCACGCTTGTCGGATTGGCCAGTTGCGACAGCGCGCTCCAGCGGATGAGCATCGACAGGCCAAGAGCTGCTGCGCCATAGGCGCCGATGCGGCTGTCGCGCATGATCTCCAGTTTTTTATCGCGCGTCTTGCCGCCGCCAAAGCCATCTGCGACATCCGACAGCCCATCCTCATGCAGGCAGCCCGTGGCGAGCAGGGTTGCTGCAAGCGCAAGGGCGGCCGCCGGACCGGCGGCGAGGCCGAGCTTAATCCCGATAGCGTAGACGACAGCGCCGACCAAAGCGACGGCGAGGCCGGCGACAGGCGCCGCCCAGATCGCATCGGCCAGGCTGCGGCCACGAAGGTCGAAGACCGGCAGCGGCAGGCGGGTGAAGAAGACGAGGCAAAGCGCGGCGTCGTCGAGCGCTTGCCGGGGCGAGGGCACGGAGGTCATGCGCCCCTCGCAATGGCGTGGAAGAAGGTGCCGCTCACATGGCCGCGGCGATAGCCGGAGGCGCCGAGTGGATTGCCCTGGCCGTCGGCGAGGTCGGCCAGCGGCTCATCATTGCCGGTGGCGATCATCTGCGCATAGTGGAATTCATGGCCACGGATCAGCGCGCCTTGCGGCCCCAGCGGACAGGCGGCGCGCAGGCGTGCCTCGCGGTAGCCGAGGTTCATCTTGCGCTTGGCAAAGCTGGTGGAATGGCCGAGCAGGCCAAGCATGGCGTGCGTCTCGCCGGCCGCGTCCTCCAGCGCTTCGCCCAGCACCATGAAGCCGCCGCACTCGCCATGGATGGGTTTGGTCTCGGCAAACCTTGCCATGCCAGCTCGGAAATTGGTCGCCGCCGCGAGGCGGCCGGCGTGAAGCTCGGGATAGCCGCCGGGCAGCCAGCAGACATCGCAATCCTGCGCCGGTGCTTCGTCGGCGAGCGGCGAGAACGGCACGATCTCGGCGCCGGCCTGACGCCAGTGGGCGGCGACGTGCGGATAGAGGAAGGTGAAAGCGGCATCTTCGGCGAGTGCGATGCGCTGGCCGGGCGGCTGCAAGGCATGTTCGAAACTGCCTGATGCCGGCGAAAACGGCGCGGCCAGCGCCATGATGGCGTCAAGGTCGAGGGATTTCTCGACCATGTCGGCGAGGCGGTCGAGATGCGTCATCAGGTCGGCATATTCGCCGGCCTGGACGAGGCCGAGATGGCGCTCCGGCAAATTGAGCGTGGGATCGCGCAGGATGGCGCCGACGACCGGCAGGCCGAGCGTTTCGATCGCCTCGCTGCACAGCTTGCGGTGGCGCTCGCTGCCGAGACGGTTGAGCACGATTCCGGCCATGCGCACATCCGGGTCGTAGGTGGCAAAACCCTTCGCGACGGCGGCCGCCGTCGTCGACTGTCCCGAGACGTCGAGCACCAAAAGCACCGGCAGGTGGTAGAGCCGCGCCAGATCGGCGGCCGAGCCGGTGCGGCCTTGTCCGGCCGGGA
Source organism: Mesorhizobium sp. M0062 (assembly GCF_040323125.1). Lineage (NCBI taxonomy): Bacteria > Pseudomonadati > Pseudomonadota > Alphaproteobacteria > Hyphomicrobiales > Phyllobacteriaceae > Mesorhizobium > Mesorhizobium sp. M0062. The sequence goes on from NZ_JAMYUO010000015.1 coordinate 84,542, forward strand.
TGCCGTCGAACAGGCCCATGGCGCTTTCGAGGAAGATAAAATCGGCGTCCTCGGTGGCATTGCCGGCCAACGCGTTGAGCAGGTCAGGCGACATCGCCCAGCTGTCCAGGTTGACGCCGGACAGACCGGTGGCGGCGGTATGAAAACCCGGATCGATATAGTCGGGGCCGGACTTGGCGCCGCGCACCTTGATGCCGCGCCGGACGAGCGCGCGCAAAATGCCGATGGTGACGCTGGTCTTGCCGGAGCCGGAACGCGGCGCGCCGATGATGATGGCGCGGGTCATGCGTTACCCGCCAGCGCTGCGCGCATGGCGACGATGCCGCCGACGACAATGAGGGCCGGCGAGGCCAATTCCGCCGCGGCGGCCGCTTCGGAAATGGTGGCGAGTGTCGCGACGACGGTCCGCTCCTGCGGTGTCGTCGCCGAAACGATGACAGCCGCCGGCGTCGACGGCGCCAGCCCGCCTTCGAGCAGCGACGCGGCGATAACAGGCAGATTGGCCATGCCCATATAGATGACCACCGGCTGGCCGGTGCGGGCGATCGCGCCCCAGTCGAGATCGTCATCTGTGCCGGCGGCATGACCTGTCGCCAGGATGATCGCCTTGTTGATGCCGCGCATGGTTGCGGGAATGCCGGTGGCGGCCAGCGCGCTCAGCCCCGATGTCAGGCCGGGCATGACGCGGAAAGGGATTTTTTCGCGCGCCAGCGCCAGCGCCTCTTCGCCGCCGCGGCCGAAAATATAGGGATCGCCGCCCTTCAGCCGGACGACGCGGCGGCCCTCGCGTGCCAGCCGCACCAGCAAAGCGGTGATGTCGTCCTGCTTCATCGACGGCTTGCCGCCGCGCTTTCCCGCAAAGAACAGCTGGGCATTGTCCGCAACGGCGACAACGTCAGAGGAGACCAGCGCGTCATAGACCACAGCGTCGGCCTCGGCCAATGCCGCCAGCACTTCCAGCGTCAGGCAGCCGGGATCGCCGGGACCGGCGCCGGCCAGCCAGACATGGCCCGGCTCAAGCCGGCGCGGCTTGAAGTTCAGCCGTGCAAGCGCCTGTTCGAGCATCGGGTTTTCGCTTTTGGTCTTGCCGCTCACAAACCGTCCCGCCCGCGAAAACGCCGCTGGTAGTGGGCGTCGTACAATGAACTCTCGCCAAAACCTTCCGCTGCCAGCGAGCGGCCGACGAAGATGATCGCCGTGCGCTCCATGGGATCGGCGGCGAGCAGCGCCTCCATGGTCGCTAGCGTGCCGGTCAGCACGCGCTCGTCCGGCCATGAAGCGCGAAAGACGATCGCCACCGGGCAATCGCCGCCATAATGCGGCGACAATTCGGCGACGACGCGATCGATGGCGTGGATGGCGAGATGAATGGCCAGTGTGGCGCCGGTGCGGCCGAAGCCGGCCAGCGTTTCGCCCGGCGGCATTTTCGAGGCGCGGCCGGAGACGCGGGTCAGCACCAGGCTTTGCGCCACCTCGGGAATGGTCAGTTCGCGGCGAAGGGCTGCGGCTGCGGCGGCGAAAGAGGGAACGCCCGGCGTCAGCGTGTAAGGAATGCCGTGTTTTTCCAGCCGGCGGATCTGCTCGGCCACGGCGCTCCACACCGAGAGGTCGCCGGAATGCAGGCGGGCGACATCGTGGCCGGCCTGGTGGGCTGTCACATATTCGACCTCGATTTCGTCGAGTGACATCGGCGCCGTATCGATCAGTTTGGTCCCCGGTGCGCAGTGTTGCAGCAATTCCGGCGCGACGATCGAGCCGGCATGCAGACAGACCGGGCAGCTTGCCAGCAGCTTGGCGCCGCGCAGTGTGATGAGGTCGGCGGCGCCGGGACCGGCGCCGATGAAATGCACGGTCATGGCGCGTCTCCGCTGATGGCGATGGCGCAGGTGACCGGGCCGAGCACGGTGCGTGGACCAAGCAGCTTCGCACCGGGGCCGGCAACGGCAAGGGCGGAGGCTTCTGAGACGGAGGGTGTGCCGGCGAGATCCTGCGAGAGATCGGATTTGCTGAGTGCCTCCGGCGAGACGGCCTGAAGTGCTGCGTCATCAACGATGATGACGGGAAGGTGAAGCGTGCGGCCAGCGGCAGAGATCGCTTCTTCGTCTTTCTTGAGCGCGGCGGTCGCCAAGGCCGACAGCGCCGTTATCGCCAGCCCGTGCGCTTCGAGGGCGGTTTCGATCGCCGCGAGCACGTCTTCGACGCTCACGCCCTTCCGGCTGCCGATGCCCGCCACCATCATGGCTTCACCCAGCTCCACTGGGTGACCGGCATGGCCGGGCGCCAGGCCTGCATCGAACCGACAGGAGAAGCGCGGGAAATGGTGATGCGGGTAAGGTCGCCGCCGCGCTTGATGTGCTCCGCGAGAAGCAGCGCCTCCATCTCCAGCGTCACCGCATTGGCAACGAGACGGCCACGGGATGGCAGCGCCTTGATGGCGGCGTTCAGTACGCCGGCGTCGCTGCCACCTCCGCCGATGAAGATCGCATCCGGCGTGTCCAGCCCGGCCAGTGCCTTGGGCGCCGACCCTTCCACCACGACAAGACCGGGCACGCCGCAATGCGCGGCGTTGCGGACGATGCGGGCGGCGCGGTCGCTGTTGGCCTCGATGGCGATGGCGCGCATCGAGGGGTGAGCGAGCATCCATTCGATGCCGATGGAGCCGGAACCGGCGCCGATGTCCCACAGCAATTCGCCACGCCTCGGCGCCAGCGCCGCAAGCGTGATGGCGCGGATGTCGTGCTTGGTGATCTGGCCGTCGTGCTCGAACAGATGGTCGGCGCGGCCAACGGTCAGCGGCAGGATGCGGGCCTCTTGTGTCGATTCAAGCTCAAACGCCAGCACGTTGAGCGGATTGATGTCTCTGAGATCGAAAGCGTCGGCACGTGCCGAGCGAAGCTTCTCGTTCGGTCCGCCCAGCGCTTCCAGAACGGTCAGCCGCGAACCGCCGAAGTCGAGCTCTACGAGCAGGCGCGCTATTGTCGCTGGCGCGTCGCCGTCCGATGTCAGCGCCAGGATGCGCGCCCTGGGATGCAGCAGCGGCCGGATCAGGTCGAGCGGCCTTCCATGCAGCGAGATCGTCTCGATGTCCTGCAACGCCCAGCCGAGCCGGGCGGCAGCCAGCGAAATCGCCGATGGCGCGGGGATGACATGCATCTCTTCAGGCTTGACCTTGCGGGCAAGGGTGGCGCCGACCCCGTGGAAGAATGGATCACCGGAGGCGAGCACGCAGACGCGCCGGCCGGCCAGCGCCAGCACGTCTGCCATGTCGGCATCGAATGGCACCGGCCATGGGCGCTGCTCACCCTTGATGAGCGAAGCCACCAGCGCCAGATGCCGCTTGCCGCCGAAGACGGTCTCGGCGTCAGCGATCTGCCGCTTGGCCTCGTCGCCGAGACCCGCTAAACCGTCCTCGCCGATGCCGACGATTGCGAGCCATTTTGGCGTGGGCTGTTTTTTTGACATGTCGCGCCGCCCCTCATTCGCCTGAGGCGTTCGTCGTTCGAAAAGTCAAGCAATTGACTTTTCGTCTGCCAGCCAGACCACTCCTCACCTCCCCGTGTGGTGACGGGGAGAAGGGAGACGCTCCGGCGCTGACGCCTCCCTCTCCCCGTTCTTCACGGGGAGAGGGTAGGGGTGAGGGGCAGCGCCGACGCTGTTCAACATGGTGCTCATGAAGAAGATTCTGATCCTTGGCGGCACGACAGAAGCGCGCCAATTGGCCGAAAAACTGGTGGAAGATTTCCGTGTCACCCTGTCGCTGGCCGGCCGCACCGAAAGCCCGGTCGCGCAAGGCGTGCCGGTGCGCAGCGGCGGATTTGGCGGCGCCGACGGGCTGGCCGCCTATCTCAGGGAGGCGGGCATCGACCTGCTGATCGACGCCACACATCCCTATGCGGCGCAGATATCCGCCAATGCGGCGCAAGCCTCGCGCCTGACCGGTGTGCCGATCCTGGCGCTGCGCCGTCCCGGCTGGAAGCCTGTCGACGGCGACCGCTGGACGCAGGTCGATAGGACAGGCGATGCGGTGCACGCGCTTGGATCGACGCCGCGCCGCGCCTTCCTGTCGCTCGGCCGGCAAGAGGTCGCGGCTTTCGAGGCGGCGCCGCAGCATCACTACCTCATCCGCAGCGTCGATCCGGTCGAGCCGAAACTGGCGGTGCCGGATGCGGCCTACCTGCTGGCGCGTGGGCCGTTTCGCGAGGCGGATGAACGCGCTCTGCTCGAGGAGCACCGCATCGATGTCGTCGTATCCAAGAACAGCGGCGGCGAGGCCACCTACGGCAAGATCGCCGCGGCGCGGGCGCTCGGTATCGAGGTGGTGATGGTGCGCAGGCCCTTCCTGCCGGAGGTGCCTTCGACCGAGACCGTCGATGAACTCGCCGCTCTTGTTGATAAATTTTGGGTCGATCATTTGCTCGACCCCGTCGCGGAGCGCGGCGTGTAGACCAGCGCCGGTTTGTCGCCGCGCTTGATGATCCGTGTTTCCGGCGAACCGATGATGATGCAGGTCGCCATGTCAGCTTTTTGCGCGTCGACATCGGCCAGCAAAAAGACCTCGATGCGCTCGTCCGGGCGGCCGGCGGCGCGGCCGAAGATGACCGGCGTGGTGCCGGGCAGGATGGCGGCCAGGCATTCGAAGGCACGGCCGAGCTGCCAAGGGCGCGCCTTGCTGATCGGGTTATAGAGCGCGATGACAAAGCCGGCGCCGGCCGCCGCCAGCAGGCGCAGTTCGATCAAGTCCCACGGCTTCAGATTGTCGGACAGCGAGATGGCGCAGAAATCATGGCCGAGCGGCGCGCCGATGCGGGCGGCAACCGCCAGCATGGCGGTGACGCCCGGCACGACAGTGACATCGACGGTGCGCCATTCGGCCGGACCGGCCTCGATCGCCTCGCAGACGGCGGCCGCCATGGCGAACACGCCGGGATCGCCGCCGGAGACGACGGCGACGTCATGGCCGTCCGCCGCCTTTACCAGCGCGTCCTTGGAGCGGGCGAGTTCCTCGCGATTGTCCGAGGCGACGCGGGTCTGGTCCGGGCGCAGCTCCAGCCGGTCGAGATAAGGCTTGTAGCCATAGAAGAACTTTGCCTCGGCGACGGCGCGGCTGGCTTGCGGCGTCACCTGATCGGCATTGCCGGGCCCAAGGCCGATGACGGTGAGGCGGCCGCTCATGGCTTGGCTCCCATAACGCCAGGCCGGCCGGACCAGCCGGCGACCAGCACGATGGCGAAATAGGGGGCCTTGTCGTCCGGCTTGTCGGCAAGCTTCATCGAGATGCTGCCGGCCATGGTGCCGCGCTCGACATAAACGGCGCGGGCGAGCTTGCCGGTGGCGTCCAGTGCCCGCCTGATCTTGGACAGATTGCGGCCGACCTTCATGATGACGGCGGCATCCGTGTCGGCGAGACGGCGTGTCAGCTCGAACTCGCTCATCGTGCCGGGCAAAACCGTCAGCACATCGTCGCCCTGGACGATAGGCACGCCGGTCTGCGACCAGCAGCCGGACATGGCGGTGACGCCGGGGATGACCTCGGTCGGGAAGCGATGGGCGAGGCGGACATGCAGGTGCATGTAGGAGCCGTAGAACAGCGGGTCGCCTTCGGAGAGCACGGCGACCATGCGGCCGGCTTCGAGGTGTTCGGCGACCTTCTCGGCCGACTCCTCGTAGAAATCGGTGATCTGCGAACGGTAGTCGTCGTGATCCTTGTCGATCTCGGTGGTGACGGGGTAGAGCAGCGGCAGTTCCAGCATATCCGGCCGGAAGCGCGCCTCGACGATGGCGCGCGCATTGCTGTTGTTGCCGCGCTTGGCGAAGTAGGCGACGACATCGGCCTCGGCCAGAACGCGCGCGGCCTTCAGCGTCAGCAGCTCGGGGTCGCCAGGCCCCGTGCCGACGCCGACAAGACGGCCTTTTGCCAGATCTTCTTTGACGGCTGCGTTCACAGGCCGGGCCTCGCCAGCGAATTGAGGGCGGCTGCAGTCATGGCGCTGCCGCCAAGCCTGCCGCGCACGATGGCGTAGGGCACGACGTAGGAGTTTTCAGCCAGCGCATCCTTGGATTCGGCGGCACCGACGAAGCCGACCGGCATGCCGATGATGGCGGCCGGTTTCGGCGCGCCATCGCGCAGCTTTTCCAGGAGATAGAAGAGCGCTGTCGGCGCATTGCCGATGGCCACGACCGAACCGGCCATGCGTTCGCCCCAGAGGTCGATCGCGGCGGCCGAGCGGGTGTTGCCGATCTGCTTGGCGATGTCGTGCGTGCGCGGGTCGCGCAAGGTGCAGATCACCTCATTGCCGGCCGGCAGCCTGGCGCGGGTGACGCCATGCGAGACCATTTCGGCATCGCAGAAGATCGGCGCGCCGGCCGCCAAGGCGCTGCGGGCGGCGGCGACGAAATCGCTGGAGAAAACAAAATGACTTGATGCTTCGACCTGGCCGCAGGCATGGATCATGCGGATGGCAACGTCGGCCTCGGCCTCGGAAAAGCGGGACAGATCGGCCTCGGCGCGGATGATGGCAAAAGAGCGCTCATAGATGGCGTTGCCGTCATGGATGTAATCGTAGGCGGCCATGCTTATTCCTGTCGGTAGCTTTCGGCGATTGCCGCCGGCCCGAGCCTTGTCAGGCAAGCGGCGGCGGTTTCGCCCTGAAATCGTGCGCTGCGGACCATCGCCGCGACGCGACTGACGCCGCGTGCGGCGTCATAGCCCGGCCTGTAGCCCGCAGGAAGGGCCTTTGCCGTCGCGTTCACGACAAGTCCGGCTCCGTTTTCGCCGCCGACGATTGTTAGCGCGGCAGAGCCGGGGTGAGCGCAGCCCTTGGCGCAGCCGGAAATGTGCAGTGTGAAGTCGAGGATATCAGCGTTTTCGGCGGCGATTGTCTCGGCAATATCGCGCGTGGTGATGCGGCCGGATGCGCAGGCAGGAGTGCCGGGGCAGGCGGCGATGCGGGTGCGCGGGTCGGCGGCGGTGGTGACGAAGCCGAGGGCGGCGGCGGTGGCTCGCAGGGGGTGGTTTGCGGACGACGGTTGGCCGAGGAACAGCAAGGCGCGGCCGGGGGCGAGGCGGATTTCGGCGACGCCGAGGGACAGGGCGCTTTGGGCGAGGGCGATGAGTTTTTCGGCCGGCATGCTGCCATAGGGGAGGGCTATGCCGAGAGCGGTGGTGTCGTTGGATAAGGGGAAAAGACCGATAGGCCGGCGATCCTGCACACCCCCCTCCGTCCTGCCGGACATCTCCCCCTCAAGGGGGGAGATTGCGTCTTCGTGGGCGATTTCGCCAATTTTCAGCGTCGAAAGTGGAGAGCCGCCGGCGACCCTGCTGATCTCCCCCCTTGAGGGGGAGATGTCCGGCAGGACAGAGGGGGGCGCGAAGGAATGCCAGCTTGCGAGAGAGGCCAATTGCCTCTCCGACAAATCCCGAGAATGTGCGTCACGCCCCTTCTCGGCAATCATCCTCAGCACAGCAACCGCAATATCGCGCGCTGCATCCTCATCGGCCGTCGCAAGCGGCCTCGCGCTTTGACCGTCGCCGGCAACAGACAAAGCCCACATAACGTTGCCGCCCACCCGCACCGCCTTCAGCCTGACATCAGCCGTCACCCCATCCATCGTCAGCTGCCCGCCACCATCGACAACCACCGACACCTTCGGTCCGAGCCTTGGCGTCAGCCCAGCTTCCTCGACCGCAGCCCTGATCCGCTCAGCCAAAGCTCGCGGATCGGCAATCTCCCGCGGATCGATGCCGGCCAGCGGCCCGGTCTCGACCGGCACGCCGGTACGCACTGCAATCCCCAGTGCATCGACCTCCGCCGCCAACAGCACCGCACTCTCCGCTGTCAGCCCGCGTATCTGCAGGCTGCCTCGTGCGGTCACTTCCATGATGCCGTTGCCGTGCTTCAAGGCGGATTCGCAGAGTCCGATCAGCGACCTGGGGGAAAGCCCTCCCGCAACCGGGTTGAGCCGCACCAGCAGGCCATCGCCGGTCTGCATCGGCGCCGAGAGAGCCGGACAGGCGCCGCGGCGCGAGAAGGCGTTCATGCCGCGACCCCGAGCCACTCGGCCTCGGCGATCAACGCCGCGAGATCATCGTCTATCGAGTTGCGCAGGGGATGCCAGAGACCGCGCCGCCGTGCCGACAGGAAGCGTTCTGCGATGACTTTGGCTGCGGCCGGGTTTTCGCGCAGGATGAAGGCGCGGACATCGGGATCACCGACATAGGCATCATGCACGGCCTCGATCAGCGCGCCTGAAATGGCGTGCGTGGTTTCAGCGAAGCCGATGAGGCGGTCGACCGTTTCGGCGAATTCGGAGGCGCCGCGCGGGCCGTGCCGCATCTGGCCGGCGATGAAACGCGCATTGACGGCTCGCGCCCGCACAACCCGCGACACAGCCTCGCCGACCGAGCGCGGCTTGGGCTTCTGCGGATCCGTGGTGTCGAGCACGATGACGTCGGCATTTCGGCCGAGCGTCGCAAGTGCAGCCGAAAAGCCGCCGATGAAGGCGACGTCGGCGGAGCCCTCGAGAATGTCGCGGCCGGGATCGTCGCCGGTGTGGACGAGCAGATCGGCCTCGGCGATGCGGGTCTCGAAAGCGCCGGGGGAGGCAATGCCTTCGCCCTCGGCGCCGCCATAGGCATGCGATGTCGCATCGAGATAGGCGCGGCCGATTTCTTCGCGCCCGACCCAGTCGCCGCTGGACAGCAGGTCCTCGACGCCGGCGCCGTAGGTGCCGGGCGAGGTGCCGAAGATGCGCGGGCCGATCTTGCCATCGGCACGGGTTCTGGCGGCGAGCGGGTTTTCCGAATCGTCCTCGTCGCGCGCGGCAACGGCGTTGGCGGCGGCGTCGATCAGCGCGATCTGGGTCGGGAACATGTCGCGGAACAGACCCGAAATCCGCCAGGTGACATCGACGCGCGGGCGACCGAGCGTGGCCGGCGGCAGCACTTCGATGCCGGTGATGCGGCCGGTGGCCGAATCCCATTGCGGCCGGCAGCCCATCAGCGCCAGGCCTTGCGCGATCTGCTCGCCGCCGGTGCGCAGCGAGGCCGAGCCCCAGAGGTCGATGACCAGCGAGCGCGGCCAGTCGCCATGCGACTGCATATAGCCGCGCACGACTTCTTCTGCCGCCGCCTTTCCCAGATCGTAGGCGGTCGGCGTCGGCATGGTGCGCGGGTCGGAGGTGAACAGGTTGCGGCCGGTGGGCAGCACGTCGGAGCGGCCACGCGCCGGTGCGCCCGCCGGACCCGCCTTGATGTGACGGCCGTCGAGCGCGGCAAGAAGTGCTGCTTTCTCGGCCTCCGCGCTTTGCACGCGCATGGCGTCGGGCTCGTCGTCGGGAGCGCGGCCATAGATGTGCAGGCCGTCCTTGATGGCGAAATCCTTGAGGTCGCAGAGCCAGGCGTCGATGCGGCGCAGCGCCTCGTCGGGCGCGTCGGTTTTGGCGACGCCGGCTTCGGAGGCGAGGCCGGTCTTTTGCGCGGTGTCGACGATCAGCTTGGCCAGACGATCGCGCCGGCGGCGGTCGAGGCCGTCGGCCTGGGCGTATTCGTCGACGAGGCGCTCGAGCTTGTGCTGCTCTTCATCAAGGCCAGCAGCTGCCAGTGGTGGCGGCAGATGGCCAAGCGTGACGGCTGCTATGCGCCGCTTGGCTTGCGCCGCCTCGCCGGGATTGGAGACGATGAAGGGATAGATGACGGGCAGCGAGCCGGTGGCGATCTCGGGGAAGCAGTTTTGTGAGAGCGCAACCGTCTTGCCGGGCAGCCATTCCAGCGTGCCATGGGCGCCGACATGGATGAGAGCATGGATGCGGAGCGATTTGCGCAGCCACAGGCCGAAGGCCAGCAGATCGTGGCGCGGCGGCAGCGTCGGGTCGTGGTAATCGGCGCGCCGGTCGGCCGAGCGGCCACGGTCGGGGGCGAGAGCGACAGTGATGTTGCCGAAGGTGGCGGCGCGGAAGGGGAAGCCGCTCTTACCCTCCCCCTTGTGGGGAGGGTGGCCCGCAGGGCCGGGTGGGGGTGGTGCACCGCTACCCCCACCCCGTTTCGCGCCATCCGCTTCGCGAATGTCGCGAACCGACCCTCCCCACAAGGGGGAGGGTGAAGGAGCGCCCCATGCCGCCTCGACTGCAGCCAGTGCATCAGCCGGCAAATCCTTTGAGAAGTCCAGATACTCATCCAGCCCCAGCCCACCATCGCTCCGCTCCAACGCGTCCAGCAGCGCACGCGGCGTTTGCGGAATCCCTTCAACGTCGTAGCCCTGCTCCTTCAGGTCATGCAGCATGGCCAGCACGCTGGACGGCACATCCAGGCCCACGGCATAGCCAGTGCGGCCGGGCGCACTCGGATAATCCGGAATGAGGATCGCCAACTTACGCGTCGCGCGGGGCGTCTGCTGCAACCGTGTGAACGCCGCTAGCCTGTCCGCCACTTGCGCCACGCGATCCGGTTCCGGCCGGTTGGCGAAGGCGCGGTGGCCGAGCGCCGGGTCGGTCTCGCTCTCGCCCTTGAAGGAAATCGCGCCGGCGAGGATGCGGCCGTCGAGTTCGGGCAGCACGACATGCATGGCGAGGTCGGCGGGCGCCAGGCCGCGCTGGTTGTTGTCCCAGACGTCGCGGCGGGTGGTGGCGACGATGACCTGGAAGACCGGCACGCCGGCGCGGTCGAAGAGCGTTTCGACGCCGGGTTCGGCACCGGAAGCGAAGGCGGTTGCGGTGATGATGGCGGTGGGCTTGAGCGTGGCCAGCGCGGTTCCGACGAAGGCCAGGGAGGTCGGGTCTTTGAGGCTGGAGACGAAGATCGGGATCGGTCTCATGCCGCGCTGGCGGAGTGCATCAAAGAGGGCATCGATTGGCGCGACATCGGCGGCCAGCAGCATCGAGCGGTAGAATAGGATGGGGATGATGGGAAGGTTGATGTTGTCTGCGCCGAGTTCCCGCCCACCCCCCTCTGTCCTGCCGGACATCTCCCCCGCAAGGGGGGAGATTGCGCTGTCATCGACGCTTTCGCCAATCGGGGATGTTGCAGAGGAATCTATTATCGACTGGGCAGAAAAAGTGCCGAGGTCCGCGCCGGCTGATCTCCCCCCTTGCGGGGGAGATGTCCGGCAGGACAGAGGGGAGTGTGAAGGAACGCCGACATCGGCAAAATTCAACTTGCCTACGACGCCGCGGCCAGGCTCGTAGTAGCCAGCTTTCGGCACGCTAACCGGGTCAGCCGCCCCCGCATCCCGTCCCGCCAGCCCCGCCAATCTTTGCACCAGCGCCGTCATATTCTCCGGGCCACCCTCGCGGAAATAACCAAGCAGGCCGTCCAGATCCTCGCGCGGCAGCGTCGAGGCTTCGATCAGCCTGAGATCCTCGTCGTGGCTCTCGCCCGGCAGCAGCGCCAGCTTGATGCCGTTCGCACCGGCAGTCGCGGCAAGCTGGTCGCAGCCATAGCGCCACCAGTCGTAGCCGCCGAGGATGCGCACCAAAATCACCTTGGCGTGGCGGGCGACGCTGTCGATCCAGAGGTCCACGGACATGGGATGGCGCAGGTCGCGCAGCGCCGCCAGCCGCATCGACGGCAGGCGGACGGCATCGGCCTTCCAGGCCGCCGCGAGGCCGGCGAGGTCGCTGTCGGTGAAGGACAGCGCCACGATATCCGCCGGCGTCTGCCGGAGATCAACTGGCTCGGCGAGATCGTCGAGCGAGGCGGAGGTCGTGGCGAGTATATGCATCGCGGCTCGTGCCTGAGATCAACCGGCGAGTATACGCTCGATCGCCGGACGGTTCAGCCCCTTCAGGCCAATGACGACGAGACGCGAGCGGCGATCGTCCTCGGCCGTCCAGGCGCGGTCATAGTAATGGTTGACGCGTGGGCCGACGGCCTGCAGCAAAAGCCGCATCGGCTTGCCGCCGACATCGACGAAGCCTTTTACACGCAACACGTTTTCCTGTTCGGCGGCGGTGGCGACGCGCTTGGCCAGGTCGTCGGGATTGGCGATCGAGGGGATGTCGACGATGAAGGTGTCGAAATCGTCATGCTCATGATCGAAAGCGCCGTCGTGATGCGACTTGCGGTTCTCGATGTCGTCTTCGACGGCGAGACCGAGGCCAAGCAGCACCGACGGGTCGACCTTGCCATGCGCAGTCGGCACGATTTTTACCGCGCGAGCGGAATGCTCATTGATGATGGCGTTGGCGCGGGCCGAACCGGCTGAATCCATCAAATCGCTTTTCGACAGGATGATCAGGTCGGCGCAGGCGATCTGGTCCTCGAAGACTTCTTCGACCGGATCGTCGTGGTCGAGCGTTTCGTCCTGAGCGCGCTGTGCCTGCAACGCGTCCATGTCGTTGGCGACGCGGCCTTCGGCCAGCGCCGGGCCGTCGACCACGGCGATGACGCCATCGACGGTCACCCGGCTCTTCACGCTTGGCCACTGGAACGCCTGGACCAGCGGCTTGGGCAGAGCGAGGCCCGAGGTCTCGATCAGGATGTGGTCGACCCTCGGTGTCAGCGCGAGGATCTTGTCGAGGGCGGGCACGAAATCGTCGGCGACTGTACAGCAGATGCAGCCATTGGCCAGTTCGACGATGTTTTCCTCGGGGCAGGTGTCGATGCCGCAGCCTTTCAGGATTTCCCCGTCGATGCCGATGTCGCCGAACTCGTTGACGATGATGGCGATGCGCTTGCCGCCGGCATTTTCCAGGAGATGGCGGACCAGCGTCGTCTTGCCGGCACCCAGGAAGCCTGTAACGACGGTGCAGGGAACACGGGAGAGGTTGGCGGTCATGGTCAGTCCTTCAGGATATCGAGGGGCGGGATGCGGGCCACTAGGCCGCGCTTGAGGCTATCGGGCCGGCCGCGCCAGGGGATGAGGCCGTCGGTCGAAGTCGCGAAAAGTTTTGCGCCGGTGACGAGATCGACGCCGCTGGTTGGGGTCAAATCGCCAAAGACATAGCTCCAACAGCCGTCGCGCAGGATGGCGGCGCTGAGGCGGCGCTTGCAATTGCCGAGACATTCGGCGGTGCGGACCCGGATATCGCCGGCAGCGGCGCGGCGTGTGTCCTCAGCCAGCAATTCGCCGGCGCGCGGATGGGCGTCGGAACCGGTCTCATCGCGGCAGGAGGCGCAGACGATGATGGTCACGCCGGTCAGGGCGTCGTTGTCCCCGGACGCAATGTCCGCTGTGCCAGCCGAAAAACTGCTGTTCTGGTCCAAAAACCGTGCTCCTTGCCCGGAAACCCGCCAGGCGATCGGATACTTTGTCTCAGACGGCAGGTCTCCTGGCTCGCGGGTCATCGCCTTGGTTAGCCGCCTTCCCGGTGTTACCCAGTGGCATTCGGCCTTGGCTCTTCGCTTACAGTTGCGGGGACAGCCGCGGATTTGGGATTTTGTCCCGCACCGCATTCCCTCTTGGCCCTTGCCGTTGCGGGCAGGGGACCGTCTGGAGCGGATTTAGGCTGTTGCGGGGAGTTGTGTCAACGCGCTGCTACGACATAGCGATGTCGGCCAGGGGTTTCCCCAGATTGCCGGCCGGCGTCACTTCGATGCGCTCAAGGCCAAGCCAGCCCTGCATCTCCTTTAGTTCCTCGAAAAGCTGTGCGGTGGTCTCAGGCGGTGCGCCTGCTTCGGCATAGGCGGCGTGGACGCGTAAGACACTCGCAGGCCGGTCGGCCTTGAGGTCGACGCGGGCGACGATCTTGTCGCCGAGCAAGAAAGGCAGCACGTAATAGCCATATTGCCGCTTGTCGGCCGGGGTGTAGATCTCGATGCGGTAGCGGAAATCGAAGAGACGCTCGGTGCGCGCGCGCTCGAAGACCACCGGATCGAAGGGGGCCAGCAAGGCGCGGGCCTCGATCTTTCGCGGCAGGCGGGCGTCCCTATAGAGGTAAGCCGGCTTGTCCCAGCCTTCGACGTTTACCGGCAGCAGTTCGCCCATCTCGACCAGTTCCTCCAGCCGGCCCTTCATGTCGGCCGGCGACAAGCGGAAATAATCGCGCAGGTCACCCGACGTCGCGATGCCGTGGGCGCGGGCGGAAATGCGCAGCAATTCGCGGTGCGCGTCCTCGGCCGCCGGCACCGGCAGGTCGAGGATCGCCTGCGGCAGCACGCGCTCGGGCAGGTCGTAGAAACGCTCGAAGCCACGGCGGTGCGCCGTGGTGATGCGTCCGGCCCAGAAGAGCCATTCGAAGGCGTGCTTGGCGTGGCTCCAGCCCCACCAGCCGCCCGAACCTTTCTGGCCCTCCAGTGCCGAAGCGGCAATCGGGCCGCGCTCGGCGACCGCGCGGTAGATCTCTTCGATATAGGCGGCGTGCTCGCGGCCCCATTTGGCGAGGCCCAGATACATTTCGTCGCCGCTTTCAGCGCGCTGCATGCGCCAGCGCATCAGTGGGTAGGTCTCGACCGGCAGGAACGAGGCCTCATGCGCCCAGTACTCGAACACGGTGCGCTTGCGGGTGATTGCGGCATTGTCGAGCAGGGTGAGCGGGTAGGGGCCAAGGCGCGAATAGAGCGGCATATAGTGGGCGCGCACCACGGCGCTGACGGAATCGATCTGCAGCAGGCCGGTGCGCGACAGCACGCGGGCGAGGTGGCGGCGATCGGGCGTGCCGACCGGGCGGGGATCGAGAAATCCTTGCGCGGCGAGCGCGATGCGCCTGGCCGCGGGGAGTGAGATTTTGTCCTTCGTCAAAGTGTCTTGCCTCGAACCATTTTCCCGACTTTAGCCGGCGATTCCGGTCATGCTAGCAGGCAAATGGCGGGAGATGTGTCAGGAGACAAAAGTGGAGTGAAAGATGAAGGAAATCAAACAGGAGGAGATCGGACCAGTTTTTCCCGGCCTGCCGTCCAGCACTGTCTTTTGAACAAGGTTTGACTTGCTTCGCTGAAAGCCGTGCGCTAACCCTCGCCGCGTTGCAGCAAAGGCACCTAACACGGTTCAGCGGTTAAACTGTCGCGCTTCCGCATTAGGGTTGGTTGCTGTAATCAAAGTGGATTGGCCGCCAACGGAAAGCCGAGCATGAACGTACTCCTCAGTTCATACCTGCCCATCGTCCTCTTCATCGCCGTGGCTGCGGTTGTAGGCCTGGCGCTTATCATCGCGCCGTTCCTGGTGGCTTATCGCAATCCCGATCCGGAGAAGCTTTCCGCCTACGAGTGCGGGTTCAACTCGTTCGACGATGCCCGGATGAAATTCGACATCCGCTTCTACCTGGTGTCGATCCTGTTCATCATCTTCGATCTGGAAGTGGCCTTCCTGTTTCCGTGGGCGGTGTCGTTCTCGAAGATCGGCATGCTCGGTTTCTGGTCGATGATGGTGTTTTTGGCGGTGCTGACCATCGGCTTTGCCTATGAGTGGAAAAAAGGAGCGCTGGAATGGGATTGAACGACAGTTCCGGAACGCTCGTCGCGCCGAAGCCCAAAGGCCTGATCGACCCCAATACGGGACGTCCGGTCGGTTCCGACGATCCGTTCTTCCTCGAGATCAACAATGAACTGGCCGACAAGGGTTTTCTGGTCACCTCGACCGAGGCGCTGATCACCTGGGCACGCAGCGGCTCGCTGATGTTCATGACCTTCGGTCTCGCCTGCTGCGCCGTCGAGATGATCCACACCTCGATGCCGCGCTATGATTCTGAAAGGTTTGGCGTGGCTCCTCGCGCGTCGCCGCGCCAGTCCGACATCATGATCGTGGCGGGAACGCTGACCAACAAGATGGCCCCGGCTTTGCGCAAGGTCTACGACCAGATGCCGGAGCCGCGCTACGTCATCTCGATGGGTTCCTGCGCCAATGGCGGCGGCTATTATCACTATTCCTATTCGGTGGTGCGCGGCTGCGACCGCATCGTGCCGGTCGACATCTATGTGCCCGGCTGCCCGCCAAGCGCCGAAGCGCTGCTCTACGGCATTCTTCTCCTGCAGAAGAAGATCCGCCGCACCGGCACGATCGAACGGTAGACCCATGGCCGCATCCCTGAGCGAACTGTCGACCTATCTCGGCGAAAAGCTGCCGGGCCGCGTCACCGATGCAGTGCTTGCCTATGGCGAACTGACGATCTCGGTTGCTACAGACAATCTGATCGAGGTGACAAGCTTCCTGCGTGACGATTCGGGCTGCCAGTTCATTTCGATCATCGATATCTGCGGCGCCGACTACCCGTCGCGCGTCAAGCGTTTCGATGTCGTCTATCATCTGCTGTCGCCGAAGCAGAATTTGCGCATCCGCATCAAGGTGCAGGCCGACGAAGAGACGCTGGTGCCGTCGCTCACCGCTGTCTATCCCGGCGCCGACTGGTATGAGCGCGAAGCCTACGATCTCTATGGCGTGCTGTTCTCCGGCCATCCGGACCTGCGCCGCATCCTCACGGATTACGGCTTCGAGGGCCATCCCCTGCGCAAGGACTTCCCGCTGACAGGTTTCGTCGAGGTGCGCTACGACGACGAAGCCAAGCGCGTGATCTACGAGCCGGTGGAATTGAAGCAAGAATTCAGGAACTTCGATTTTCTCTCGCCATGGGAAGGGACGGACTACGTCCTGCCGGGCGATGAGAAGGCGAAACAGTGAGTAGGAAGTAGTGAGTAGTCAGTAGGAAAAGATTTGGAGCAACGGATCGAATCTTATCGCGACTTGAAGGTGTGGCAATCGGCGATGACGCTTGCTGAGGATTGCTACCGTTTCACCAAAGAGTTTCCGAGGGATGAGATTTACGGCATGACCTCTCAGATGCGCCGATCGGCGGTTTCGGTCGCAGCGAACGTCGCGGAGGGATACGGTCGGGAGAACAGAGGGTCGTTCGTTCAATTTTTTGCGCATGGCGCAAGGCTCGTTGAAGGAACTGGAGACACACATACTGCTGGCATGTCGGGTTGGCCTGCTGCGAAAAGACAATGAGATTGAGCTGCTGCTGCGATGCGAAGAGATTGGAAAAATGATGAGATCTCTTATCCGAACGGTGCAGGCCAAGCAGGCGGAATGAAGCAGGCATTGAGATTGATGATCACTACTCACTACTCACTACTGACTCTTCGCCAGAGGCGCCAGAATGGCTGAAACCTCCGTCCGCAACTTTAACATCAACTTCGGACCGCAGCACCCTGCGGCACACGGTGTTTTGCGTCTTGTGCTGGAGCTTGACGGCGAGGTGGTCGACCGCGTCGATCCGCATATCGGCTTGCTGCATCGCGGCACCGAAAAGCTGATCGAGCACAAGACCTATCTTCAGGCAGTGCCCTACCTCGACCGGCTCGACTATTGCGCACCGATGAACCAGGAGCATGCCTTCGCGCTCGCCACCGAGCGGTTGCTCGGCATCGAAGTGCCGAAGCGCGGCCAGTTGATCCGCGTGCTCTATTCCGAGCTCAGCCGCATCATGTCGCACATCCTCAATGTGACGACGCAGGCGCTGGATATCGGCGCGCTGACGCCGCCGCTGTGGGGTTTCGTCGAACGCGAAAAGCTGATGGTGTTTTATGAGCGCGCTTCCGGTTCGCGCATGCACGCGGCCTATTTCCGTCCGGGCGGTGTGCACCAGGATCTGCCGGCGAAGCTGGTCGAGGACATCGGCAAGTGGATCGACCCGTTCCTGAAGTCGCTTGACGACCTCGACAAGCTGCTTACCGGCAACCGCATCTTCAAGCAACGCAATGTCGATATCGGTATCGTGTCGCTTGCCGACGCCTGGGCCTGGGGTTTTTCCGGCGTCATGGTGCGCGGCTCGGGTGCTGCCTGGGATTTGCGCAAGTCGCAGCCCTATGAATGCTATTCCGAGATGGATTTCGACATCCCGATCGGCAAGAACGGCGACTGCTACGACCGTTATCTCGTGCGCATGGAAGAAATGCGTCAGTCGGCCAAGATCATGCGTCAGTGCGTCGACCTTCTGCTCGGCAAGGAGAGCACCGGGCCGGTGTCGAACCTCGACGGCAAGGTGGTGCCGCCCAAGCGCCAGGCGATGAAGCGCTCGATGGAAGCGCTGATCCATCATTTCAAGCTCTATACTGAGGGTTACCGCGTGCCGGCCGGCGAGGTCTATGCCGCGGTCGAGGCGCCGAAGGGCGAGTTCGGCGTCTATCTCGTCTCCGACGGCACCAACAAGCCCTACCGCTGCAAGCTGCGCGCGCCCGGCTTCGCGCATCTGCAAGCCATGGATTTCCTCTGCCGCGGCCACATGCTGGCCGACGTCACCGCCGTTCTTGGCTCCCTCGACATCGTGTTTGGTGAGGTCGATCGCTAAATGTCAGTCCGCCGTCTCGCAGAAGCAAGCGTCCAGCCAGCCTCCTTCGCCTTCAACCGGGCGAATGCGGCGGTTGCGAAGCAATGGATCAAGAAATATCCGAAGGGCCGCGAGCAGTCGGCGATCATTCCCTTGCTGATGATTGCGCAGGAGCAGGAAGGCTGGGTCACCAAGGCGGCGATCGAGACGATTTCGGACATGCTCGGCATGCCGCGCATTCGCGGCCTCGAAGTCGCGACCTTCTACACGCAGTACCAGCTCAATCCGGTCGGCACGCGCGCACATATCCAGGTCTGCGGCACCACGCCCTGCATGCTGCGCGGCTCGGAAGCGCTGATGGATGTGTGCCGCTCGAAAATCCATCACGACCAGTTCCACACCAACGACAAGGGCACGCTGTCGTGGGAGGAAGTCGAATGCCTCGGCGCCTGCGTCAACGCGCCGATGGTGATGGTCTTCAAGGACACGTTCGAGGATCTGACGCCTGAGCGGCTGGCCGAAATCATCGATCTTTATGATGCAGGCAAGGGCGCCTCGGTTCCCACGGGACCGCAAAACGGCAGAACCGGCTCGGAGCCGGCGCCTGGCCTGACGACGCTGAAGAGCGAAAAGGCGATCCTCAAAGCGACGCGCGACAAGGAAGCCAGGGCGGCGAGCAAGGCTGCCCACGCGGCGCCCGACGCGATCATTGCAGCGCCTGTTCCGGCGCCTGCCGCTCCTGCAGCGGCCGCCCCGGTCGCGCCATCCAACGCCGGCAAACCGAAAACCGATGCGCCGGAAACCAGCTCGGCGTTGAAGTCGCCCTCCAGGGCCAAGGTTGCACCGGCGGCGGAAAAAGCGGCGAGCGTCCCGGCGCCCCTGCATTCTGCCGCCAACGCCAACACCGCGGCGCCTGAAGTCGAGAAGGTCGCCAAGCAGCGTAATGGCCCGAAGACCACCGCCACGCCGGCAGCTGCCTTCATCGCTCCGGAATTCAAGGCGCCAGCGGCCAAGGCCGCGGTGGCCCCGGCCGTCAAGGCGCCGGCAGCCAGGCCCGCAAAGCCGTCGCTCGAGGACAAGAACCGTCCGGCCGGAATCGACAGGCCGGCTGCGGTCGACGATCTCAAGCTGATCTCGGGCATCGGCCCGAAGATCGAGGGCATCCTTCATTCGCTTGGCATCTTCACCTTCACACAGGTCGCATCCTGGAATAAGGCCGAGCGCGACTGGGTGGATGGATATCTCGCTTTCCAGGGCCGCATCGAGCGCGACGACTGGGGCAAGCAGGCCAAGGCGCTCGCCAAGGGCGGCGTCGCCGAATACATCCGCGTCTTCGGCAAGGAGCCACGTTGATGGCTGAAGCGCAAAGCACCGGATCTTTGCTGACGCTGCGCAGCATTGTCATCGGCGTTGTCTGCATCGCTGCTGCCAACATCCTTCTGGAGGGGCTTCGGCGCCTCGTCGAATTGCCGTTTTCGGATACCCTGGAATCGATGGCCGCGACCGGCATAGGCGTGCTGGTGTGGTTCTCGATCGTCTTGCGGGGAAAGAGGTAAGTCATGCTGGCCGACAAAGACCGCATCTTCAACAACATCTACGGCCTCTTCGACAAGTCGCTGGCCGGCGCGATGGCGCGCGGCGCCTGGGACAACACGCCCGGCATCATCGCCAAGGGGCGCGAGTGGATCGTCAACGAGATGAAGGCGTCAGGCCTGCGCGGCCGCGGCGGCGCCGGCTTCCCGACCGGGCTGAAATGGTCGTTCATGCCCAAGCAGAGCGACGGAAGGCCGAGCTATCTCGTTGTCAACGCCGACGAATCCGAGCCCGGCACGTGCAAGGACCGCGATATCCTGCGCAACGATCCGCACACGCTGGTCGAGGGCTCGTTCATCGCCGGCTTCGCCATGGGCGCGGTCGCCGCCTACATCTATGTGCGCGGCGAGTTCATCCGCGAGCGCGAGGCGCTGCAGCGCGCCATCGACGAGGCCTATGAGGCCAGGCTGATCGGCAAGAACAACACGTCCGGATACGATTTCGACATCTACATGCATCACGGCGCCGGCGCCTATATATGCGGCGAGGAAACAGCGCTGCTCGAAAGCCTCGAAGGCAAGAAGGGCCAGCCCCGGCTGAAGCCGCCATTCCCAGCCAATGTCGGCTTGTACGGTTGTCCGACAACCGTGAACAATGTCGAGTCCATCGCGGTCGCGCCGACCATTTTGCGCCGCGGCGCGGCCTGGTTCTCGTCCTTCGGCCGGCCCAACAATGTCGGCACCAAGCTGTTTTGCATCTCGGGCCACGTCAACAATCCGTGCACCGTCGAAGAGGCGATGTCGATCCCGTTCCGCGAGCTGATCGAAACCCATTGCGGCGGCATTCGCGGCGGCTGGGACAATCTCCTGGCGGTCATTCCGGGCGGCGCTTCGGTGCCGCTGGTGCCGGCCGAGCAGATCATCGATGCGCCGATGGATTTCGATGCGCTGCGCGACCTGAAATCGGGTCTCGGCACGGCGGCTGTCATCGTCATGGACAAGTCGACCGATATCGTGAAGGCGATCGCCAGGCTGTCCTATTTTTACAAGCATGAGAGCTGCGGCCAGTGCACACCGTGCCGCGAAGGCACCGGCTGGATGTGGCGGGTGATGGAGCGGCTGGTGCGCGGCGAGGCGCAGAAGCGCGAGATCGACATGCTGCTCGACGTCACCAAACAGGTGGAGGGTCATACGATCTGCGCGCTGGGCGATGCCGCGGCATGGCCGATCCAGGGCCTGATGCGGCATTTCCGCGGCGAGGTGGAGCGGCGCATCGACGAGTTTTCGCGCAACGCGCACCGGGCCGAACCGGTGATGGTGGCTGCTGAGTAGATTGAAATCGGGCGCAAGCCCCGGACGGAAATATAGGGGCGGGGCTGACGAAGAAACGACCAGGAGATGTCTATGGCGCCCTATTCGAACCCTTTGATGCCCAATTTGGACCAGCTTGAGAAGATGAACCAGGATTTGACAAGGATGATGCCGAAGGAGATGGCCAGCGCCGTCAACCTTCTCGCGCATCCTGTCGCTGGTGCCGCCGCCATGTCGGCGCTGGGCTTCGGCCTTGCCAACCATGCCTTTGGCGTGTGGCTAGGCGCCTTGTCGGGTGCTGCCGAGGCATCGCAGCGGATTTTCCAGCCGATCATCGACGATTTCGAACAGCGCAGCCAAGGGTTCGCCGAGACCGCCCCCGCCACCAAGGCGCGCGCGGCGACCAGAACCCTGATCGCCGAGGCGCAGAGTTTTGCCCAGGATGTGACCGATATTGCCGCTCGCACCGTCGATGCCGAGCCGGAGAAGACCGATGCCGTCGCCGAAGGCGCGACGATCGGATTGATGCCGGAGGATTTCAGACAGCCCAAGGCCGTGGCTCGTCCGGCCAAGCCGTCGGATCTCAAGGCGATCACCGGCGTTGGACCGAAGCTGGAAAAAGTGCTGAACGGCCTCGGCATCTGGACCTTTGCCCAGATCGCCGCCTGGGCGCCGGAAGAGATCGCCTGGGTCGAGGACTACCTGTCGCTCACCGGCCGTATCGGCCGCGACGAGTGGACCCGCCAGGCCGCGGCGCTGACGCTGGCCGCCAAGGCGAAGAAGTAGGGGTGGCAGGCATGGAGATCCACGACAGGAGCGATGTTCTCGATGTGCGCAATGCCATCGTCAGCAACTCCAGATTTGACGATGTGAACTTGTCGAACACGCAGTTTCACAACGTCGACCTGTCGGCGGCCGTGGTGGACGACGCGAACCTCTCGAACGCGTTTTTCGGCAATGTGAATATGAGCAATCTGAAGATAGAAAACGCTGAAGTCGCCGGCATGATGATCAATGGCATCAGGCTGAGCGATCTGTTTCAGGCATATGAGACGGCGCAGACCGCCGGGGGCAATTGATGGCAAAGCTCAAGGTCGACGGGAAAGAGATCACTGTACCCGACCACTACACGCTGCTGCAGGCAGCCGAGGACGCCGGCGCGGAAGTGCCGCGCTTCTGCTTCCATGAGCGGCTGTCGATCGCCGGCAATTGCCGCATGTGCCTGATCGAGGTGAAGGGCGGGCCGCCGAAGCCGCAGGCCTCCTGCGCCATGAATGTGCGCGACCTCCGTCCGGGACCCAATGGCGAGGCGCCTGAAATCTTCACCAACACGCCGATGGTCAAGAAGGCCCGCGAAGGCGTGATGGAATTCCTCTTGATCAACCATCCGCTGGATTGCCCGATCTGCGACCAGGGCGGCGAATGCGACCTGCAGGACCAGGCGATGGCCTTCGGCGTCGATTCCTCGCGCTATCACGAGAACAAGCGCGCGGTCGAAGACAAGTATATCGGCCCATTGGTCAAGACGGTTATGAACCGCTGCATCCACTGCACGCGCTGCGTCCGCTTCACCACGGAAGTTGCGGGCATTTCCGAGCTTGGCCTGATCGGCCGCGGCGAGGATGCCGAGATCACCACCTATCTCGAAAGCGCCATGACCTCGGAGCTGCAGGGCAATGTCATCGACCTCTGCCCGGTCGGCGCGCTGACCTCCAAGCCTTTCGCCTTCCAGGCACGGCCGTGGGAGCTGACCAAGACAGAATCCATCGACGTCATGGACGCCGTCGGCTCGGCAATCCGCGTCGACAGCCGTGGCCGCGAGGTGATGCGCATCCTGCCGCGCGTCAATGAAGCGGTGAACGAGGAGTGGATTTCCGACAAGACCCGCTTCATATGGGACGGATTGCGCACGCAGCGCCTCGACCGCCCCTATGTCCGCAAGGACGGAAAGTTGGCGCCGGCCAGCTGGGCCGAAGCGTTCGTTGCGATCAGGGATGCGGCGTCGAATGCTGCGCCCGAGAAAATCGGCGCGATTGCGGGCGATCTTGCCGCCGTCGAGGAAATCTACGCACTGAAGCAGCTTATGGCTGCGTTGGGCTCAAGGAACACCGATTGCCGCCAGGACGGCGCCGCACTCGATCCCGCGCTCGGCCGCGCCAGCTACATCTTCAACCCGACCATCGAGGGCATCGAGCAGGCCGACGCGGTGCTGATCATCGGCGCCAATCCGCGCTTCGAGGCCTCGGTGCTCAATGCCCGCATCCGCAAACGCTGGCGGATCGGCAATCTGCCGGTCGGCGTCATCGGCGAGGTCGGCGACACGCGTTACGACTACGAACAGCTCGGCGCCGGTCCGGAGTCGCTGAAAGACCTGGCCGACGGCAATGGCAAGTTCTTCCAGGTGCTGAAGAAGGCGACGCATCCGCTGATCATCGTCGGCCAGGGCGCGCTGTCGCGTGCCGACGGCGCGGCGGTGCTCGGCCAGGCGGCGAAACTCGCCACCGCCGTCAACGCTGCCCGCGCCGACTGGAACGGCTTTGCCGTGCTGCACACTGCAGCCGCGCGCGTCGGCGGTCTCGATGTCGGCTTCGTGCCTGGCAGGGGCGGCAAGAACGTTGCCGGCATGCTGGGTGAGAGCGAGGTTCTGTTCCTGCTCGGCGCCGACGAGATCGACATGTCGAAGACCGGCGGCGCCTTCGTCGTCTATGTCGGAACGCATGGCGACGCCGGTGCGCACCGCGCCAATGTCATCCTGCCGGGAGCCGCTTACACCGAAAAGTCCGGCACCTATGTCAACACCGAGGGACGCGTGCAGCAGACCAACCGCGCGGGCTTCGCGCCGGGCGACGCGCGCGAAGACTGGGCGATCCTGAGGGCATTGTCCGATGTGCTGGGCAAGAAACTACCCTTCGATTCGCTGCAGCAGTTGCGCGCCAAACTCTATGGCGAATACCCGCATCTCGCCCGCATCGATCATGTCGAAGCCGGCAATGCCGATGACGTCGCTAGGGTGGCGAAGCTCGGCGGGCGGCTGAACAAGGGCACTTTCACCTCGCCGGTCACGGATTTCTATCTGACCAACCCGATTGCGCGGGCCTCCGCCGTCATGGCGGAATGCTCGGCGCTGGCGAAAAACGGCTTCAGGCAGGCGGCAGAGTAGACATGGACACCTTCTTCTCCTTCTACGTGCTGCCGACGCTGATCATCCTTTTAAAGTCGGTCGTGCTGATCGTCGTTTTGCTGATCGGGGTTGCCTACCTGCTTTACGCCGACCGCAAGATCTGGGCGGCGGTACAATTGCGCCGCGGCCCGAACGTCGTCGGCCCGTGGGGCACGCTGCAGGCTTTCGCCGATCTGCTAAAATTCGTCTTCAAGGAACCGGTCATTCCGTCCGGCGCCAACAAGGGCGTGTTCCTGCTGGCGCCGCTGGTGTCGGCCGTGCTGGCAATCTCGGCCTGGGCGGTCATTCCCGTCAATGCCGGCTGGGGGATCGCCAACGTCAATGTCGGCATCCTCTACGTCTTCGCCATCTCCTCGCTCGAGGTCTATGGCGTGATCATGGGCGGCTGGGCGTCCAACTCCAAATACCCGTTCCTCGGCGCGCTGCGCTCGGCGGCGCAGATGGTGTCCTACGAAGTCTCGATCGGCTTCGTCATCGTCACCGTGCTGCTCTGCGTCGGCTCGCTCAACCTGTCGGACATCGTGCTGTCGCAGCAGGATGGGCTGGGCACCAAGCTTGGCCTGCCCAACAGCTTCCTCGACTGGCACTGGCTGGCGCTGTTCCCGATGTTCGTCATTTTCTTCATCTCGGCGCTGGCCGAGACCAACCGCCCGCCCTTCGACCTGGTGGAAGCCGAGTCCGAATTGGTCGCCGGCCATATGGTCGAATATTCGTCGACGCCGTTCCTGTTGTTCTTCCTCGGCGAATACGTCGCCGTGGTGATGATGTGCGCGCTAGCCACCATCCTGTTCCTCGGCGGCTGGCTGCCGCCCTTCGACTTCGCCCCCTTCACCTGGGTGCCCGGCGTGATCTGGTTCGTGCTCAAGATCTGCCTGATGTTCTTCATGTTCTCCATGGTGAAGGCCTTCGTGCCGCGCTACCGATACGACCAGCTGATGCGGCTCGGCTGGAAAGTGTTTTTGCCGATCTCGCTGTTCATGGTCGTTGCCACCGCGGCCTTCCTCAAGATCACGGGGTTTGCGTGATGTCCGCTCTTGGCCAGGCCGCCAAATCGCTGCTGCTGCAGGATTTCGTCAGCGCCTTCTTCCTGTCGATGCGCCAGTTCTTCGCGCCGAAGGAGACGATCAACTATCCGCACGAAAAGGGGCCGACCAGCCCGCGCTTCCGTGGCGAGCACGCGCTGCGCCGCTATCCCAATGGCGAGGAACGCTGCATCGCCTGCAAGCTGTGCGAAGCGATCTGTCCGGCGCAGGCGATCACCATCGAGGCCGGCCCGCGCCGCAATGACGGCACGCGCCGCACCGTGCGCTACGACATCGACATGGTGAAGTGCATCTATTGCGGCTTCTGCCAGGAAGCCTGCCCGGTCGACGCCATCGTCGAGGGGCCGAATTTCGAGTTCGCGACGGAGACGCGCGAAGAGCTTTACTACGACAAGGACAGGCTGCTGGCGAATGGCGACCGCTGGGAGCGCGAACTGGCGCGCAACATCTCGCTGGACTCGCCCTACCGCTGACATTTGACGCATGGACGGGGCGAGGGGCCTCGTCTAAGGACAACGCAACTTGCCGGCCGGAGGCGGTCGCAGAAATCAAACAGGACGGATGTCCTGTTTGGACAGGAACCCGGGGGATCCCCAATGCTGAGTGGACTAGAGGCGGCCTTTTTCTACCTCTTCGCCTTTGTCGCGGTGGCGTCGGCCTTCATGGTCATTTCGTCGCGCAACCCCGTGCATTCCGTGCTGTTCCTGATCCTGACCTTCTTCAACGCCGCCGGCCTGTTCATGCTGACCGGCGCCGAGTTCCTGGCGATGATCCTGCTCGTCGTCTATGTCGGCGCGGTCATGGTGCTGTTCCTGTTCGTCGTCATGATGCTCGATGTCGACTTCGCCGAGATGAAGGAAGGCGCCCTGCAATATGCGCCGATCGGCGCGCTGGTCGGGCTGATCCTGGCGGCCGAGCTGATCGTGGTGCTCGGCGGCTACACCTTCGCGCCGCAACTGGCCTCGACGGTCTCCAAACCCATCCCGGATCTTGCCGCGCGGACAAACACCGCAGCACTCGGCGACATCCTCTATACGGACTACCTCTACTACTTCCAGATTTCGGGCCTCATCCTGCTGGTCGCCATGATCGGCGCCATCGTCCTGACGCTGCGCCACAAGGAAGGGGTCAAGCGGCAGTCGATCGCCGCCCAGGTCGGCCGCACGCCGGCGACAGGCATGGAAATCCGCAAGGTCAAGTCGGGCGAGGGGCTCTGAGATGGTCGTCGGCATCGCACATTACCTGACCGTATCGGCGATCCTGTTCACGCTCGGCGTGTTCGGCATCTTCCTGAACCGCAGGAACATCATCGTCATCCTGATGTCGATCGAGCTGATCCTTTTGGCGGTCAACATCAATTTCGTCGCCTTCTCGGCGGCATTGGGCGATCTCGTCGGCCAGGTGTTTGCCCTGTTCGTGCTGACGGTCGCGGCCGCCGAAGCGGCCATCGGTCTTGCCATTCTCGTCGTCTTCTTCCGCAACCGCGGCTCGATCGCGGTCGAAGACGTGAACCAGATGAAGGGTTGACGGGGCTAACATGTATCAAGCGATCGTCTTCCTTCCGCTGCTCGGCTTCCTGATTGTCGGCCTGTTCGGCAATGCGCTCGGCGCCAAGGCATCGGAATATATCACCTCGGGCTTCCTGGTGATCTCGGCCGTGCTGTCCTGGGTCGCCTTCTTCTCCGTCGGCTTCGGCGAAGGCGAGGTGTTCACCGTGCCGGTACTGCGCTGGATCCAATCCGGCGGCTTGGACGCGTCCTGGGCGCTCAGGATCGATACGCTGACGGTGGTCATGCTGGTGGTGGTCAACACGGTGTCGGCGCTGGTCCACATCTATTCGATCGGCTACATGCACCACGATCCGAACCGGCCGCGCTTCTTCGCCTATCTGTCGCTGTTCACCTTCGCCATGCTGATGCTGGTGACGGCGGACAATCTGGTGCAGATGTTCTTCGGCTGGGAAGGGGTGGGTCTCGCGTCCTATTTGCTGATCGGCTTCTGGTACAAGAAGCCGTCGGCCAATGCCGCTGCCATCAAGGCCTTCGTCGTCAACCGCGTCGGCGATTTCGGCTTCGCGCTCGGCATTTTCGGCGTCTTCGTTTTGTTCGGCTCGGTCAATCTCGGCACCATCTTCGCCAATGCCGCGACGTTCATTCCGGCTGAAGGCGCGCCGCAAGGGGCCGCCGTGCTGACCTTCCTCGGCTATGCGCTGGACAAGCAGGCGGCCATGACCATCGTCTGCCTGCTGCTGTTCATGGGCGCCATGGGCAAGTCGGCGCAGGTGCCGCTGCACACCTGGCTGCCGGACGCGATGGAAGGCCCGACGCCGGTTTCCGCGCTGATCCATGCCGCCACCATGGTGACGGCCGGCGTGTTCATGCTGGCGCGGCTGTCGCCGCTCTTCGAACTGTCGCATTCGGCGCTCACGGTGGTGACCTTCATCGGCGCCTTCACCGCCTTCTTCGCGGCGACCGTCGGCCTGGTTCAGAACGACATCAAGCGCGTCATCGCCTATTCGACCTGCTCGCAGCTCGGCTACATGTTCGTCGCGCTCGGCGTCGGCGCCTATGGCGCGGCGATCTTCCATTTGTTCACGCATGCCTTCTTCAAGGCGCTGCTGTTCCTGGGCTCCGGCTCGGTCATCCATGCCGTCTCCGACGAGCAGGACATGCGCAAGATGGGTGGCCTGCGGAAGCTCATTCCGAAGACCTACTGGATGATGGTGATCGGCACGCTGGCGCTGACCGGTGTCGGCATTCCGGTGACCGTCATCGGCACCGCCGGCTTCTTCTCCAAGGATGCCATCATCGAGGCTGCCTTTGCCGGCCACAATTCGGTCGCCGGCCTCGCTTTTGTCCTGCTGGTCATCGCCGCCTGCTTCACCTCCTTCTACTCCTGGCGGCTGATCTTCATGACCTTCCACGGCGAGCCGCGGGCGAGCCACGACGTCATGCACCATGTCCATGAATCGCCGCCGGTGATGCTGGTGCCGCTGTTCATCCTGGCCGCGGGCGCGCTGTTTGCCGGCGTTATCTTCCATGGTGCCTTCATCGGCGAAGGCTATACCGAATTCTGGAAGGCCTCGCTGTTCACGCTGCCGGACAACCACATCCTGCACGATATCCACGAATTGCCGCTGTGGGTCGAGCTGGCACCGTTCGTCGCCATGGTCATCGGCTTTGCAGTCGCCTGGAAGTTCTACATCCGCTCGCCGGAACTGCCCCTGAGTGTCGCCGCCAACCATCGGCTGCTGTATGCCTTCCTGCTCAACAAATGGTACTTTGACGAGCTCTACGACGTCCTGTTCGTGCGGCCGGCAAAGGCGCTGGGCAGGTTCTTGTGGAAGACCGGCGACGGCACCATCATCGACGGGCTCGGTCCTGACGGCATTTCGGCGCGCGTCGTCGACGTCACCGACCGCGTCGTCAAGCTGCAGACCGGCTATCTCTATCACTATGCCTTCGCCATGCTGATCGGCGTGGCCGCACTCGTCACCTGGATGATGCTCTGATGACCGCCTGGCCAATCCTCTCGCTGGTCACCTTCCTGCCGCTCGTAGGTGTGCTGATGATCCTGTTCATCAGGGATGACAGCCCGAATGCGCGTCGCAACATCCGCGCCATCGCGTTCACGACGACAGCGGCCACCTTCATCATCTCGCTGTTCATCTGGACCGGCTTCGACAATTCGCAAGCCGGCTTCCAGTTCGTCGAGAAGTTTGCCTGGTTGGATTCCGGCATCTCCTACCATATGGGCGTCGACGGCATTTCGATGCTGTTCGTCATCCTGACGACGTTCCTGATGCCGCTCTGCATCCTGGCGTCGTGGGAAGCGATCGACAAGCGGGTCAAGGCCTACATGATCGCCTTCCTGCTCTTGGAAACGCTGATGATCGGCGTGTTCTGCGCGCTCGACATCGTGCTGTTCTACGTCTTCTTCGAGGCCGGCCTGATCCCGATGTTCATCATCATCGGCGTCTGGGGCGGCAAGCGCCGCGTCTATGCCTCGTTCAAGTTCTTCCTCTACACGTTGGCCGGCTCGGTGCTGATGCTGCTCGCCATCATGGCGATGTTCTTCCAGGCGGGCACCACCGACATCCCGACGCTGCTGACCCACAACTTCCCGGCCCACATGCAGACATGGCTATTTCTGGCCTTCTTCGCCTCCTTCGCGGTGAAGATGCCGATGTGGCCGGTGCACACCTGGCTGCCCGATGCGCACGTCGAAGCGCCGACGGCGGGTTCGGTGATCCTGGCCGGTATCCTGCTGAAAATGGGCGGGTACGGCTTCCTGCGCTTCTCCCTGCCGATGTTCCCGCTGGCGTCGGAAATGTTCGCACCGCTGGTGTTCACGCTGTCGGTCGTCGCCATCATCTACACCTCGCTGGTGGCGCTGATGCAGGAGGACATGAAGAAGCTGATCGCCTATTCCTCCGTCGCCCATATGGGCTTCGTCACCATGGGCATCTTCGCCATGAACCAGGAAGGCGTGCAGGGCGCGATCTTCCAGATGCTGAGCCACGGCCTCGTCTCGGGCGCACTGTTCCTGTGCGTCGGCGTCATTTACGACCGCATGCACACACGCGAGATCGACGCCTATGGCGGCTTGGTCAACAACATGCCGAAATACGCAACCGTGTTCCTGATCTTCACCATGGCCAATGTCGGCTTGCCCGGCACGTCAGGCTTCGTTGGCGAGTTCCTGACCATGCTCGGCGTGTTCCGGGTCAACACCTGGGTGGCTTTCTTCGCCGCCACCGGCGTCATCCTGTCGGCGGCCTACGCGCTCTGGCTCTACCGCCGGGTGATCTTCGGCGCGCTGACCAAGGAAAGCCTGAAGGGCCTGCTCGATCTGTCGACGCGCGAGAAGGCAATCATCTACCCGCTGGTCGTGCTGGTCATCTTCTTCGGCGTTTATCCCGCTCCCGTCTTCGATGCCACGGCCCAGTCGGTCAAGGCGCTCGTCACCAATGTCACCGCATCCATCGGCGCCGCGCAGACCGCGGCGGCGAACTGACCAGAGGTTTTGCGAACCATGACGCCGGACCTTTACTCCAGCCTTTCGCTCTCGACGCCGGAGCTGATCCTCGCCATCGGCGCGCTGGCGCTGTTGATGGTGGGCGCCTATTCGCGCGCCAACACTGCCATTCTGGTGACCGGCCTTGCCGTCGCCGTGCTGGTGATCGCAGGCCTATGGCTGATCTTTTCGACAGGGCAGGGCAGCGCCTACGGCAACGCCTTCATCCAGGATCCGTTCTCCCGCTTCATGAAGGTGCTGTCGCTGATCGGTTCGGCGGTGACGCTGGTGATGTCGATGCGCTTCGCCAGGCAGGAGCATTTCGACAAGTTCGAATACCCGGTGCTGATCCTGCTCTGCACGCTCGGTATGATGCTGATGATCTCGGCCAACGGTATGATCGGGCTCTATCTCGGCCTCGAGCTGCAGTCGCTGGCGATTTACGTGCTGGCGGCGATCAATCGCGACAATCTGCGTTCGACCGAGGCCGGTTTGAAGTATTTTGTGCTCGGCGCGCTATCGTCGGGCATGCTGCTTTACGGAATCAGCCTCATTTACGGCTACACCGGCAATGTAGGCTTCCAGGAAATTTCCTCCGCGCTTGGCAGCGGCGAGCGCCAGTTGGGTCTCGTCGTCGGCCTGGTCTTCGTTTTGGCCGGCCTTGCCTTCAAGATTTCGGCGGTGCCGTTCCACATGTGGACGCCCGATGTTTACGAGGGCGCGCCGACGCCGGTCACCGCCTTCCTGGCGGCCGCTCCCAAAATGGCGGCAATGGCGCTGATCGTGCGCGTCACCATGGGCGCCTTCAAGCCGATCGCTTCCGACTGGCAGCAGATCATCGTCTTCATCTCGATCGCCTCGATGGCGCTCGGCTCCTTTGCCGCGATCGGCCAGACCAACATCAAGCGGCTGATGGCGTACTCCTCGATCGGCCATATGGGGTATGCGCTGGTCGGCCTTGCCGCCAACAGCCAGGCCGGCGTGCGCGGCGTCGCCATCTACATGCTGATCTATCTCGTCATGACGCTCGGCACCTTCGCCTTCATCCTCGCCATGCGGCGCAAGGAAGGCAATGTCGAGCAGATCAGCGATCTCGCCGGTCTGTCGTCGACCAACCCGATCATGGCGACGATCCTGACCATCCTGATGTTCTCGCTGGCCGGCATCCCGCCGCTCGCCGGTTTCTGGGGGAAATGGTACGTGTTCCTCGCCGCCATCAACGCCAATCTCTATGCGCTGGCGATCATCGGCGTGCTGGCCTCTGTGGTGGGCGCTTTCTACTATCTGCGGATCATCAAGATCATGTGGTTCGACGAACCGGCCGGCGGCTTCGTGCCGATGGCGGTTGAGCTGCGCCTCGTGCTTGGTGTCTCCGGCGCTTTCGTGCTGTTCTATGTGCTGATCGGCGGTCCGATCGCGACCTACGCCGAAGCCGCCGCCAAGACATTTTTCTGAACGGATGGCATTTCGGCTGGCTCCGACCTCTGAGACGGAAGGGTTCCGGCTCGAGGCCCATGACAGCGTGGGTTCCACCAACACGCTTGCGCTGGACCATGCAAGGGCAGGCGACCCCGGCAAATTGTGGGTCGTTTCCAAGAAGCAGGAAAGCGGCCGTGGCCGCCGCGGCAGGGCCTGGGTATCGCCCGAGGGCAATCTGGCGGCGACATTGCTGGTCATCGCCGGCGGTGAGTTGCGTCTGGCGGCGACGCTGGGCTTCGTCGCCGGCCTGTCGCTGGCCGATGCGCTCGACGCCGTGGTGCCGAAGGGCAGGATCGCTATCGGCCTCGACGGCGCCAGCCAGGGGCAGAACCGCTTCGAGCTGAAATGGCCGAACGATGTGCTGGCCTCCGGCGCCAAGCTGGCCGGCATCCTGCTGGAATCGGCCATTCTCGATGGCGGCCGTTTCGCGGTGGCGGTGGGCATCGGCGTCAATGTGGTGGCGCATCCGCCGGATTTGCCGTATCCGGCGACATCGCTTCAGGCGCTGGGCGCGACATGCGACGCCGAAACGCTGTTCTTGGCGCTGTCCGATGCCTGGACCGACAATGCCCGGCTGTGGGATGACGGACGCGGGCTCGACGCCATCCGGCGTCGCTGGCTATCGCGCGCGGCGGGGCTTGGCGGCGAGGTTGCTGTCAGGATTGACGGGAATGTGGTGCGCGGTACCTTCGAGACCATTGACGCGGACTGCCGTTTCGTGATCCGCGATGATGAGGGGTCGGTCGTGACGGTAGCCGCCGGCGACGTGCATTTCGGCGCCGTCGCGTCGGCAAAGATTTAGGGGCTGGTCGCAAGGGCCGGGAAGGGAAAATTGATGGCGAAAGCGCAAAACGCCGAACTCGTCTTCGTGCCGCTCGGCGGCGTCGGTGAGATCGGCATGAACTTCGCCCTTTACGGCTATGGGCCGCCTAGCGCGCGCGAGTGGATCGTCGTCGATGTCGGCGTGACCTTTCCCGACGCGGCGCATCCGGGCGTCGACCTGATCCTGCCCGATACGCGCTTCATCGAGGAGAACCTCGCCGGCCTGCGCGGCATCATCATCACCCACGCGCACGAAGACCATTACGGGGCGCTACTCGACATCTGGCCGAAGCTGAAGGCGCCGGTGTGGATGACACCGTTCAGCGCCGGCCTGCTCGATGCCAAGCGCCAGGGCGAGCAGGGCGCGCCGAAGAAAATTCCGGTGACGATCTACCGGGCAGGCGAGACATTCACCGTCGGCCCGTTCTCGATCGAGGCCATTCCGGTGGCGCACTCGATCCCCGAGCCGATGTCGCTGGCGATCACCTCGCCGGCCGGCACCGTCATCCATACCGGCGACTGGAAGATCGATCCGGAACCGACGATCGGCCCCAAGACCGACGAGGCGCGGTTCCGCGCCTATGGCGACAAGGGCGTGCTGGCGCTGGTCTGCGATTCCACCAATGCGCTGCGCGAAGGCGAATCGCCGTCGGAAGTGGCGGTCGGCGAAGGCCTCAGGGGCGTCATCCAGAGCGCCGTCGGCCGCGTCGCCGTCACCACCTTCTCGTCCAATGTCGGACGCATCGTCTCGATTGCCAAGGCGGCGCGCGATGCCGGCCGCCAGTGCCTGGTACTCGGCCGCTCGCTCAAACGCGTCATCGATGTCGCCGGCGAGCTCGGCTACATGGACGGGCTGCCGGAGTTCATCGCCGAAGAGGATTTCGGCTTCATCCCGCGCGAGAACCTGGTCATCATCTGCACCGGCAGCCAGGGCGAGGCGCTGGCGGCACTGGCAAAACTTTCGCGCGACGAGATGAAATCGGTGTCGCTGACGGCCGGCGACACGGTGGTGTTTTCCTCACGCACCATTCCCGGCAACGAGAAGGCGATCCTCGAGATCAAGAACCGCCTCATCGACCTCGGCATCAAGATCATCGAGGATGGTGACGCGCTTGTGCATGTCTCCGGCCATCCCCGCCGCAGCGAATTGCGCAGGATGTATGAGTGGGTGCGGCCGCAGATCGGCGTTCCCGTGCATGGCGAAGCCGCGCATCTGGTGGCGCAGGGATCGCTGATGTCGACGTCGGGCATCGGCCAGGTGGCGCAGGTGCGCGACGGCGACATGCTGCGGCTGGCGCCCGGTCCGGCCACGATCATCGACCAGGTGCCATTCGGCCGCATCTACAAGGACGGCAGGCTGATCGGCACCGACCAGGCGATGGGCATACGCGACCGGCGCAAGCTATCCTTCGCCGGCCATGTCGCGGTCAATGTCGTGCTCGACGATAAATATGAGCTCGCCGGCGATCCCGATCTGGTCGCCATCGGCGTCGCCGAGGCCGATGCCCGTGGCGAAAACATGGAAGATCTGATGCTCGACGCGGCCGTCGGCGCGGTCGACTCGATCCCTCGCCAGCGCCGCAAGGACCTCGATCTGGTGCAGGAAGCGGTGCGCCCCGCCGGGCGCGGCGCCGCCAACGAAGCCTGGGGCAAGAAGCCGCTGGTGACGGTGTTTGTGACGAGGTGAGGGAATAGGCAGTAGGCGGTAGGCAGTGGAGAAAAATGCAGATGTATCACTACTGCCTGCTGCCTATTCCCTACTCCCTTAACTTGTGGAGCACTTCATGCTGGGACGCCTGAACCATGTAGCACTTGCCGTACCGGACCTGGCCGCGGCGATTGCGGCCTATCGCGATACGCTTGGCGCGAAGGTCACCGCGCCGCAAGCGCTGCCCGAGCATGGCGTTACCGTGGTGTTCGTCGATGTCGGCAACACCAAGATCGAACTCCTGGAGCCGCTGGGCGAACGGTCGCCGATCGCGGCCTTTCTGGACAAGAACCCCTCGGGTGGCATGCATCATGTCTGCTACGAGGTCGACGACATCCTTGTCGCGCGCGATCACCTCAAAGCGAGCGGCGCCCGCGTGCTGGGCGACGGCAATCCCAAAACCGGCGCCCACGGCAAGCCGGTGCTGTTCCTGCATCCCAAGGATTTCTTCGGCACGCTGGTCGAACTGGAGCAGGCATGAGCTGGATTTCGTTTGCCGCCCTGTTCTTCATCACCTGGTGGCTGATGCTGTTCATCGTGCTGCCGTTCAGCGTCAAGACGCAGGATGACGACCATGACGTGACGCTGGGCACGGTTGCGAGCGCGCCGCGCGGACCGCATATGCTGCGTGCCGTGATCCGCACCACCATCGTCACGGCTGTCGTCATGGGGGTTTTCTACAGCCTGACGCACGGGCTGGGCTACAGCCTCGACGAAGTCCCGCACATCATCCCCGAAGCCAGCCAGGCACCGGCTAACTAAACACTTTCCCGCCGACAGATCGGCTGGGATGTTTGTGCCTGTTTCGGAGCGCCAAACTCAGGTTTTGGCTCACCAGCTTGCGATGCGCAATCGGCGGCCAGGCATGGCCCACCCGCATTAGAATCACGCCTTGGTGTCAGGCTGACGCAAGCTCACGTGATTTGGGAACAGGTTGATCTAACCAGATGATCGGGCAAAAAAAAATGCAAGGCACAAGGCCTTGCAATTTAAACGCGTTCCGATCTGTTTTCCGGTTTCCGGCGGCAGCGGGTAACCGCGCCTAGATCGCATCCTCCCAAGACTTTGACCGCGTAGGAGAGCAGATTTTTCTCCACCCTCTCGGTTATCGGGGCACACTAGCCTAACCCTGATGAAATTGTCACGCAGAATTTTGCCCGCAATCGGGCAATCTGTGCTGCAGTGCACAATAGTGCGGCAGGCTTTGCTTGCGAAACGAACAACACCGGGGCTGCCGCCTTAATCTGGTCAGGTGTGCCGCGTCGCCCGGACGCGCAAAGCGTGTGTGAGCACTTCGGAGTCAGGTCATCATTTTGTATCAAAAGCATTATCGTTTTCGGTGCGAAGGTCTTTGGAAGAAGAATCGATTTTTGCGATTTCCGGCCGATGCGGCCGGTCGGGTTTCCATTCCGTCACGAAATAGCTATGAAGCCGGGGCAAGCAAGCCAGCCGCGCCGATTCCGGCGCAGCCTCCTCTCTCACGGACCTGTCCATGCGTTTGTCGCAGTTTTTCCTGCCCATCCTGAAAGAAAATCCGCGCGAGGCCGAGATCGTCTCGCACCGGCTGATGCTGCGTGCCGGCATGATCCGCCAGCAGGGGCAGGGCAGCTTTTCCTGGCTGCCGCTAGGCAAGCTGGTGCTCGACAAGGTCTGCCGCATCATCCGCGAGGAGCAGAATCGCGCCGGCGCTCTGGAAATCCTGATGCCGACCATCCAGTCGGCCGATCTGTGGCGCGAAAGCGGCCGCTATGACGACTATGGCAAGGAGATGCTGCGCATCAAGGACCGGCAGGACCGCGACATGCTCTACGGTCCGACCAATGAGGAAGTGGTCACCGAAATCGTGCGCGCCTACGTCAAGTCCTACAAGGACTTGCCGCTAAACCTCTACCACATCCAGTGGAAGTTCCGCGACGAGGTGCGTCCGCGCTTCGGCGTCATGCGCTCGCGCGAATTCCTGATGAAGGACGCTTATTCCTTCGACCTCGATTTCGAGGGCGCCAAAGCCGCCTACAACCGCATGTTCGTATCCTATCTCCGAACGTTCACGCGCATGGGGCTGCAGGCCATTCCGATGCGAGCCGACACCGGGCCGATCGGCGGCGATCTCAGCCATGAATTCATCATCCTGGCCGACACCGGCGAGAGCCAGGTCTATTGCGACCGCGAATATCTGTCGCTGCAGGTGCCCGGCGAGAAAACCGACTTCGGCAATGACGGCGAGATCGCCGACATCGTCAAGACGTGGACGACGCCTTACGCCGCCACCGACGAGATGCATGACGAGGCGGCCTGGGACAAGCTTGGCGAAGCCGACCGGGTCTCGGCACGCGGCATCGAGGTCGGCCACATCTTCCATTTCGGCGACAAATATTCCAAGCCCATGGGCGCCAAGGTGACCGGGCCCGACGGCAAGGATCATTTCATTTCCGGCGGCTCCTACGG
This sequence comes from Mesorhizobium sp. M0062, assembly GCF_040323125.1. Taxonomy (NCBI): domain Bacteria; kingdom Pseudomonadati; phylum Pseudomonadota; class Alphaproteobacteria; order Hyphomicrobiales; family Phyllobacteriaceae; genus Mesorhizobium; species Mesorhizobium sp. M0062. The sequence continues at coordinate 121,271 of NZ_JAMYUO010000015.1, forward strand.
TATCGGTCCGTCGCGGCTGGTGGCGGCGATCATCGAGGCCAGCCATGACGATAACGGCATCATCTGGCCGGAAGCGGTGACGCCGTTCGACATCAGCCTGATCAACATGAAGGCCGGCGACGCCGAGTGCGACCGCGTCTGCGGCGAGCTCTACGCCGCCTTCACCAGCGCCGGCAAGGATGTGCTTTACGACGACACCGACCAGCGGCCGGGCGGCAAGTTCGCCACCGCGGACCTGATCGGCCTGCCCTGGCAGGTGATCGTCGGGCCGCGCGGCGTGGCCGCCGGCGAGATCGAGATCAAGAACCGCCGGACCGGCGAGCGCGAGACGCTGCCGGTCGCGGAGGCCAGGAAACGCTTCGGTGCAACCGCATGAGCGAAGCCGCGGCAGCGAAGTCTTCGGTAGCCCAGTCTCCGGTTGGCAAGTCTCCGGTCGCCAAGTCTCCGGTCACCAAGTCTCCGGTCGCCGGCCCGTTCTCCATGTTCGAACGCATGGTCGCCTGGCGTTATTTGCGGTCGCGCCGCAAGGAGACGGTGATCTCGGTCATCGCCTCGATCTCCTTCCTCGGCATCATGCTGGGCGTCGCCACGCTGATCGTCGTCATGGCTGTCATGAACGGGTTTCGAGCCGAACTTCTGACCCGCATCCTCGGCGTCAACGGCCATCTGATCGTGCAGCCGCTGGATTCGCCGCTTGAGGACTATGCGCAGGTCGCAGCCCGCATCAACGGCGTGGCCGGCGTCAAATACGCGATCCCGCTGATCGACGGCCAGGTGCTGGCGCAAGGCAATGTCGGCGGCGGCATGGGCGCGCTGGTGCGCGGTATCAGGGCCGAAGACCTCGGCAAGATCGCCATCGTCGCCCAGAACGTCAAGCAAGGCACGCTTGACGGCTTCGACTCCGGCGATGGCGTCGCCATCGGCAAGCGCATGGCGGAGAATCTCGGCCTTGTGCTCGGCGACACCATCACGCTGATCTCGCCGGACGGCGATGTGACGCCGATGGGCACGACGCCGCGGCTGAAGGGCTACAAGGTGGCGGCGATCTTCGAGGTCGGCATGTCGGAGTATGACAGCTCCATCGTCTACATGCCGTTTTCCGAAGCGCAGCTCTATTTCAACATGGACGGCAGGGCGCAGACGATCGAGATCTATGTCGACAACCCCGATAATGTTGACGCGCTGAAACCGCTGGTCGATGCGGCGGCGCAACGCCCGATCGACATGGTCGACTGGCGCCAGCGCAACGAGACGTTCTTTTCGGCGCTGCAGGTCGAGCGCAACGTCATGTTCATGATCCTGACGCTGATCGTGCTGGTGGCGGCGCTCAACATCATCTCCGGCCTGATCATGCTGGTGAAGGACAAGGGCCACGACATCGCCATCCTGCGCACGATGGGCGCCTCACGCGGCGCCATCCTGCGCATCTTCCTGATGACGGGTGCTGCGATCGGCGTCACCGGCACGCTGGCCGGCGTGCTGCTCGGGGTGCTCATCTGCACCAACATCGAATCGATCCGCCAGTTCTTCTCCTGGATGACCGGCAAGGTGCTGTTCAACCCGGAGCTCTATTTCCTCAGCCAGCTGCCGGCAAAGATGGACCCGCGCGAGACCACCTATGTCATCCTGATGGCGCTCGGCCTGTCCTTCCTGGCAACGGTGTTTCCGGCATGGCGCGCCGCACGGCTCGATCCGGTCGAGGCCTTGAGATACGAATGAAGTCCGAGATCATTATCGAGCTGAAGAGCGTCGAGCGGCACTATGTCCAGGGGCCGCGCAAGCTCACCATTTTGAACGGCGCCGACTTTTCGCTGAAGCGCGGCGAGATGGTGGCGCTGGTGGCGCCGTCGGGCACCGGCAAGTCGACGCTGCTCCATACGGCGGGCCTGCTCGAGCGCCCCGACGCCGGTGACGTCATTCTGGCCGGCCGCGCCTGCGGACGGCTCTCCGACGACGAACGCACGGCGATCCGCCGCAACGATGTCGGCTTCGTCTATCAGTTCCATCATCTGCTGCCGGAGTTTTCGGCACTGGAAAACATCATGATGCCGCAGCTGATCAAAGGGCTTTCGCGCAAGGAGGCGTCGGAGCGCGCATCACAGCTGCTCGACTATATGCAGATCGGCAAGCGCGCGTCGCACCGGCCGTCGGAACTGTCCGGCGGCGAGCAGCAGCGCGTCGCCATTGCCCGCGCGGTCGCCAACGCGCCCTTGCTGCTGCTCGCCGACGAGCCGACCGGCAATCTCGACCCGGTCACCGCGTCCTATGTGTTCGAGGCGCTCGGCGCGCTGGTCAAGCAGTCCGGCCTTGCCGCGCTGATCGCCACCCACAATCACGAACTCGCCTCGCGCATGGACCGGCGGGTGACGCTGGCGGACGGCAAGGTCGTTCCGTCGTAGGCCCCAACTTCGTCATCCTAGGGCGAAGCAGGAGCGGAGCTCCGTCGCGAAGACGCTAGGATGACGAAGTGATTGGGGCGTGTCGGCCATGCGATGCGCCCTCCGTCAACACTGTCGTCACCCCGTCAACCTTTCCTTAACCCTGCTCAAACCGGCTGTCAGGATTCGTCGGCATGCCGTCTCCTGATCGTTGACATTCGAACAAAATTAGAACAAAATACGAACATAGCAACAACAGGAGAGAGTTATGAGCGATCTTGTTCAGGACGTCGTTTCGTTGGTGTGCATGAGTGCGTTTCTGGTTTCCATGGCCGTCTGGATCGGCGCCATGTGATGCAACTGCTGTTCGCTGCAGTGTTTTAGGCGGGCAGGAGGGGCGTTGTGCCGTTAAGCCTTTCTTGCCGCCGTGCCGCTAGACTGCCCTGCCAAATATAGGGAGCAAAAACCTCAGGTGTCGCCGATCGTGACGGCCCTTCTGGTGGCCGGTAATCTCGGATTGATTTTCCTTTTGATGACTGCGCCGCTCGGTTTGCGCACGGTGAGGCTCAGCCGCGTGATTACGATGGACCGGCAGCGCCTCTGGCAGGCGCTGTGGCCGCTAGGCAGCGATGCCGGCTGGTCCGGCGAGATACTCTCGGCCCAGCCGCTGGACGGGCAGGGCACGGCCCGCATCCTGCTGTCGTGGGAAGGCCGCGACGGCCAGCCGATCGAGCGCAGGTCGCGCTTCGAGGACGTCGTCGAAGGCAGTCGTTTTTCGATGCGGGTCATCGAGGATACCGCGCTCGACGCGTCGTTCTGGAAGGATTTTTATGAGACCACCGAACTCACCTCGGAAGGTGCCGGCACGCGGGTGACGCTCAGTCAGACCGATCGCTATCGCGGCGTCGCCTTCCTGGTGTTCCGCTACTTCGCCATGCGCCGCGAGCTCGGCAAGCTGGAGATCTGGGCGAGGACCGGACAGTATCGCAAGGGCGGCTGGTTCGAGCATCCGCTGAGCCAGGTCGGTTTCGCCGTTCTGTCGGCTTTCATCCTTTGGCCGTTCTTCGGGCTCAATCTCGGCGGCCTGGCGCTGGCCGCGATCCTGACCTCGGTGGTTGCCCTGCATGAGCTCGGCCACATGGCGGCCTTTCGGCTAACCGGTCATCGCAAGGCGCGGATGATCTTTATCCCGCTGCTCGGCGGCATCGCCATTGGCGGCCGGCCTTATGACAGCCGCTTCGAGGTCGCCTTCGTGGCGCTGATGGGCGCTGGTTTTTCCGCGTTCCTGGTACCGCTGCTGATCGTCGCCAGCGGGCTCGCATCCGGCGAGGGACATCGGCTCGCCGCGGCCCTTCTGGCGACGCTTGCCGGCTTTGCCGCGCTGTTCAACATCGCCAATCTGGTGCCGGTGTGGAAATTCGACGGCGGTCAGGTGCTGCGCCAGATCTGCCCGGGGCCGGTCGCCCTGGCGCTCGCCTCGTTTTCCCTGCTCTCGGCCTTGCTATGGCTTGGCTGGCTGGCCGGCTTTTCCCAAAGCTTTCTGCTGGTGGCGGGCGCCGTCTTTGCCATCCTCAGCCTGATGACAGTGGGTAGCGGGGTAAAACCGCGCCACGAATTGAAGCCGATCCGCATCTTCGACCGTTTCGCCATGGCCGGCGCGCTGCTGGCCGTCTTCGCCATTCACGGTTTCGGGCTGTTGTGGGCCTCGGCGCGGTTGCTTTGAGCGTTGGTCGAGGCGAGACTCAGCCGGCCTTGCGAGCCGGTTCTGCAGAAGTTGACTCCGCTGCCCCGAAAACATCCTCGAAGGCGGATTTCAGCGCCAGGTCGAAATCGCCCATGGTCACGGGCAGGCCGAGGTCGACGAGGCTGGTGACGCCGTGATCCGGCACGCCGCATGGCACGATGCCGCTGAAATGGCTGAGATCCGGCTCGACATTGACGGCAATGCCATGAAAGCTCACCCAGCGCCGCAGCCGGATGCCGATGGCCGCGATCTTGTCTTCAGCCGGCGAGCCGTCGGGCAGGGACGGGCGCTCGGGCCGCACCACCCAGACTCCGACGCGGTCCTCGCGGCGTTCGCCGCGCACATTGAAGGCGGCAAGCGTGCCGATGATCCACTGCTCGAGCGCGGCGACGAAGGCGCGCACATCCTCGCGCCGGCGCTTCAGGTCAAGCATGACATAGGCAACCCGCTGCCCCGGCCCGTGATAGGTGTATTCGCCGCCGCGCCCCGCGGCAAAGACCGGGAAACGGTCGGGGTCGATCAAGTCCTCGATGCGGGCGCTGGTGCCGGCGGTGTAAAGCGGCGGATGCTCGACCAGCCAGACCATCTCGGCGGCCGCACCCGTGCGGATCGCCTCGGCGCGCGCTTCCATCAGGGCCAGCGCATCGGTGTAGCCGGTCAGGCCGGGCTCGATGCGCCATTCGACCGGCGCCGAACCCGGCAAGGGCAGGAACGACGTGGCGATCTGGCTGCGTTCGGTCATGGCTTTTTCGTTTTTCGCGTGACGCACGCCGGCTTGGCGAAACCGGCTTGCGCTCTGGGGCCAAATGCATTTGCCCTTCATATGGCGGTATCCGGCTGAAACGTCCAGTTCGCCACGCATTTCGGCCTTCGCGCACGACCCCGAAGATAGGAACGATCTTCGGAAAGGATCATGCGCCAAATCAAAGTGCTGCAGCGTCCTTTGCGCGTCCCACAGGACGCGCGGCGCTGTAGAGGCCGATATGCCAATTTGCGGCGATTATTGCGCGCCGCGCCCTTGTTTCGCCGGAAACGATTTGCTACACGCCGCGAGCCGGTTCGTTCCGGCTCCTACCACGGGCGGTCGTGGCGGAATTGGTAGACGCGCAGCGTTGAGGTCGCTGTGGGGCAACCCGTGGAAGTTCGAGTCTTCTCGACCGCACCATAATTTTTCGGCCATTGAAATCATTGCGACTTCTCAGGCCGTCGACGCCAAATCATCGCCTTTGGCGCTTGAACCGGCCGCAGCAGAGTTGCAACAAGAGGTCGCAGAGCCGCACGCGAACGCCGCTTGGCTCGCACCGGCCAGCCTCCTGCACCCGAGTCCCCGGCTTTGCCGGTGGCGGGGCAGGGGATGTGGGCGACCTAAGCGGCGCGTCGTTGAGGGAAATGGAGACCCGGGCGGGCTCGACGAGGGTCAACGGCCGTCACGACGGTGTGGTGGTGATCGCAATAGACGCGATCCGGCGACGTTGGCCCGGCACAAAAACGGTAGCCACCGGGTACCGAGCGGTCTTCGCTCACCGGAAAGCGGCACTGGTTGAGGCCTAGCTGAATGAGGGGGACGTCTCTAGACGCTGGTCTGATATTTTCATGCATGATGGTTTTCAGTTTCCTGGTTCATAGCCATTGCCGGCCGACGGCCGCAGTGCGACCCGCCGGAGCGAGCTTCTCTCGTTTTGGAGGGCTGTGGACCACATATGGTGCTGATCGTACCGTCAAAGAAGCCCGGCGCCCCGCTTCTTCAGCCAAATCGTTTGCGACTTAAGGCCACACCCGCGAGCGCCCGAAGCAGTAACGACGCGCCGGCAAATCCCGGCCGGACAGGTCATAGCCTCAGTCCGTCGCCGCCGATCGGTTGAAGACGATGGTGACCCTGGTTCCCTCGCCGGCACTCGACTTGACGTCGAATTGCGCCTTGGCATTTTCGGTCAGCGACCGCGCGATCAAGGAGCCGAGCTTGCCGGGCCTGGGCCAGGTCTCACCCGTCGGCAGACCGATCCCATCATCGGCGACAGTCACCCGGCAACCATCGCCGCTGACGACGCTGTGCAGCGTGATCGTGCCGCCATCGCGCCCGACGAATGCATGTTTGAGAGCGTTGGTCAGCAACTCATTGACGACCAGGCCTGTCGGCATGGCAACGTTGATGGATACCGGATAGGTATCCACCTTAAGGTCGAGGCGGATACCTTCGACTGCGTGCGACGCCATGACGGCGGACGCGATCTGGCTGAGATACACGCCAAGATCCACCTCATCCTTCTGCTGGTCAGCCGACAATGTCTGGTAGAGGATTGCCAATGCGTCTACCCGGCCGGCAAGCCTTTCGAAACGCTTCTGGTCCGGTTCGGTGGCGTTGCGGGTTTCCATCCGGATCAAAGCGGTGATCATCTGCAGATTGTTTTTCACCCGATGCTGCAGTTCGCGCAACAGGGTGTCCTTCTCCCGGATGAGCTCCTCCGCGGGTCGCGCGTCCTCGGTCTCACCGTGTGCCGTGACGTCGACAAGCGCCACCAGCCGGAAGCAGAGCTTGCCGTTGTCGTCCTCGATAACGTTGGAATAAACGTCGACGATTGCCGGCTTGTCCTCGCCGCGCTCGAGGCGAAATGTGCCGACGAAATCGGTGTCTTCAACGACAGCCTCGGCGAGCGGCCTGTCCTTCTGCCGATGAAGCCCCCTGCCGGAAAGGGCCGCCCAGTTTTCCCGCGCAAGCTTCGGCGCCTTGAGGTCCGAGAGCTTCTCGAATTCGGGATTGGCGTAGACGACACGTTCCTTCGCGATCAATTCCGAGACGGCGATCGCGATCGGCATCTGGTCGAGAAATTTCTTGAACTGGTCGCTTTCCAGCGCGGTGGCGAGGTCAGGCGTATCGAGCAATTGCTCGACAGCGTCAGCCTTATCGGAGTCTGTCATCTCGGCGCCTGCGTGATGCGTGGAAGCCATCAATATCAGGCATGCAATTCACCCGCCATCTCCAATATCGAAGGGGATACGACAGCGTCACTACTGGTGCGGGCCGCGTCGCGCAGCGCTCCACCGCCTGCCGCTCACGAACGAATTGGACAGAAGGCATTTTTCTCAGGGCCGCCGAACTTTGAAAAGAAATGTCTATGGAATTTGTAGAATTACGCTTTGAATGGGATCTCGGTACTGCTCGCAAGCCTTGGCGGCCTTCGCCTCCTGAGCTGAGATCAGTGCTCTCGTTGCCAAGCAAGTCGGCTCCCGATGAGGGAGTTGCTCCGCCGATCGCTATGCGGCCGGCAGACGGCGGAGCATTGCCACCAGCCCGCGGCTTTAGAGGAAGAGGTTCCCATGACCAGACTTACCCCCGTAGAGCAGATCATCCCGGTTTCCGATATTGTCCCGCTTACCGGACGCGTCGGCGCAGAGATCAGGAACATTCGGCTCTCCGGCGACCTGCCACAGCAGACGGTCGCGGCGATCAACCAGATCCTGTTGCGGCACAAGGTGGTGTTCTTCCGCGACCAGGCGCATCTCGACGATGCCGGGCAGGAGCGCTTTGCCCAGCGTCTCGGCGACCTCGTCCCGCATCCGACCCAAGGTCCCGTCAAGGGAACGGCGTCCATTCTCGAACTCGATTCCAGCCGTGGCGGCGGTCGCGCCGACCAATGGCATACCGATGTCACCTTCGTCGACGCCTATCCGAAATTCTCCGTTCTTCGCGGCGTCGTCATACCGCCGGCCGGCGGCGACACCATCTGGTCGAACACCGCGGCCGCCTACCAGGACCTGCCCGAGCCGTTGAAACTGCTCGCCGACAATCTCTGGGCGGTGCACAGCAACGCCTACGATTACGCCGCGGTGCGGCCGCGTGCGAGCGCCGCGGAAAAGAAGCACTTCGAGGAAATCTTCACCTCGACGATCTACGAGACCGAGCATCCCGTTGTCCGCGTCCATCCCGAAACAGGCGAGCGCACGCTGCTGCTCGGCAATTTCGTGCAACGGCTGATCGGTCTTTCCAAAAGCGATTCAGCGAAGCTCTACGAGGTGTTCCAGTCCTATGTCACGGCGCCGGAGAACACCGTGCGCTGGCGCTGGAAGGCCGGCGATGTGGCGATCTGGGATAACCGCGCGACGCAACACTACGCCGTCAACGATTACGGCGACCAGCACCGGGTGGTCCGTCGCGCCACGGTCGACGGCGACGTTCCGGTCAGCGTCGACGGCCGCCGCAGCGCCACCCGCACCAAGGTCGCGAAGCCGGCAGCCGACAAGGCGGCATGAGGCGCGGTCGAACGCGAAGGCCGCTGTTCAGGCGGCCTTCTTCATCCCCGCCAGCGTCTCTGCAACCACCTCACCAAACGACGACGGCGTCGGCACGATGATCACGCCGGCCTCTTTCAAGATTTCCACCTTTTCCTGCGCCGACTCGCCGAAGGCCGAGATGATGGCGCCGGCGTGGCCCATGCGGCGGCCTTTGGGGGCGGAGAGGCCGGCGATGTAGGCGATGAGCGGCTTCCTCATATTGTCGCGCGCCCAGATGGCCGCTTCGGCTTCCTGCGGTCCGCCGATCTCGCCGATCATCACCACGGCGTCGGTGTCGTCATCCTGTTCGAACAGTTTCAGCATGTCCTTGAAGGACGAGCCGTTGATCGGGTCGCCGCCAATGCCAACGCTGGTCGACACGCCGATGCCGAGCGACTTCATCTGCGACGCCGCCTCGTAGCCGAGCGTTCCGGAGCGGCCGACGATGCCGACGCGGCCAGGCAGATAGATGCTGCCGGGCATGATGCCGATCAGCGCCTGTCCGGGCGTGATGACGCCGGCGCAGTTCGGGCCGATCAGCCGCATGCGGTCCTCGTAGCGGTAGCGCAGCATGTAGCGCTTGACCTGCATCATGTCCTGCGACGGGATGCCGTCGGTGATGCAGACGCAGAGTTTAATGCCGGCGTCCGCCGCTTCCATGATCGAATCGGCGGCAAAGGGCGGCGGCACGAAGACGATGCTGGCCTCGGCGCGGGTCTCGCGCACCGCGCCCTTGACCGTGTTGAAGACAGGCAGGCCGAGATGCTTCTGGCCGCCTTTGCCGGGGGTGACGCCGCCGACCAGCTTGGTGCCATAGCGTTTCATGTCGTCGGCATGGAAGCTGCCGATCTTGCCGGTGAACCCCTGGACGATGACGCGGGTGCTGCGGTTGAGCAGGATTGCCATTTTCTCGACCTCCCTAGAGCATGATGCCGAAAAGTGTGAAGCGGTTTTCGGACGACATCATGCTCCATCTGTTTGATTTTAGAGACGGATTCAGATTTCAGGTCGATTCGACCTGAAATCATCCGGCTCTAGGCTGCTTTTTTCTTGATGGCCGCGCGCCATGCGGCGACGGCTTTTTCGGCGGCTTCTGCAAGCGTGCCGGCAACGATCACCGCCTCGCCGGAATCAGCCAGGATGCGGCGGCCTTCCTCGGCCCTGGTGCCGGAGAGACGGACCACCAGCGGCACGTTGACGCCGACCTCGCGGATCGCCTTGATGACGCCTTCGGCGACCCAGTCGCAGCGGTTGATGCCGGCGAAGATGTTGACCAGGATGGTCTCGACATTCTTGTCGCCGAGCACGGCGCGGAAGGATTTCGCCACCCGCTCGGGCGAGGCGCCGCCACCGATGTCGAGGAAGTTGGCCGGTTCGCCGCCGGCGATCTTGATCATGTCCATGGTCGCCATGGCGAGCCCTGCGCCATTGATGATGCAGCCGATGTTGCCGTCGAGGCCGACATAGGAGAGGCCACGGTCGCTGGCAAAAGTTTCGCGCGGATCTTCCTGGCTTTTGTCGCGCAGCTCGGAGATTTCCGGCCGTCGGAACAGCGCGTTCTCGTCGAACGACATCTTGGCGTCGAGCGCGATCAGATTGCCGTCGCGGGTCACCACCAGCGGATTGATCTCCAGCATCGAGGCGTCGTAGTCGCGGAACACCCGGTAGCAGCTGAAGATGGTCTCGGTCGCCTTGCCGATCAGATTGTGGTCGAGGCCGAGCCCGAAGGCGATTTCGCGCGCCTGGAAACGCTGCATGCCGACGCCGGGATCGACCGATGTGCGCAGGATGGAGTTCGGCGCCTTTTCGACGATGTCCTCGATCTCCATGCCGCCGGCAGCCGAAGCCACGATCATGACGCGCTCTTCCTTGCGGTCGAGGACGAAGCCGACATAGAGCTCCTGCGCTATGTCGACGGCTTCCTCGAGATAGAGGCGCGAAATCAGCTTGCCGCGCGGGCCGGTCTGCTGTGTCACCAGCTTGCGGCCGAGCATGCCCTCGGCCGCGCTGGAAATCTCCTCGTCATTGGCGCACAGCTTGATGCCGCCGGCCTTGCCGCGGGCGCCGGAATGCACCTGCGCCTTCAGCACCCATTTGGCGCCGCCGATCTCGCGGGCCCTGTAGGTCGCCTGCTCGGGGCTGTAGGCCAGCCCGCCGCGCGGCACATGCACGCCGTGGCGTGCCAGCAGTTCCTTGGCCTGATATTCGTGGATGTCCATTTTGTCCTCCCTGAACGGTCAATGCGTGGCGACGCGCGGCTCGCTAGAGAATTGGCTGGCCCGTTCGATTGCCTCGTTGACCACCAGAACATTGCGCGCCATGCGTTCCGACGCTGCGTCGATCATCTTGCCGTCGAGTGCGGCCGCTCCCTTGCCCTGCGCCTCCGCCTCCTTCAGCACTTCGAGGATTCGCCTGGCACGGGTCACCTCTTTTTCCGGTGGAGAGAATACGCCGTTGGCGAGCGCGATCTGCGAGGGATGGATTGCCCATTTGCCTTCGATACCGAGGGCCGCCGCGCGCCTGGCCCCGGCGACGTAGCCCTCCGGATCGGAGAAGTCGCCGAACGGTCCGTCAATGGCGCGCAAGCCATAGGCGCGGCAGGCGACGGTCATCCGCGACAGAGCGAAATGCCACTGATCGCCGGGATAGTCGGGGTTGAGGCCGCCGATGTTGACCGTGCGCGCCTTGCAGCTTGCCGCATAGTCGGCGACGCCGAAATGCATGGCTTCCAGCCGGCCGGGTGTCGCGGCAATCGCCTCGACATTGGCCATGCCGAGCGCGGTCTCGATCAGCGCTTCGAGGCCGACGCGGGTCCTGAAACCCTTTGCCATCTCGATCTGGTTGACCATGGCCTCGACCATGTAGAGGTCAGCCGGCACGCCGACCTTCGGCACCAAAATGGTGTCCAGCCGGTCACCGGCCTGTTCCATGACGTCGACCACGTCGCGATACATGTAATGGGTGTCGAGGCCGTTGATGCGCACCGAGACGGTCTTGCCCTTGGCGCGCCAGTCGATGTCGTTGAGCGCCTGGATGATGTTCTTGCGGGCGCGCTCCTTGTCGGGTGGGGCAACGGCGTCCTCGATGTCGAGGAAGATGAAGTCGGCGGCGCTGTTCGCCGCCTTGTCGATCATTTCCGGGCTGGAGCCGGGAACCGCCAGCTCGCTGCGCTGCAGGCGGAGTTTCTTCAGGTGGTTGATGGTGTGGCTCATTGTCGGCTCCTCAGGCGGCTTCGGCGACCGGCACGGCGGCCGAGGCGCGGAAGTGCTGGATGGCGGCGCCGACGCCCGAGCCCGGCGCCAGCCGTACGCCGCAGTCGAGCAGCGCCATTTCGGCGGCCGAGAGCGAGGCCAGCACCATCACCTCGTTCAGCCAGCCGAGATGGCCGATGCGGAAGACCTTGCCGATCACCTTGTTGAGGCCGCCGCCGAGCGAGGTCTGGTATTTCTGGTAGGCGCGCTTGACCACATCGCCGCTGTCGACGCCGTCCGGCACCAGGATGGCGCTGACGGTGTCGGAGTGCCATTTCGGCGCCTTGGCGCAGAGCTTCAGGCCCCAGGCGTCGACCGCCTTGCGCACGCCTTCGGCGAGGCGATGGTGACGGGCGAAGATGTTTTCCAGCCCTTCCTCGGCGATCAGGTCGAGCGAGGCGCGCAGGCCGCGCAGCAGCTGAGTAGCCGGCGTATAAGGGAAATAGCCGGTGTCGTTGGCGCGGATCATGTCTTCGAAGGAGAAGAAGCAGCGGCGGTGGGTCGCGCTCCGCGACGCCACCAGCGCCTTCTTGCTGACGGAGAGGAAACCGAGGCCGGCGGGCAGCATGAAACCCTTCTGCGAGCCGCTGACCGCGCAGTCGACGCCCCATTCCTCCTGGCGGAAGTCGATCGAGCCGATCGACGACACGCCGTCGACAAAGAGAAGGGCAGGGTGATTGGCGTCGTCGAGCGCGGCGCGGCAACCGGCGACGTCGCTGGTCACGCCGGTCGCGGTCTCGTTCTGGGTGCAGAAGACTGCCTTGATGCGGTGCGCCTTGTCGGCCCTGAGCCGCTCGGCATAGAGCTCGAGCGGCACGCCGGTTCCCCATTCGCAGTCGATGACATCGACCTCGAAGCCGAGCCGTTCGGCCATGTCGACCCACAGATGCGAGAACTGGCCGAAGCGCGACATCAGCACGCGGTCACCGGGGCTGAGCACATTGGTCATCGCCGCTTCCCAGGCGCCGGTGCCGGAGGAGGGATAGATGAAGACGCGGCCGGTCTCGTTCTTGAACACCGTCTTGATGTCTTCGAACAGCGGTAGCGTGAGATCGGGGAAGGATGCTGCACGCATGTCCTCCATCGGCAGGTTCATCGCCTGGCGGACCTGTTCGGGAATGTTGGTCGGTCCGGGAATGAAAAGATGGGTGAAACCGGCCATGTCGCGAACTCCTCCTGATCCAGCAAAGCGGTGATGGGGAGTTTCGTTTCGACGGCTAATGGCAACAACACCTCAAGAGGTAACATCTTGCCGCGCGCGGGTGGGGGTTGCCTACCCGGGTGACCTACCCGCGGCCAGTCGCTCGCCTACCCCAACGGCTGCTTCTGGGTACGCCTCTCCCGCGCGTAGAGCGCGACTGCCATCGCCCGGTTGCGGACGTCGAGCTTGTCGTAGAGATTCTTGAGGTGGTATTTCACCGTGTTCTCCGAAATCCCGGTGCGCGTCGCGATCTGCAGATTGGTCCAGCCGTCGGACAGCACGGCCAGCAGTTCGCGCTCGCGCACGGTGAGCAGCGACAAGGGCGTGTCGTTGACCTTATTGATGTCGATGTAGGGGATGCAGATGCGTCCATGCGCGACGGCCAGGATGGTCTCGAAGATGATCGCTGGATCGTCGAACTGGAAGCAGTAGCCCTGGGCGCCGAGGCGCACGCACTGCTTCAGGATGCCGATGTCGTGGTCGTTGGAAAACACCGCGATGCGCACGCCGAGCTTGCGGCTGTGAACCTCGGCCAGCACATCGGCGCCGTCCATGTCGGCAAGCTTCCACCCGATGATTGCGACGTCGAATTCGCCTTCCGCTGCCAACTCAAGAAAATGCCTGCCGCTTTGCACGCAGGCCAGGAGCTCGAAGCGCCCGTCGCAGTCCAGCATGTCGCGCAGCGCCGATATCACGAGCGGATTGCGTTCGGCCACGACCACGCGCACGCGCCGTTCCTCGATTGCTTTCTGCGTCTGCGACCTGATCTTCAAGGGCTTCCGGCTGTTCTGGTTGTCGCCTGGGCGGGTCCGGCCTTTGCCTGAACCTGCATCATGACAATTCTGCCCCAACCGTGCTGGGGTGCTCTTTCCCCAGCGACATGCGCTGTCGCGCCGCCTGAATCCTGGGCGGCGTCATATCCTGATGAAATCGCTCTCGCCCATATGCAGGGCGGGGCGCATTTCGTTTGATATTACCGTGCGTTGCGCGCTAGACCTGACAGGCACCTTTTCCGAAATTCCCATGGCGGGAGCCGCTGGTGGAACGCCAGGACGACCACACGACCGGCGCCAAAGCCGCTGACGATGCCCACGCCGACATCTATGGCGAGGACGGCGCCGTTCTGTCATCATTCCTCGCCCAGATCGGGGCGGCGATCGCCGATCGCGATACGCTGACGCTGAAGCGCGAAGTCGACGACCTGCACCAGTCGGAACTTGGCGATCTGCTCGAGGCCCTGCACCCCGAACAGCGTCGCGCCCTTGTCGAACTGCTCGGCGCCGACTTCGACTTCTCGTCGCTGACCGAGGTCGACGAGGCGATCCGCCGCGATATCGTCGACAATATGCCCAATGAGCAAATTGCCCAGGGCATGCAGGACCTCGATTCCGACGACGCGGTCTACATTCTCGAAGATCTTGAAAAGGAAGACCAGGACGAGATCCTGTCGCAGCTGCCGTTCACCGAGCGGATCAGGCTGCGCCGCTCGCTCGACTACCCGGAAGAGACCGCCGGCCGCCGCATGCAGACCGAGTTCGTCGCCGTGCCGCCGTTCTGGACCATAGGCCAGACCATCGACTACATGCGCGAAGACAAGAACCTGCCCGAGCGGTTCAGCCAGATCTTCGTCATCGATCCAAGCTTCAAGTTGCTCGGCGCCATCGACCTCGACCAGATCCTGCGCACCAAGCGCACGACCAAGGTCGGAGACGTGATGCACGAGACGAGGCACGCCATTCCGGCCACCATGGACCAGGAAGAGGCGGCGCGGGACTTCGAGCAATACGATCTTCTGTCCGCCGCCGTCGTCGACGAGAACGAGCGGCTGGTCGGCGTGCTGACCATCGACGACGTCGTCGACGTCATCCAGCAGGAGGCCGAGGAAGATCTGCTGCGCATGGGCGGCGTCGGCGACGAAGAGTTGTCCGACAGCATTCTTTCGACCTCGCGCTCGCGCGTTCCCTGGCTGCTGGTCAACCTGTTGACGGCGTTCCTGGCGGCGTCGGTGATCGGCCTGTTCGACCGCACCATCGAGCACATCGTGGCACTGGCCGTGCTGATGCCGATCGTGGCCGGCATGGGCGGCAATGCCGGTTCGCAGACCATGACCGTCACGGTACGCGCGCTGGCGACCAGGGATCTCGACATCTACAATGCCGGCCGCATCATCCGCCGCGAAATGGGCGTGGGTTCCATCAACGGCATCATCTTCGCCGTGCTGATCGGCATCGTCGCGGCCGTCTGGTTCCGCGATGCCAATCTGGGCGGCATCATAGCGGCGGCGATGATCATCAACATGTTCGTGGCAGCCCTTGCCGGTATCCTGATCCCGCTATTGCTCGACCGGTTCAAGATCGATCCGGCGGTGGCGTCGGCGGTTTTCGTCACCACCGTCACCGACGTCGTTGGCTTCTTTGCCTTCCTGGGGCTGGCCACCTGGTGGTTCGCTATCCCTTGAGAAAGAGGCGTTGCGGGCTCAATTGACTTTTACGTAAATGTGGTGCGAGGCTTGCGCGGGGTTTCATGCCGAGTCCGGCTTGGAACGGGGTTGATCGGAATGCGTTGGAAATCCCGGGCGACCGGGCGTTTTCCGATGTTCCGACATTTGGAGCAAAGATGCGGGAATATTATTCGATCACCGAACTGACCCGCGAATTCGACGTGTCGACGCGGACGCTGCGCTTCTACGAGGATGAGGGGCTGGTGCAACCGGTCCGGCGGGGCCGCACAAGGCTGTTTCGCCCATCTGACCGGCATCTGATCCGCCAGATCATGCGCGGGAAACGGCTCGGCTTCTCGATCAACGAGATCCGCGAAATCATCCAGATGTATAAGGAACCGCCCGGCGAGGTCGGTCAACTCAAGCTGATGATCAAGCGCATCGAGGAAAAGCGCGAGGATCTCAGGCAGAAGCGCCGCGATCTCGAGGAGACGCTGGCGGAGCTCGACCAGGCTGAGGAGTCTTGCGTCGAGCGGCTGGTGGAGCTGGGGGTTAATACCTGAGCGGACCGTCGAGCGTTTGCGCGCCCGTCGCAAACGTTCGCGATTAGCGGAGGCCTTCCACACTTCGTCATTCTAGGGCGAAGCAGGAGCGAAGCTCCGTCGCGGAGACCCTAGAATCCATTCCGTGACATCGGTCGTGGAGTGCAGCGGTAGCGAATTCTGGACCATAGCAACGCTCTGGAGTCGCGGCATGGATCCTCGGGTCTGTGCTGCGTCGCTACGCTCCTTGCTCCGCCCGTGGATGACGAAGAAACGGATGCGCCAGCTAATCGCCAAGGTATACACCCCTGCCACGCCGCCTCAGATCCAGCGCCTGACCCGCTTCGCATAGTCGCGGTACTTCTTGCCGAATTTGGCGAACAGCACCTTCTCCTCGCTCTCGATGGCGACCTTCTGCGTTGCAAATGCCGCGATCAAAGCCAGCGGCAGGAACCATACGATCCCCGAGACGAAGGCGACGCCGATCAAAAGCAGCGTGTTGGCCAGATACATCGGGTTGCGCGTCACGCCGAACGGGCCGGACGTCACCAGATGATCCGGCACGCCATTGGGGTTCATCGTCGTTTTGGCCCCGATCATGGTGCGGATAGCGGTGAACCAGAGGGCTGCGACGGCAAACAGCACCACAAAGCCGGCGGCAAACAAAAGGTCGCCCAAGAGGTCGCCGATCCAGGGCAGGGGATAGAACAGGCCGAGCGCGATGCTGATGGCAATGGCGGCGATGTAGATCAGCGGCGGCCATGGGATCAGCCGTGGTCTCGGTAGATCGGGTTTTGCCAGCCCGGGTTTTGTGAGCTTGTCGGTCATTGTTGCCCTCCCTGCGTCATCGGACTCTCCTCCGTCCTTGCGGTGCAGATGCCGGCGAGTTCACCGAGATGCGCTTTGAACTCCGGGGTCTGGTCACCATTGTAGAGCCGGTCGAATGCCGCTTCGCTTTGCAGCGTGTCCAGCATGCACACACAATAGCTGGTGCAGAACTCCGTGTCGCGCTGCTGTTCGCAAGATACCTGGCATTCCTTGAGGAAGATCACTTCCCTTGTTTCGACGGGCGCCGGCGCAATCTGCGAGAACAGCCAGACGCAGCCGAACAGCAGCGGCTGGTGGATCAGGTAGAAAGCCAGGCTGTGGCGGCCGATGAAGGTGAGCGGCCTGGTCCAGCTTCCCGATGCCAGCGTGGCCAGCCGCGCCAGCAGGCCGGTGGTGGACGCAAACCTTGCCGCGGCGATGCCGAGAAGCACGGCGCCGAACCAGGGAAACAGCGGCACGTAATCGTTGGAGCGCGGGTTGATCGCCGACAGGCCGACCCACCAAAGCGCCGGATGATCGAAGGCTTCGGATCGGAGATAGAGGGGGACTGCGATCACCACCGCCGCCACGACCAGCGTCAGCCAGGAAGGCAGCCGCAGAAACAAAAGGCCGAGCAAGCTGGCCAGCGCGATCTGATGCAGGATGCCGAAGAAGATGAAGCTGTCCGGCGTGATGAAGTACGTGACCGCCGATATAGCGGCGGCCGCGACGGCGACCATGGCAAAACGTTTCCAGAAGCCGGTCCAGCGGATCTGCCTGCCATGAGCGAGAAACAGGCTGACGCCGACCAGGAACAGGAAGGTCGAGGCGATGCAGCGCGCATAGATCTTCCACCAGCCGACGGCGGTGAGGCCGGGGTCGGTGTAGTGGAAATTTTCGAGATCCCAGGTGAAGTGGTAGCTCGCCATGGCGATCAGCGCGATGCCGCGTACGACATCGATGGCGACGATGCGCTTCGGTTGATCTCGCTTCAGTTGATCTCCAGGGGGTGCGGTATGGATGCTCATGGTCTCGCGATCTGATTCAGCCCCAAAGACGACTATCACGGTTGCACCGGACAAAAGAAGGCCGCCCTCTACGCTCCGGGTCGCGCCGTGCGGCTGCATCGCGCGGCGCTTTAGGCCAGAGCCGGAAAGCCTTTGGCCGAATTCGCTTTTTGCCGGGAAGGGGTCGGTTTCCTGTTACTGGCGGAGGAAGCGCCAGCGCAGATTTGGGCTGCGAGTCTGATTTGGGGATCAAATGTCCACCCATGTGCGCCATCCGATCTGGCTGCCAGCCCTGCGTCCGGCGGATGCGCGCACCTTTGCCTCGCTCTATGCGGTCGAATCCTTCGCCCGCGCCACGGTATCGAGCGTCATCCCGATCCAGGCTTATGAGATTCTGCACAACGAGCAGATCGTCTCGATCCTCTACACCATCGTGGCGCTGCTCGGCCTGTCGGTGACCTTGTTCATGCCGATGTTGATCCGCAGGTTTGCCCGGCGCTGGGTCTATACCGCCGGCGCCTGCCTGCTGGCGATAGGCTCGCTGTTCTTCGTCACCCACACGCTTGCGGGGCAACTGGCAGGCATGCTGTGCCGCGTCATGGGGGCGAGCGCCCTGTCGATCACGCTCAACCTCTACATCATGGACCACATCCGCAAGACCGATTTCATGCAGGCCGAATCGCTGCGCATGGCGTGGTCGATGCTGGCCTGGACCGGCGGGCCGACACTCGGCATCTTCCTCTACACACGCTACGGCATCTATGCCGCGCATGGCGCGGTCGCGGTGTTTGCGTTGGCCTTGCTGGCGCTGTTCTGGACCTACAGGCTGGGCGACAACCAGTCGATCCGGCCTGGCAAGACGCGGCCGGCCAATCCGCTGGCCAATATCGGCCGCTTCGTAGCACAACCCAGGCTCAGGCTGGCCTGGCTGATCGCCTTCGGCCGCTCCTGCTTCTGGACGACGTTCTTCGTCTATGGGCCGCTGTTCATGGTGATTACCGGCGAGGGCGAGCTTGCCGGCGGCCTGCTGGTTTCGGCCGGCAATGCGCTGTTGTTCATGGCGATCTTCTGGGGCAAGGCTGGAAAACGCTTCGGCGGCCGGCGCACCATGACCTTCGCCTATTTCGCGATGTCGGCGACGCTGCTTGCGGCGGGCGCGGTCGGCACTACCGCGCCGCTGCTTACGGGCTTTTTCCTGCTCTGCGGCGCCTTCTTCACCATCGCGCTCGATGCACTGGGCTCGACCGCCTTCATGCGCTCGGTGCGGTCCTATGAGCGGGCGCAGATGGCCGCGGTCTACCGCACCTATCTCGACTTTTCCGAGCTGACGCCGCCGCTGGTCTATTCGGTGGTGCTGGCGTTTTTCGGCCTCGGCTCGGTGTTCGTGACGCTGGGCATTCTGGCCGCGGTTTGCGGCTTTATCACCTGGCGCTATCTGCCGAAGTCGCTTTGATCAGGAGGCCGCATGCCGCTCGCGCACCCAGTTGTGGAAGCGATGCAGATCATACTCCTCCGGCATCAGCACGCCGGCCGCGTGACGCATCGAGCGCAGGCCTTTCTGGTTGACCTCGCAGATCGCGGCATCCTCCTCCAGCACCTGGGTACCGAAGGCGACGACATTGTCGATGTCGGTCTCGGCGAGCGCCTCGGGCGCGAACAGCCACTCGGCGGTGAGTTCGGCCTGTTCGGGACCGAGCGGCATCAGTCGCACCGTCCTGACATAATCGACATGGCCGACGATGAACATCGAGGGCAGGCTGGTGGCATAGGTCTGTCCGGCCGCACGCTCGGCCGGCGTCAGGCCCGGGAAGACCGGGCCATGGGCATGTCCGTCGCGCGACCAGGTCTCGGCGCCGGCGCGCAGGCCACCCGAAAACTCCGGTGCGTCATTGTCGGCATGGCGGACCCAGTCGGGGTCGTCGTGCCGGCTCATCAGGCCGCGGCCGTATATCGGCACCAGCCGAGACAGGTCCTTGTGGACGCCCGGGCAATGCAGGCACTCGTTGAAGTTCTCCCAGAAGATCTTCCAGTTGCAGTTCATCACCTTGCGCAGGACATGGCCTGATACCAGCGTTTCCAGCGGCCAGTTGGCGAGGTCGCCGGATGCGGGATCGAAGGAGGTCCCGGCGGAGCCGGCCGCAGCCTGCTGAAGGTTCACAAAGACAAAGCCGCGCCACACCGACAGCGCCACCCGGTAGAGCGGATGATCGGCCTTGTCGAAACCATCTGGCAGCGATTTCGAGGGAACGCGCACGAGATCGCCGCGCAGCGAGTAGGACCAGGCGTGGTAGGGGCACGTGATGAGCCGCGCTTTCAGCCGGCCCTCGCTTTTCTGGCAAAGCTGCGAGCCGCGATGCCGGCAAGTGTTGTGGAAGGCGCGCAGTTCGCCGGTCTCGTCCCGCAGAATGACGATTTCCTGCGTGCCGACGCGGAATGTCCTGAACGCCAGCGGCTGGGCGAGGTCGGCCTCGCGGCAGACGAGCAGCCAGCTTTTGTGCCAGATGGCGTCGAGATCGCGCTGGTAAGCCTCGCTATCCCAATAGGCCGACGACGGTAGCGTCGGTTCGGCCCGGCTCAGGCCGTTATAGGGGTCGCGCTCGCTCGGGCTGGGATGCATGGCTGGCTTCCTATGAAGCGTCAGCCGACACCCCGGCAAATCGTTTGTCAATCAGAGTGCCGCATTGCCGGTTGCAGGCGCGGCGCATAATCATGTCGTGGACATGGGACATTCGGAAATTGGGGGGATTCGGAAATTGGCCGCACGACAGATGTCGCTTACGCCGGAGCTGGTCGCGCGCTGCTGGCGCGAGATCAGGGACCCCGGGCCGGATCCGGACGCGATGCATCTCGATGACGCCGACTATGACGCGCTGCTGGATGAATTCCAGGTCGAACTCCCGGATAGCGAACCGCTATGGCTGTTCGGCTATGGATCGCTGATCTGGAAACCGGAAATAGATTATGTCGAGGACCGCGTTGCGCTGGCGCGAGGCTGGCATCGGTCCTTTTGCATGAACATGACGCGCTGGCGCGGCACCAAGGACAGCCCCGGCCTGATGATGGCGCTGGACCGTGGCGGACAATGCAAGGGCGTCGCCTTCCGGCTGACCGAAAGTAACCGGCGCGGGCAGTTGGGCCGGCTTTTCCGGCGCGAAGTCACGCTGAAGCCGACAAGCTACCGGCCGCGCATGCTGAAGCTTGCAAGCGAGGCCGGACCGCTCAGGGCATTGGCCTTCGTCATCAACCGCAACGGCCTGACCTATTCAGGGCCGCTCGACGAGGGCAAGGTCGTCGAAAGGCTGGCAACGTCCTGCGGGCACTGGGGGTCGGGCGCCGACTATCTCTACAACACGGTGAAAAACCTTGAAGAGCGCGGCATTCACGATCGCCATCTGTGGCGGCTGCAGCGGCTGGTTGCCGAGCGGATCACCGCGTTGAACCCGTAACGCCGCATGGCGCATTCGCGCTGTTGGCCGGCGGAATTTGGTTTGCCGGATGCGGCCGTTTCAGCCTATAGTCATGCATGTCGTCGGTTCCGTTAGGGACCAAGAGGGAATGCGGTGAGGGCTGACTTGTTGCCCAATGCCGTGGCTGCCCCCGCAACTGTGTGCGGTAGTCCTCTCCAAGCCACTGAGGATTTTTTCCTCGGGAAGGTGGGGAAGGGCGCTGATCCGCGAGCCAGGAGACCTGCCGGCGACAGGGAACTGACTTCGATGCCCTCGGGTGGAGGGCGAAAGGACAAGATATGAATACCGCTTCCGTCTCCCTCGGCGCTTCCGTCTCCTCGCAGTCGCGCTTCATGCAGCTCGTGCTTAGCGCGTTTCTGGGCATTTTCGTCGTCGGCGTTGTCGGTTTCTCGCATATCGATGCGGTCCACAATGCGGCGCACGACTATCGCCATTCGATGGCGTTTCCCTGCCACTGACGAGGATCTGACATCATGAACCTGTTTCGCAACGTCGTGTTCATCGCGGCGATCGCAGGGCTCGTGGCGGGTGTCGCTCTCGCCTGCATGCAGGCCTACGCCACCGTGCCGCTGATCCTCAAGGCCGAGGTCTACGAAAAGGCTGGTGGCGGCCATGAGCATGAGCATGCCGCGGCGCCCGCCGCCAACGCTGCGGACACCAATGCCATGAGCACCGCCGCGCCGGCGGAAAATGCCGTGAGCAGCGCAGCCCCGGCTGAAGCTGCCGCGCCAGCGGAGGACGAAGGCTGGGCGCCGGCCGACGGCTTCGAGCGATTCGCCTTCAGCGTGCTGGCCAATATCGTCACCGGTATCGGTTTCGCGCTGGTCCTGGTGGCCGTTTCCGAATTCGCCGGCGGCATCGGCAACTGGCGCCAGGGGGTGTTCTGGGGTCTGGCCGGCTTTGCCGTATTCACGCTGGCTCCGGGCCTCGGCCTGCCGCCGGAACTGCCGGCAATGCCGGCGGCCGATCTCATGCAGCGCCAGATCTGGTGGGTGGCGACGGTTGTGGCGACTGCCATTGGCCTTGCCTTGATCGCCTTCCGCACCTCGGCGCCGCTGACCGTCCTTGCCGTCGTTCTGATCGTCGCCCCGCATATTGTCGGCGCGCCGCAGCCCGACAGTTTCGAGACGCCGATCCCCGAAGGCCTGCATCACCAGTTCGTGGTGGCGGTGACGGTGACCAATCTGGTGTTCTGGTTGGTGCTCGGCGCCGTCATTGGCGTGGTGCGCGAACGCTTCACCGGCTCGGCGACCAGCCTGCGCGACAGCTTTGCCTGATCGCAGTTTGACCTTTATCATCGGCGGTGGGCGCTCCGGCAACAGCGCGCATGCCGAAACCCTGGCGACGGCGTTGCCGCCGCCATGGGCCTATATCGCCACCGCCGAAGCCTATGACGATGAGATGCGCGAGCGCATCGCGCTGCATCGCTCGCGGCGCGGCGAAGGCTGGGCGACCATCGACGCGCCGCTCGATCTTGTCGGAGCGCTCGAAGCCTTGCCCGACAACCAGCCGGTGCTCGTCGATTGCCTGACGCTGTGGCTGACCAATCATATGCTTTCCGACCATGATCTCGAGGCGGAATGCCGGCGGCTAGCCGACATGCTGTCGCGGCCGCGCGGGCCCTGGCTCGTTGTCTCGAACGAAGTCGGGCAAGGCATCGTGCCCGACAATGCGCTCGCACGCCGGTTTCGTGATGCCGCCGGCCGTCTCAACCAGCAGGTCGCGGCGGTTGCCGATACGGTGCTACTGATGGTGGCGGGGCTGCCGCTCAAGGTGAAATGATGACCGATATCGACGCAAAAGACGAAGAACGCCACCGCGCCAAGATGGCCAAACGCAAGGCGGTGCAGGACGCCGAGGTCGCGGAAAAGACGGTCGAGAAGGGGCTGCTGATCGTCAACACCGGACCCGGCAAGGGCAAGACCACGGCCGCCTTCGGGCTGGCGCTGCGCATGCTCGGCTATGGCAAGCGCGTCGGCGTCGTCCAGTTCATCAAGGGCAAATGGCACACCGGCGAAAAGGACGCCTTCGCGGCGTTCGGCGACCGTGTCGTCTGGCACACGATGGGCGAGGGTTTCACCTGGGAGACGCAGGATCTGAAGCGCGACATTGCGGCGGCCGAAGCCGCCTGGGCCAAGGCGCTGGAGCTGATCGCCGATCCCTCGATCAGCCTCGTCGTGCTGGACGAACTGAACATCGCGCTGCGTTACGACTATCTCGATCTCGACAGAGTGGTGGCGGCGCTGAAAGCGCGGCGCGAAGGTCTGCATGTCGTCGTCACCGGCCGCAACGCCAAGCCGGCGCTGGTCGAGGCGGCGGATCTGGTGACGGAGATGGGCGTGACCAAGCATCATTTTTCGGCCGGCGTTAAAGCACAGCAGGGGATTGAGTTTTGAGGGGCTATCCTCACCTTTTACCCTCCCCCTTGTGGGGAGGGTCGATCCGCGAAGCGGATCGGGGTGGGGGTTCTCGTAGTACGCAGTGCCCCCCCCCCCCGCCCGTGGCCGCCCGCCCCCCCCACCCCGCGGGGGGGGAAGATGAGGGGGACGGCGCGGGACCCGAGAACCCCCCCACAGCCCCCCCCC